>NZ_JBIRZS010000006.1:0-198551 GCF_044391085.1 Paenarthrobacter sp. NPDC018779 | reverse complement strand
CCGAGACGGACAGTCCAATGATCTACCCGGAAGGCCAGAGCCCGCCAGAGCCCTGGCGAGCCACCCCGCATACTTTCCCGGCCCCACGGCGCGCCAGCGGCGCTCACACGCTGGGTCGCAGTTCAGGTCGTTACCAGCGCTGGGAACGGCCTGAACTGCGACCCAGTTGGGGCGGCCGGGACGCTAAGACGAGGGCCGCCGTCGTACTTTTGCGGAAGTACGACGGCGGCCCTTGCCTTTTGAATACAGATACGGCTGGGTGCCGCGCAGCTCAGGCGCCCGGAGCGAACGGCGTTGGCGGGGCGTAGGCCCTGCGGCGGGCGCGCGGCACGGGATGAAAGGGCGCAGCCTCACCAATCACGTTGGTCAGGGTCCCGAGCCGCTCCACCGTCAGGCTTACGACGTCCCCGATCTTCAACGGAGGTGGCGAGACCGAACCGTGCCAACCCCAGAACTCGGCCAGGCATCCGCCACCGCTGGTACCGGAACCGAGGACGTCTCCTCGCCGCACCCACGTGCCGCGGCTGGCATAGGCCACCAACTCAGCGAAGCTCCACGCCATGTTGGCCAGGGAATCCGTGGCCAGGAGTTCCCCATTAACGGACACGCTCACGCCAAGATCCAGGAATCCATCCGAGGTGACATCCGCAACCTCGTCCTTGGTAACGAAGAAGGGGCCCAGCGAGGTGGCCGTGTCCTTTCCTTTCGCGGGTCCGAGTCCCACAGCCATCTCGGCCCGCTGCAGATCCCGGGCCGACCAGTCGTTCAGGATCATGTAACCGACGATGTGTTCCTCGGCTTCGTCCACTGAGAGGTTGTATCCGTCGGCGCCGATCACTGCGGCTACTTCCAGTTCGAAGTCGAATTGCCGGGTTCCCGGTGCCATCGGGACGGTGGCGTTGTGGCCAATGGCCGCGTGCGGATTCGTGAAGTAGAACGCGGGAGCGTCGTACCAGGCCTGGGGGATGCCCTTGTCCGGAGCAACGGAGCGGAGGGCACCCACCGTGTGCTGCTCAAAGGTGATGAAGTCCCGGATGCTCGTGACCTCAAGCGGCGGCAGGAGCTCGGCGTCCTGCAGGTCCACCAGTGCACCAGTGGAGGACTGCCAGGGCCAGGCAATCACGTCGAAGGCCTCAAGGCCTTCCGGGTAAAGCCGGCCCGAAACCAAACCGTCGTCGGCCAGCCCAAGGCGAGGTACGCCGTCGTGCACCATCCTGAAGAACTTCACCTCGCAACCTCCTCGTCCAGGATTGCGACGGCACGGGTCCAGCCGGCCGACGCACCGTGGACCTTCACCGGGAAGCAGGAGACCTGGAAGCCAGTGCTCGGAAGGACCTCGAGGTTGCTGAGCTTTTCGATGTGGCAGTAGCCGATCTCCATGCCTGCTTTATGGCCCTCCCAGATCAGGGAGTGATCTCCGCTTTCCACATATCGTTTGGCCGTATGGATGAACGGGGCATCCCAACTCCAGGCATCGGTACCGGTCACTCGGACACCTCGGCTTGTCAGGTAGAGCGTCGCTTCACGGCCCATTCCGCATCCTGTGGACAGGTAGTCGTCCAAGCCGTAGCGGGTGCCGGCAGCGGTGTTGACCACCACGATGTCGCCCGGTGCAATCTCGTGGCCGATCCGGTTCAGTTCCGCTTCCACATCCGACGCTGTGGCCACGTAGCCGTCGTCGAAATGCCGGAAGTCCAGTTTCACTCCCCTGCCGAAGCACCATTCCAGCGGAACCTCGTCAATGGTGATGGCCCGGGCGCCGCCGTCCATCGTGGAGGCGTAGTGGTAGGGGGCATCCAGGTGCGTTCCTGTGTGCGTGGTGGCAGTGACGCGTTCGATGGCCCAGCCTTCCCCTCCGGGCAGGTCGGACTCGGTCATGCCGGGAAAGAAGGAGACCAGATCGCGGGCGGTTTCCTGATGGCCGAAGTATTCGATCTCCGGGGTCAGGCCCGGCGGGTCGGAGGCGATGTTGGCCCTGAGGCTCACGGAAAGGTCTACGAGCTTAGGCATGTGTTGCGGGTTCCTTGTCTGGATGGATTTCGGCGACAGCAGCAGTGTGCGTCTGCGGCAGGAAGAACATGAGGCAGGCGCCCAGCAAGAACACCGCCCCGGAGAGGATGAGACCGGAAGAGAAGCCCCACGAGGCAGCGATTCCGCCCATGGCCAGCGGTGCGAACGCGGCAATACCACGGCCAATGTTGAAGCAGAACCCTGCACCCGTGGTGCGGATCCGGGTTGGGTAGAGCTCGCCGAGGTAGGAACCGAAAAGCCCGGCGAAGGTCATGAAGAAGGCATAGAGCGGCCCCATCCAGAGCAGGACTGACTGGTGGGTGACCAGTCCGTAGAGAGGCATCAGCACACCCGTTCCTGCCAGGGAAAGAATGATCGCGTTGCGGCGGCCGATCTTGTCCGCCACCCAACCGAAAGCGAGGTACCCAAGGAACATGCCCAGGTTCAGTACTGTCATGAAAAAGCTCACTTGCCGTGGGTCCAGTCCCCGCTCGCTCGAAAGGTAGCTGGGCAGCCACGTGGAAGCGCCATAGAAACCAATAAACGCACAGACAGCCACCAAGGTGGCAATGATGGTGCGGCGCCGGTATGGACCAGTGAACAGTTCCCGTGCGGTCACGCTGGCAGGGCGGCCGACGACGGCCGAACGCGCCGCCCGCTCGACGAGCCAGGCTTTGGACTCCGGGAAGAAGAACACCACCATCAGCAACGGAACCAGCGCCGACAACCCGGTGACCAGGAACAGCAGCCGCCAATCCGGCATGAAGAAGCCAGCAATCAAAGCCGCGCTTGCCCCGCCCAATGGGTAGGCCGCGAGGACGAAAGCGACAGCCCGCCCGCGCTGTGACGGTGGCCAGGACTCGACGATGTAGGTGGACAGAACGGACCACACACCACCCAAGCCAATGCCCGCAAGGAACCTCAAAGCTACGAACACGCCGTAGTTGGGCACCACGAACAGCGCGGAGGTCAGTGCCACAAAGACCACCATGGACACGATCAGGGCCAATCGGCGGCCGCGGTTGTCCGCCAGCCAGCCCGTGATCACGCTGGAACACCCCATGCCCAGGAGCGTGGCGGTGGCCAGCAAACCTCCCGCCAAAGGCGTCAGCCCCAACTCGGCGCTGATGGCTGGCAACGCGAAGGAGAGCACTGCGATTTCCAGGGCATCAAAGAGGTAGATGACGAACGACCCAATGAGGATGAACCATTTGGTTCCACGTTTCATGGCGGGGATCCCTTCTGAAGCGGGCGACGTTGCCCGGAGCAGAAACAAACTTAGACACCCATTCAGTTTCTGCTGGACTAGAATTTATACACCCATTCAGTTTGTGTCAACGCCCACGGAACCCACGGAGCTATAGGCTGGAAAACATGTCCACAGAAGTGCAGGGAAACACCGCAGGAACGCGGCGGCGCGAGCAGATCCTGGATGTCGCCGTCAGGATGTTCGCGGACCGCGGCTTCGAAGCAACCACCATGCGGGCCGTCGCCGAGGAAATTGGCACCACGGCACCGCTGGTGATCTACCACTTCGCCACCAAGCTGGATCTTTACAAGGCAGTGTTCGCCCGGTACCAACACCTCAACGAGGAACGCCGCCGGGAGGTACTCGCCGTCGACACCTCGGCGAGTGACGCCGTCGAACGGATTGTTGAAGCGTTCCTGTTGCCCACGCTCAAGGCGCAGGAAACGCCGGATGGGAAGCTCTTCGCGCGGCTGGTCCTCCGCGAAGCCTCAGATCCGACCGCCCATGAGCGCGGCATCCTCGCCGAATACTTCGACCCGATGGCGCGGGACTTCATCATAGTGATGCGCCAGGCATTGCCGGACAAGCCGCCGGGTTTCCACGAATGGGCGTACCTCTTTGGCGTCGGCGCGTTGACAGGCACGGCCCTCCCCCACAGGATCGCGTCCCTCTCGGAACGTGAAGACATCAACGACTTCCGCTACGACTACCTGCGCTCAGTCCTCGTGGCCGGCTGGCGCGGCTAGCACCCAAGTAAGTAGCAGATCAGGTCGTTCTCAGCGCTGGGAACGACGTGAACTGCGACCCAGTTGGGGGCCAAGTACGACGGCGGCCCTTGCGTTTGCGTGCGCTACTCGCCAACGGCCTCGCTGATGCGGCGGCGGATGCCGTCGAAATGGCGATTCAGGAGCTCAGCGGCGAGTACCTTGTCCCCGGCAGCAACTGCGGCGTAGATGTTGCGGTGGATGGCCGCGGTCTTCACCAGATCCTCGTTGCCCGCACCGATCTCTACATGGATCTTCCGGTAAACCTTCCAGAAGACGCCCATGAGGTTGATCAGGAGTTCGTTGTTGAGGGGTTCGAAGAGGCGGCGGTGGAACTCCGCGTCGGCGGCCACGAAGTTCTCGCCGGCGGCGGCCAGGTCTTCCATCTGCTTGACGGCTTCCTCGATCAAGGCAAGCTGCTCGGGCGTCATGACATCGATGGACGTGCCGATGAGTCCGGATTCGAGCGCCTGCCTGACATCCACCAATTGCAGGGCTTCGAGACCTTGGTGCCGCAGCGACAACCGGCCGCGGAACGTGAGGCCATCGGCCAGTGCATCGAAGTTGCTGGGGGCCACGAACATGCCGAAACCGTGGCGGATCTCGATGACACCCAGAGCCTGGAGCACCTTCAGGGACTCACGGAGCGTGTTCCGGCCGACGCCCAGGGCAACGGACAGCTCGCTTTCCGTGGGCAAGGGATCGCCGGCTTCGAGTTCGCGTTCGAGGATCAGCTCCATAATGTCCGACTGCAAAGCACGCAGGCGTGCCTGTGCACTGAACCGCGCTTGCGGAACCACACCGGAAGTTGTCATGGCGCTCTCCTTGCCAATGCACCCGACCGGCCAAGACCGGATGAAGGTGCGGTGTTAATATTGAGGCGAGCTTAGCGCCCACCGCAGAATGAGTGACTCGCAACATACAATATCGGATGTCCCACGTCCTTTATAAGTATGTAGCGGGAATTCCTCGGATTTCCCGCCAATACTGGCCTGTACCGCCGGTCACGGAGGCCCCGCCAGCTCCCCCGGCACCCGACTCCCGCTTGACGTTCCGTTGTGACCGCCCTTACAGTTTCCATACGAGCATCGGACGTCCTACATCCGATAACCCACGAAACTCGAATGGTGAGGCACCCTATGAGCAAGACGATCCACAGCCTGCCGCTGGTCAACGACGCCAGCCGCCGGAACTTCCTGAAGCTAAGCGGCGCAGTTGGTGCAGCAGCCGCCTTCACGGCGACCCTTTCTGCGTGCGGCGGCGCTGCCAGCACCACCACCAGCAACGCAAGCAACACGGCGGCGGTGAACAAGGACCTCATCATCGAGGCGGGAATCTCCTACGCCCTCTCCACCGGCTTCGACCCGCTGAGCTCCTCCGGCGCAACTCCAATGGCCGCCAACCTGCACATCTTCGAAGGCCTCATCGAACTGCACCCGGCCACCCGCCAGCCGTACAACGCCCTCGCGGCCTCGGACCCCAAGAAGGTCAACGACACCACCTATCAGGTGACCATCCGCGACGGCGCCAAGTTCCACGATGGCTCCCCTGTCACCACCGAGGACGTCGCTTTCTCCTTCACCCGCGTGATGGATCCGGCCAACAAGTCCCTGTTCTCCCAGTTCATTCCGTTCATCCAGGACGTCAAGCCGGTGGACGCGAAGACCGTGGAATTCACGCTCAAGTACGCTTTCCCCGGATTCGGCCCGCGCATCTCCGTGGTCAAGATCGTCCCCAAGGCACTCGCCACCGACCTCAAGGCCTTCGACGCCAAGCCGGTGGGCTCCGGTCCCTACAAGCTGGTGTCCGCGGTCAAGGACGACAAGATCGTGTTCGAAGCGTTCGCAGACTACAACGGCCCCAAGCCCGCGCTGGCCAAGGGCATGAACTGGCTGCTGCTCTCCGATGCCGCTGCCCGCGTCACCGCAGTCCAATCCGGCCGTGTGCAGGCCATTGAGGATGTTCCCTACCTGGACGTCGACGGCCTGAAGTCCAAGGTCAAAGTTGAATCCGTCCAGTCCTTCGGCCTGCTGTTCCTCATGTTCAACTGCGCCAAGGCTCCGTTCGACAACAAGCTGGTCCGCCAGGCCCTGCACTACGGCATGGACAAGGAAGCCATCATCAAGAAGGCCCTCTTCGGCAACGCCAAGGCCGCGAGCTCCTACTTCCAGGAAGGCCATCCAGACTACGTCAAGGCCAAGAACGTCTACAGCTACGACGCCTCCAAGGCTGCAGACCTGCTCAAGCAGGCCGGGGTCAGCAACCTCGAATTCGAACTGCTCACCACGGACACCGCGTGGGTCAAGGACGTGGCTCCGCTGATCCTCGAGTCCTGGAACAAGATCCCCGGCGTCAAGGTCACCGTCAAGAACCTCCAGTCAGGCGCCTTGTACAGCGACCGTGTGGGCAAGGGCGACTACACCGTTGTGGCTGCCCCCGGCGATCCGTCCGTCTTCGGCAACGACGCGGACCTGCTCCTGAGCTGGTTCTACTCGGGAGCCACTTGGATGGAAAAGCGCGCCTTCTGGACCACTCCGGAGCGCACCAAGCTGCAGGACCTCATGAACAAGGGTTCGCAGGCCTCCGGCGACGCAGCCAAGAAGACCGTGGGCGAAATCGTGGACCTGGTCTCCGAGGAACTTCCGCTCTACCCGATCTTCCACCGCCAGCTCCCCAGTGCGTGGGACGAGAAGAAGCTCAACGGCTTCAAGCCGCTGCCCACCACGGGCCTGTCGTTCGTCGACGTCGGACGAACTGCCTAAGCCTTGTGAGGCCTGCTCTGCGCGCTAAAACCCCCACTTAGCACGCAGAGCGGGCCCCGCAAGCCAAGAAATTTCCAACCAACCGGAGAACAAATTGGTCACGATATTGCGTCTGCTTGGCCGCAGACTTGCAGCCTTGCCATTGATGATCCTGGGCATCACGTTGCTCGTCTTCCTCGTCCTGCAGGCCGCTCCCGGCGACCAGGCCAGCTCGGCCCTCGGTGACGGCGCCAGCGAAGAAGCGAAGCAGCAGTACCGCCAGGAGAATGGCCTCAACGATCCCCTGGTCCTGCAGTACTTCCGCTTCCTCGGCAAGCTCCTGCAGTTCGATCTCGGGGTCACCACTCCCCCTGCCAAGTCCGTCGCCTCGATGATCGGCTCGGCCTTCCCCCTGACATTGCAGCTGACGTTCCTGGGCGTGCTCATCGCCATTGTGCTTTCGCTGGCGTTCGGCATCCTCGGCGCCCTCTACCGCGACAAGTGGCAGGACCAGCTGGTCCGAGTCTTCTCGATTGCCGCGATCGCCACGCCGTCGTTCTGGCTCGGCATCCTGCTCATCCAGTGGTTCGCGCTGGGCGAGAACCCGATGTTCCCCTCAGGCGGAATCGCGACGCCGGAATCCGGCTTTGGCGGTTGGCTCAACTCCATGGCGCTCCCGGCTTTGGCGCTCGGCATTCCCGTGTCCGCCTCGCTGATCCGCGTGGTACGGACCTCCATGGTGGAAGAGCTGGACCGCGACTACGTCCGCACAGCGATCGGCAACGGTGTCCCCTACCGCGAGGTCGTGTCAAAGAACGTCCTTCGCAACGCGCTCGTCACCCCGGTGACCGTGCTGGGACTCCGCGTCGGCTACCTGCTGGGTGGCGCCGTCGTGATTGAAATGATTTTCGCCCTGCCCGGCATGGGCCAATTGATCCTCAACGGCATCACCAACCTGGACGTCAACCTGGTCCAGGGCGTGGTGCTCACCATCTCGGTCACGTTCGTTCTGGTGAACATCGTGGTGGACCTTCTTTACCTGCTCATCAATCCCCGAATCAGGACGGTATAGCTCATGCGCAGCAAGCTCGCAGAACGGCTGAGCGCCCCGGGCCTTCGTTTCAAAGCCCTGCCCTGGGGCTCCCGCATCGCCCTGGCCTTCCTCATCCTCATTACCCTCGCGGCCATCCTGGCTCCTGTCCTGGCACCACATGATCCGCTGGAGACCTTCATCCCGGCCACGCCTCCCGGCGCCGAACACTTCTTCGGCACGGACCGCCTGGGACGTGACATCTTCTCCCGGCTCCTGTTCGGCGCGCAGTCTTCGTTGATGATCGGCCTCGGCGCCGTGGGCCTCGCGATCCTGGTGGGCGCACTTCTGGGTTCGTTCGCCGCGACGTCCAGCAAGTCCGTGAACGAGATCATCATGCGCATCATGGACATCCTGATGGCCTTCCCGGGCATCGCCCTGGCAGCAGTACTCCTGGCGGCGTTCGGCAACTCGGTCCCGACCATCATCATCGCGATCGCCATCATCTACACCCCGCAACTGGCCCGCGTGGTCCGCGCCAACGTCCTGGCCCAGTACGGCGAAGACTACGTCCGGGCAGAGCGGGTCATGGGTGCCGGCCGGTTCTACATCCTGGTCAAGCACATTGTCCGCAACACTGCCGCTCCCGTGCTGGTGTTCGCAACCGTCATGGTGGCCGACGCCATCATCCTCGAAGCCTCCCTCTCCTTCCTGGGCGCCGGTGTGCAGGATCCTGCTCCGTCGTGGGGCAACGTGATCTCCTACGGCCGCAACCTGGTCCTGTCCGGCGGTTGGTGGGCCACCACCTTCGCGGGCCTCACCATCCTGCTGACCGTCTTGTCCTTGAACATCCTCGCCGAGGGCCTCACCGACGCGATGGTTAACCCCAAGCTTCGCCGGGCTCCCGTGGTGAAGGACGACGACGGTTCCTCCGCCTCCGTCACCGTGGACACCGAGGTGGCAACGTCAGTCGCCCAGCCTTCCGTTGTTGAGGAACACGAGCTCGACGGCGTACGGGCGGCTTCCGGCGATACGTTCAGCGACGCGCGTGGCCAGTCAGGCCTGCTCACCGATCTTCGGACCGCCGCCGCCAACCCGCACCTCCTCCTGGACCGGGAACTTGCGTTGCTGGCAGAAATCGAAGCGAAGCGCACCGACCGCCTCCCGCAGGTACAGGCAGGCGCACGCAACGTCCTTGAAGTGAAGAACCTGTCCATCCGCTTCCCTGGCCGCTTCGGCGAAACAGCGATCGTGGACAACGTGTCCTTCACGGTCCGGGAGGGCGAAACCATGGGGCTGGTGGGCGAGTCCGGCTGCGGCAAGTCGATCACCTCACTGGCCGTCATGGGCCTCCTCCCGAAGACGGCGCAGGTCACCGGATCCATCAAGTTCGATGGCAAGGAACTCCTGGACGCCAACACCAAGCACAGCAACCCGAAAGCCTACGTTGGCCTTCGCGGTGAGCAGATCGCCATGGTCTACCAGGACGCGTTGAGTTCCTTGAACCCGTCCATGAAGATCAAGGAGCAGATGGAACAGCTCACCAAGCGCGGGGGCCGCAAGTCGCCTGCGGAGCTGTTGGAAATGGTCAAGCTGGATCCTGTCCGGACCCTGGCCAGCTACCCGCACGAGCTCTCCGGCGGCCAGCGCCAGCGCGTACTGATTGCCATGGCGCTGTCCCGTTCGCCGAAGATCGTGGTAGCCGACGAGCCCACCACTGCCCTGGATGTCACGGTCCAGAAGCAGGTTGTGGACCTCCTCAACGAACTCCGCGAGCAGCTCGGATTCGCCATGGTGTTCGTCAGCCACGACCTCGCGTTGGTGGCTTCCCTGGCCCACCGCATCACCGTGATGTACGCCGGCCAAGTGGTGGAATCCGCACAAGCTTCGGAACTCCTGCAGAATCCCAAGCACGAATACACCCGGGGCTTGCTCGGCGCCGTGCTCTCCATCGAAGCCGACGCCACACGGCTCCACCAGATCCCCGGCACGGTCCCGTCGCCGCGCGATTTCGCCACGGGCGACCGTTTCGCGGCCCGCTCGTTGCGGCCCGACGCCGATCCCCACCAGAAACTGGTCCTCACCACTGTCGCGTCGGCGAACGGTGACGATGCCGACCACTACTGGGCGAGCCACCTGAAGGAGGACGCAAAGTGAGTGCCACGCCAGTGATTGAGCTCAAGGACGTCAAGGTCCATCACCGGGCACGCACCGGTGGCCTGTTCCGGCCGAACATCGTCAAGGCCGTCGACGGCGTGGACTTCAGCATCAGCCGCGGCGAAACCGTTGGAATCGTTGGCGAGTCCGGCTGCGGCAAGTCCACCCTCGCGTCAGTGCTCGTGGGACTCCAGCCCCCGACGTCGGGCGGTGTCCTGTTCCACGGAAAGCCGGCCATCAAGCGCAGCGCAGCCATGCGCCGCGAGTTCGGCCGTTCCGTCTCCGTGGTGTTCCAGGATCCGTCCACGGCCCTGAACCCGCGCATGACCATCCAGGACATCCTGACCGATCCCCTGCAGGTCCACGGCGTCGGCAACGCTTCCAGCCGCGCCGCCAAGGTCCGCGAACTGTTGGCGCTGGTTGGTCTCCCGCAATCGGCGGCCGAAGTGACGCCGTCGCAGGTTTCCGGCGGCCAGCGCCAGCGCGTGGCGATCGCCCGGGCACTGGCGCTGGAACCGGACATCATCGTGGCGGACGAGCCGACGTCAGCCCTGGACGTTTCGGTCCGGGCACAGGTGCTGAACCTGCTGTCCGACCTGAAGACGCAACTGAACCTGGGCATGGTGTTCATTTCGCACGATATCCAGACCGTCCGCTACGTCTCGGACCGGATCTGCGTCATGTACTTCGGCAAGATCGTCGAACAAGGCACAGCCGCGCAGGTCTTCGACAATCCCAGCAACGACTACACGCGGAAGCTCCTGGGCGCCGCGCCCAGCCTGCTCCACATCTAGCTTTTCCCTTCACAAGATACAAACAACGGAGATTTCTGTGTCCACTCAGTTCCAGGGCGTCATTCCCCCGGTCATCACGCCCCGCCACGCCGATGGCAGCATCGACACCCAGTCGTTGAAGAACGTCACCAAACACCTGATCGACGGCGGTGTATCCGGACTGTTCGTGCTGGGCTCCTCCGGCGAAGTCCCCTACATGACCAACGCCGAGCGTGAACTGGTGGTCTCCACCATCGCCGACGCCAACGCCGGCGCAGTTCCTTTGATCGTGGGCGCGAACGAGCAAACCACCAACCGCGTCATCGAGGAAGCCCGCAAGGTGGTGGACCTCGGCGCAGACGCGATCGTGGTGACCTCCATGTACTACGCGATCGGCAACGTCGCGGAAACCGAGACCCACTTCCGCAGCATCCACGAGGCTATCCAAAAGCCCATCTTCGCCTACGACGTTCCCGTCCGCACGCACTTCAAGCTGCCCACCGACCTCCTGGTACGCCTCGGCCGCGACGGTGTGATCGTCGGCGTGAAGGACTCCTCTGGCGACGACGTCTCCTTCCGCCAACTCCTCCTTGCTGCCAAGGACATCCCCAACTTCGACATTTTCACGGGTCACGAAGTGGTGGTGGACGGCGCCCTCCTGGGCGGCGCGCAGGGCGTTGTCCCGGGCCTTGGCAACGTGGACCCGGCCGGCTACCGCCGCCTCTTCGACGCTGCGCAGGCCGGCGATTGGGCTTTGGCGGCCCGGGAGCAGGACCGCTTGGCCGACGTCTTCGAGATCGTCTACACCCCCAACGGCCGCGTGTCCGGCGGCGCCGCTGGCCTGGGCGCTTTCAAGACCGCACTGCAGGTCATGGGCATCATCGAGTCCAACACCATGAGCCAGCCCATGCTGTCCCTGAACGGGACCGAAACGGCTGCGATCCGCGCCATCCTGGAACGCAACGGGCTGGTCTAACCTTCAATGACCTCTTCCATGACCCATGTGATCGGCGTTGACCTGGGCGGCACCAAGACTGCTGCCGGGGTTGTCTCCTCCTCAGGCGAGGTGTTGATGTCGGACACTATTCCGACCCTCAACCGGGCCGGTGGCGAGGCGATCCTTGATGCCACCGCAGCGTTGATCGCGGGTTTGGTGGAGGGCGCTGCCGACGCCGGACTGACAGTGTCCGGCGTCGGCATCGGCTCCGCGGGGGTCATTGATGCTGTTACTGGATCCGTGGTGTCCGCCACCGATGCGATCCTGGGCTGGGCGGGGACTGCCTTGACGGCCGGGCTTTCTTCGCGCCTTTCCTTTCCGGCCTCGGCCCTCCACGCCGTCAACGATGTCCACGCCCACGCCCTCGGCGAAGCCTGGCTGGGTGCCGCCGCAGGTTCCTCGAGTTCCTTGATGGTGGCGTTCGGGACGGGCGTCGGTGGCAGCATAGTGCTGAACGGTTCCCCTGTTCTGGGCCACCGTTTTGTGGGCGGGCACGTGGGGCATTTTGCCTCGCCGTTGGCTGTGCATGATGGCCGTACGCTGTCCTGTGTGTGCGGTGGTTCCGGGCATGTGGAGGCTATTGCCTCGGGGCCAGCCATCCATGAGGCCTACCTCCGGTTCGGCGGTTCGCCTTGGTCGGCAGCGGACACCCGCGGTGTGTTTGCGCTCGCGTTCGGTCCGGCCGCTGCGGAGTACGACGCCGGTGCTGCCGCTGGCTCCGCGGATGACCGCGCCGCTGCTTCCCGCGCCATCGAACTGGGTGCCACCGCCGCCGGACAGGCCGTGGGCGGGCTCATCAACATCCTCGATCCCGAAACCGTGGTCATCTCAGGCGGCCTCGCAGACGCAGGTGAGCTGTGGTGGAAACCCATGGAAGCCGCGCTGCGCCAGGAACTCCTTGCACCTCTGGCTGCTGTCCCCGTTGTCCGTGCAACCCTCGGCAACTCCGCGGCCATAGTGGGCGCCGCGAAACTTGTACTTAGCTAAGGAAGAAACCTGTGATTCTCACGTCCGAAAGCCTCGAGGCCCTTCGTTCCCAGCTCATCGTTTCCTGCCAGGCATACCCGGGCGAACCGATGCGCGATCCCCGAACCACTGGCCAGGTTGCTGCCTCGGCGGTGATCGGGGGTGCTGCGGCGATCCGCGTCCAAGGCCTGGCTGACGTGCAGTTCACTCGTACCGCCGTCGAGGTTCCGGTGATTGGCCTCTGGAAGGACGGGCACGACGGCGTCTTCATCACCCCAACCCTCCGGCACGCCCTGGCCGTTGCCAACGCCGGAGCGCATGTTGTGGCGGTCGACGGCACCCGGCGGCACCGACCGGACGGGCTCTCCCTGGCTGACACCGTGGCCGGAATCCATGCGGAATCCCATGCACTGGTGATGGCCGACTGTGGTTCCTTCGAGGACGCCGTTGCTGCTGTTGAGGCGGGCGCCGACCTCATTGGCACCACCCTTGCCGGCTACACCGGCGAGCGCCCCAAAACCGGCGGCCCGGACCTGGAGTTGCTCTCACAGATTGCTTCGGCGGATTTGGGAAAGCCGCTCATCGCAGAGGGCCGCATCCACACCCCCGCCCAAGCCCGCCAAGCCTTGGACGCCGGCGCCTTCGCCGTGGTGGTGGGCACCGCGATCACCCACCCGGCCACCATCACAGGCTGGTTCAAGGGAGCAATGCACGCCTGACCACGCGTTGCGGGGCGGCTAGAGCCCGTACTTCTCCAGCAGCCGCAGCCATACTTCGCTGATGGTCGGATACGACGGCACGGCGTGCCACAAGCGATCCAGCGGAACCTCTCCGACGATCGCAATCGTGGCCGAATGCAGCAACTCAGCGACGCCGGGCCCAACGAACGTAGCGCCGAGGATCACCTTGCGGTCTTCGTCCACCACGATCTGCGCCCAGCCCTTGTAATCGGAGGAGTGCAGCTGGGACCCGGAGACGTTAATCGGCAGTTCCACCCCGGTCACATTCTTCCCTTGCAGCAACGCCTGCTCCAGTGAGGGACCCACTGAGGCAACCTCGGGATCAGTGAAAACCACGCTGGGGATGGCGTGGTCGTTGGCAGTGTGGGCCAAGGAGCTCCACGGTTTGGGGGTGCCGCGCAGGTGGCCGCGGGCACGGGCAACAATGGCATCGCCGGTTGCGCGGGCCTCGTATTTCCCCTGATGGGTCAGGAGCACTTTGCCCGCGGCATCGCCCGCCGCGTAGAGCCACAGGCCACTGGTGCCATCGCTGGCGGGACCGTCCACCAAACCGCTGGGATCCGTAGTGAGCCGGAGCTTGCCGTCCTCCGCAGCGACGCCCACGCTTTCCAGGCCAAGATTGGCCAGCGAAGGGTGCCTGCCGGATGCCACCAGAAGTTGGTCGGCTTGGAGCGTCATGCCGTCCACCGTCACGGCGACCGAACCGTCGTCGTTCTTCTCCACTTTCCGGACGTCCGTGTGCGCGTGAACCGTGACCCCGTCCGCACGGAGGCCAGCCAGGACCAGGTTGGCGGCTTCTTCGGGGTAGCTGCTCAACAGGCGGCCGCGGGCCACCACGGTCACGTCCGAACCGAGGCGCGCGAAGGCCTGGGCAAGTTCAACACCTGCCACACCGCCACCCAGGACAACCATCCTGCGCGGGACTTCCTTGGCGGCCGTGGCACCACGGGTAGTCCAGAAAGGAACGTCTGCCAGGCCCTCGATGTCCGGGATGGTCGGCGTGGAGCCCGTGGCGACCACCACGGCGTGGTGTGCCTTGAGGGCGTAGCTGTTTCCGTCCAGGCCATCCACCTGGACTTCGCGGGGGCCCGTGATGCGCCCGCGGCCGCGGATCAGCTCTATGCCCGCGCTGTCCAGCCACTCAACCTGGCTGCCGTCCTGCCAGTTGTTGGTGAACCAATCGCGGTGTTTAAGGGCTGCTTCCGCGTCCACGGTTCCCGTCACTGCCTCGGAAGCACCGGGCACCAATTGGGCCGCGTGCAGGACGGTGCCCGGCCTCAACAGTGCCTTCGAAGGAATGCAGGCCCAGTAGGAGCATTCGCCACCCACCAGCTCACTTTCAATAATCACCGCCGACAATCCGCCACGGACCACCCTGTCCGCTACGTTTTCCCCCACGGCACCGGCGCCAATAACGATCACATCGAATTCACGGGAGTTTTCGGCAGTCATGGGAGAAGCCTACGCCGGGTTGAAGCAGCAAGTGAGAGAACTCTATTTGAACTGACTGGTCAGTTTAGTTAGAATCGATGCAGACCAGAACCCATCATCCTTGAAGGGATCACATGCTGTCCGCACAGCAACTCCAGATCAACGGCCGCCGGACCGACCTCCTGCCCCCTACCTCGCTCGAAGCAAAGCGAGGCGGGCTCATCCTCATCTCCGGCGAAGGCCAGGACCAGCGAACTGCCCTCGCCCTTGCGCTGAGCGGCCGGATGAAGCCCAGCGACGGAATCCTGTCCTGGGACAGCACTGCCAAAACCAAGAAGATCCGGCTCGCGAGCGCGTTGATCGACTCCCCCGGCGTCAACGAGCCCGAGCAGCACCTGAGCGTCCGCGACCTTGTCACCGAGGACCTGTCCCTCATTCCCCGCCGCTACCGTGGCGCACTGCTGAGCAAGCCATGGCTGAAGGTCAACCGTTTCGAAGACATCGCCGATCTCTGGATTGAACAACTTCCGGCAGGCCGCCGGTTGGAACTGCTGACTTCCCTTGCCTTGGCCGACCCCGCGATCGACCTCTTGGTGGTCGACTCCCCCGATCGCCACAGCGCCGACCCCGCGGCCTGGCTGCCCCGACTGCAGGATTTGGCGTCCGACGCCGGGAGGCCGCTTGCCGTCGTCGCGACAGTCAGCGCCCTTCCGGATGAATGGGACGGACCTGCGGCCGTGATCGGCAATTCTGTGACCCATGCAGCGGAAGCTGCGCCAGACCCCGCGGAAGCTGCGCCCACAGCAGCGACGGAAGTTGCCGCCGTCGTACCCGAAAGCGCTGTTACCGAAGAACACGAAGAAGACCAAGACCTCCAAAGGACTGCAAAGTGACTGTTCTGCGGCTCGCCCGCTCCGAACTCAAGCGCATGACCGGCGGGCTCCTGCCCAAGCTGACCATCCTCGCCCTCACCATGGTGCCGCTCCTGTACGGGGCCGTGTACCTCTACGCGAACTGGGACCCCTACGGCAACCTCAACCAGATCGATGCCGCCCTGGTGGTGGAAGACACCGGCGCCACGTCGAAGGACGGCACCGAACTCCAAGCAGGCAAGAAGGTAGCCGACAGCCTCGTGGACGGCCACGTCTTCAACTGGAAGCAGGTCTCCAACGCCGAGGAAGCAGACGCAGGCGTCAAGACCGGTGAGTACGCGTTCGCCCTGCGCATTCCCAAGGACTTCTCCGCGAACCTGGTCTCCCCCGGCAGCTTCGACGCCGCCAACCAGGCCATGCTGCACGTCACCACCAACGACGCCAACAACTACCTCCTGAGCACCATCGTGGACAAGCTCACCACCGCCGTCCACTCCACGGTGGCCAAGGAAGTGGGCGAGGAAACAGCCAACCAACTCCTCACCGGCTTCGGGACCATTCACGCGTCCATCGTCAAGGCCGCTGACGGCGCCGGGCAGCTGGCCGATGGCGTGGGGAAGCTGAGCGACGGCGCAACCAGCCTTCACGACGGCACCAGCCAACTGGTCACCGGCGCGGATCAACTGGTGGCCGGCCAGACCCAATTGCGCGACGGTGCCAACCAGCTCAACACGGGCGCGGGCCAACTGAGCTCCGGCCTCACGGAACTGAAGAACAAGACCGCCACGTTGCCTGCTGACTCACAGAAACTGGCCGACGGCGCCGCCCAAGTAGCCGCGGGCAACGCCCAGTTGAACGCGAAAGTGCAGGACGTCGTCGGGCAGTTGGAAGCCGCGGACAAGGGCCTGCGGAACCGCGTGCTGGAGTCCAACGCGAGGCTGGTTGCCGCCGGTGTGTTGACCCAGGAGCAAGCGGACAAAGTCCTCGCCGACTTCGATTCCGCCGCCACGTCCAGCCCGGTGACCGACGCCAAGGCGAAGATGGCCGGAGACGCCGCCAAGATCCAGCAACTCTCCGACGGATCGGCGGCCGTCAGTGCCGGGGCAGCGAAGCTCGCCGGAGCAACGCCTGCGCTGACAGATGCCATCACGAAGGCCTCCGCCGGCGCGGACCAGCTCAGCACCGGAGCATCCACCCTTGCCACAGGCCAGCAGACCGCACTGGACGGCGCTGTGAAGCTCGACGGCGGCGCGCGCCAACTCGACGACGGCGCAGGACAACTTGCCACGGGCGCAGTCACGGCGTCCGACGGTGCCCACACGCTCGCGTCCGAGCTGGCCAAGGGCGCGGGCGACATTCCGAACCCCAACGATGAGCAGAAGAGCAACGTCTCCAAGGTCATCGCGGATCCTGTGGCGGTGGAGAACGTCTCGCAGGCCAAGGCCACCTCTTATGGCGCCGGCCTGGCACCGTTCTTCCTGACGCTTGCCCTCTGGATTGGCGTGTTCATGCTGGTCCAGGCCATGCGACCCATCACCCAGCGGGCCCTGGCGTCCAATGCCCCGGCGTGGAAGATCGCCGTGGGCGGCTGGCTGCCGTTCTTCGTGGTTTCGGTGTTGCAAGCCACCATCCTCACGGTCGTGGTGAACCTGGGCCTGGGACTTAACGCCGCGCACCCCATCGGAATGTGGCTCTTCATGCTGGCCGCTGTCATGGCCTTCAGTGCCATCATCCAAGGAATCGTGGCCCTGCTTGGTACGCCCGGAAAATTCGTGGTGCTGATCCTGCTGGTCCTCCAACTGGTCTCCTCCGGCGGAACATTCCCCTGGCAGACCACGCCCATGCCCTTGCACGTGGTGCACGAGGTCCTGCCCATGGGCTACGTGGTGACGGGCATGCGCCACCTGATCTACGGCGGAGAACTGACCATGATCTGGCCCACCGTGCTTGGCCTGCTTGGTTACACTTTGCTGGGAGCGGGGCTGTCCACGCTCGCCGTCCGTAAGCACAAGGTGTGGACCTTGAAGACCCTGAAGCCGGAGATCGCAGTATGAGCACCGCCGAGCCAGTCCCGTCGCCGGGAACTGGAGAGAAGAAGCTCCGGCCCGAACGCACCAACGCCACCAAGCAGCGCCTGTTCGAGGCCTCCATGGAACTCATCGGCGAACGAGGGGCAGCCGGGGTCACCGTGGACGAGATCGCGGCCGCAGCAGGCGTGTCCAAGGGGACTGTCTATTACAACTTCGGCAGCAAGTCAGACCTGATCGCGCAACTGCTGCGCCACGGCGTGGACATCATGCTGGGACGCTTGCAGGCCATAGAAGGCCAAACCGAGGATCCCCTGGAAGCCATGCGGGACATGGTGGGCCAGGCCATGGAGTTCATGGACGACTACCCCTCCTTCGCCCGGCTCTGGGTCAGCGAAAATTGGCGGGCGCCGGGCGAATGGAGTGCAGTGTTCGCCGAGCTTCGCGGTGAACTCCTTGCCGTGATCGGCTCAGCGGTGGAGGGCGTGGCTTCGGGGTACACGGTGGATACGTCCATTGCACGGGGAAGCCTGGAAGCCGCCATCTTCGGGGCCATCTTCGTGGTGGGACTGGACCGGCAAACCTACAACCCGGAGCGCACCCGCGAACAAAGCGTCGCCGCGGTGATGACCATCATGCACGGGTACGTCATTAAGTAGCGTTGCGGGCCCGCTCTGCGCGCTAAGACTCGCTTTTAGAGCGTTCTGCGGGCCGCACAACGGTACACAACTGCAATCTACGACGGCGTGGCGCGGCCGCGTGGTCGGCGATGATTAACCTCATGCGTCACATGGGGAACAGTGGAAAACTTGCCATCATTGCCGCTGTCGTCTCCCTCGGCTTGCTGGTCCTGGCCGCCGCCGTCCTCGAGGAAGTGGTCCTGTACCTGCTCCTGGGCGCCATCCTCACGTGCTACCTGGCCTCCCTGATACAGGTCTTCAACCGCCGCCGGTACCTTGTAGTCCTCCTCGCCGCCGCCGGTACCGCCTTGTTCATTGGCTTCGGTATCGCGTTCCTGCGGATGTGGGGCCTCGCCTTCAACCAGGACTCCAACGCCCTGGGAAGCGCTGTGAGCAGCAAGGATTCGGACATCTACTTCTATCTGGCGGCCTTGGCAGGAGTGGGGACTTTGGGGATCTTGTTCCTCGGCGCGGTGTTGCCCGGCTTCGGTTCCCGCGCCCAGCCCGGCGCCGCCAGGCCCGGAAAGCGTCCCGCCGCCAGGCGACCTGCCGGATCAGTGCCCGCGAAAAGACCCGCCGCTCGCCCCGCCCAGGGCCGCACGACCCAGGGTAGGCCTGCCCAGGGGCGACCTGCCCAACCCCGGCCAGCCGCGGCCAAACGCCCTAACCCCGCCGCACCCACCCAGCCCCGGGCGGCCGCACCCAAACGCCCCACGCAGTCCGGCAAGGCCGCCACGCAGGCCAAGCGACCGCCGTCGAACACCACCGCCCAACGCAAGCCCGCCCCCAAGCGCTAACTCCACGTTGCGGGGCCCGCTGTGCGCCCTAAACCCAAGTTTTGGTCCGCAGAGCAGGCCCCACAACGGGTGGTTTGCGGGACACTCCCAGCACCGCCGTCGCCACGCCGAGGAGCAGGACCAAGCCACCCAGGATCTCGGCGGGCGTGGGAATTTCGCTAAGCACCAGCCACGCGGCGGTCATCCCCACCACGGGAACCAGCAGCGTGAAGGGAACGACGTCGGAACTCGGGTACAGCGTCAGGAGCCTGTTCCAGATCCCGTAACCAATCAGCGAGGCGAACACGGCCGTATACACCGCGCTCAGGATGGTGGCCAGCTGCAGATCCACGATGGTTCCGATTACGGCCTGCGGACCATCCACCACCAAGGACAGCGCCGCCATCGGCACCGGAACCACGGCACCGGACCAGACCACCAGCCCCAGCCCGGACGTGGCCTTCGAGTGCCGGGCCACCACGTTCCCAACGGCCCAGGACAAGGCCGCGGCAAGCACGATCATAAGCGGCAGCACGGGAGCCACGGCACTCCGCCCCAACGCCACCACACCCAAGCCGGCGATGCCCAGGATGACGCCAACCATTTGCCGCCGTGTCGGCCGCTCCCCCAGGATCCGCGAGGCCAGCAGGATGGTAAAAAGCACCTGCGCCTGCAGGACCAGCGAAGCCAGGCCCGCCGGCATACCCAACGCCATGCCCAGGTAAAGGAGACCGAATTGCCCGGCGCTCATGAAAAGCCCGACGCCGACAATCGCCTTCCAGCCCACGTCAGGTTTGCGGATGAACAGGATGCACGGAAAGACCACCAGAAGGAAGCGGAAGGCCACGAAGAGCAGCGGCGGGACATCGTGGCCTGCTGGGTGCAACCCAAGGTCGATGGCAACAAAGTTGATGCCCCAAAGGACGGCGACAAGGACCGCGAGCAAAGAATGGCGAAGGTTCACGACTTAACTCTGACTCCATTCTCGATGAAGCACCAGCGTTGAATTCAGCATGAAACAACGTAGATTTACTTCATGATTGATATCTCCGCGCTTCGGGCCTTGGTGGCAGTAGAGCAGCACGGGTCGGTAGTGGCCGCCTCCGAAGTGATGGGCTACAGCCCGTCGGCTGTGTCCCAGCAGATCAAGAAACTTGAAAAGCAGGCAGGAGTAGCCGTGCTGGAACGAAATGGGCGCGGCGTACTGCTCACCGAGCGGGGCCTGGCCCTTGCCGGGTATGGGCGGCGAATCCTGGGCGAACTGGAAGAGCTGCAGGCCACGCTGCTCGCCGATCCGGAGAAGCCTTCCGGCCTGCTCCGCTTGGTTGCTTTCTCCACGGCTTGCCGCGGCTTGGTGGGTCCCATGTTGGGAAGGATGGCGTCGGCAGGTTCCGCGCTGGAAATCAGCGTCCTGGCCGAGGACCCGCGCGAGGCCGTCCAACGCGTCGCTTCCGGCGAGGCCGAGCTCGCCGTGGTCCACAACTGGAATTCCGTGCCGCTGGTGATCCCGGAGAACATGGTGCTTGAGGACCTCTGCCTCGACCAAGCCGACGTACTGCTCAACAGGGCCCACCCGCTCGCGGCGAGGACCGCCGTCGAACGTGAAGACCTCCTGGACGAGACGTGGGTGAGCACCCCGGCGGGCGCCATCTGCAACGAGGCGTTGCTGCAGATCTTCGCCGGCCTGGGGCGGGTGCCGGATATCCGGGTCTACGATCCCGACTTTTCAACGCATGTCGCAATGGTTGAACAGGCAGTCGCCGTGGCATTGGTCCCCCGACTGGGACGTCCGCCGCTCCCATCTGCGGTGGTGGCCGTCCCTTTGGTGAATCCAGTCCAGCAGCGCGCCGTCGGGATTGTGTACCGCAAGACCATGACGGCGAGTCCCAACATCCGCCACGCCGTCCGCCTGCTCCGCGAGGTGGCTGCCCAACAGGAGCTGCCACTGCAAGCAACGTCACACTGAGGAACATTCGACACTCTCCACGGGGTTAGGTTAGCTTAACCTTACCTAACCACCGGCGCGCCTGATGCGCCGGTCCAAAACCGCTCGGAGGGGCCATGGCAGTTGAAGCAATCCTATTTCCCACGGACACGAACCACCATCACCTGTATGGGCTGGCCAGCTACCACATGGTGGACGATGAGCTCTTTCCCAGTGCCCACAACCGCCGGGACACGTACGCACTCCCGGCCTTCGATATCCGCGGACAATGGGTCTACCCGAGCCGTTACAACGAATACCTCGCGCCACAGCTTCCCGTGTACATGTTCGACGGTGAATACCTGATTGCCACCGGCCACGGCGAGGAGGCTGCGGGCATTCCCGTCTTCGAGATCCGCTGCATGTGCCTGCCGCAACTTGCGGAACCGGATCCCGTTTAGAACCAAGGTTCAACAGCCCGTCCACAGGCTAGTGGCGCGGCACCTTGAAATGCGTCAGCCTGGCATCCTGGCCGTCCAGTTCCGCCCACGGTTTCTCTGTTTCCATTACCGTCAACGCACTCGTTGGGTAACGCGTAGCAGCATCCATGTAGGCGTCATGGTCCGAGTTGCGGGAAGCCAGATGCATGGCCAGGTCCTGGACGCCTGGCATGTGCGAGATGATCATCAGCGTGGTCACCGTGTCCGGTACATGGTTGATCACGGACAACATGCCTGTGGCCGACGCCGCGTACAAGCCGTCCTCGAGTTTGGGCGTCGGAGCCTTCTCCCCAAGCTCGTCGCAGACCCACGTGCAGGTTTGCCGCGTCCTGAGCGCCGAAGAACACAAAATGAAGTCCGGCACGATCTTGTGCTTCAGGAGCCACTTGCCGGCCAGGGGCGCTTCGCGGTGGCCACGCTCCTCCAAGGGCCGCTCGTGGTCCGGGACGCCGAGTGGCCAGTCAGCCTTGGCATGCCGCATGATCACAAGCCGCTTGATGTGGTGGTCGCTCATGCCTCAACCCTATAGCTGCCAAGCCGGCGCAGATACGAAAGCGCCCGCCTCCCCAAGGGAGACGGGCGCTCTGCGCGTTGATGCTAGATGGAGTATTCCGGAGCAGCCCAAACAATGACCTCGGGGTGCTCGTAGAAGCGGTAACCCTGGCCGCGGACCGTGCGGACCGTGTTGGCCAGGCGGCCCAGCTTGGAGCGAAGACGGCGGATGTGGACATCGATGGTGCGCTCGTTGGGCACTTCCTCGGCGTTGCGCCACAGGCCTTCCAGGAGCTCGTCGCGGCCCACAGTGCGGGTGCCGTTCTCCACGAGGTAGTTGAGGAGTTCGAACTCCTTGAACGTCAGGTTCAGCGATTCGCCGTCCAGGTGGACTTCGCGGCGGGCCAGGTCGATGAGCACGCCGGACGGGCGGGCTTCCTGCTGCGGCGCGGGACGGGCGGCCTCAGTGCGCTGGCGGGCAGCAACCGTGGGGTCACCAAAGGTGGAGCGGACGACGTCGAGTGCGGACCCGGGTGCGTTGGCCGGCGCAACAGCGACTGCGGCGTAGCTCTCGGCACCGGTCACGAGGGACTGTGCGTAAGCGCGGATTTCCTGGGCCAGCTTGGCAATGGACGTCCCTGCAGCTGCAGCGGTTTCCTCGTCAATACCCATGTAGAGAACGAATCCGCGGGCCACGTTGTCGTTGGCGACGGGGCGAAGGCGCTCGGTCTGGGCAACCACCGGGGTGGGCGCAGTAATTGGCGCTGGTTCGTTGGTGGGTACTGCGCGCAACTGGCCGTAAGAGTTCGGGTTGTAGCCCTGGGGGACGTACCCGGGTGCCTGCTGGGCGCCCTGGGAACCGGGGGCATAGCCCGGACGGTTGCCAAAACCGGGGCGGAGGCCGGCATTGGAAGCGGCCTTATTGGCGTTACGGACAGAGATGTGGACGTATCCGGATGCAACTGACATGGAGTGCTTACCTCAAAAGTGAATAGCCGTCATCGCGGCTTCGAATGCTGGTTGTCCCCGCAATGAGTCTGGGGAGGGGCGCCCAACGCTGGGCAAGGGGGCGAATGCCTGAAACTTCTTTGGGGTGGAAAGTTAGGCTTGCATTCGACAACAGCGGGTCTCGTCGCCAGCGGGTGCGCTGGACCAGATTGCTGCGGCTGCAGGTGCTGTTGAGTTCTTGTTCACATTGGAAGTGTGCAACGTAACAAAGGCAACACGCAAGTAACAATGTGCCGAAACGTCCACATCCTGAGACAAGGGGCAGTATTGTGCCTCAAATCACAATTCAGCAGGTCCCTAAAATGAACGCCATTCCATTCGTCCGATGCCCGAAATATTGAACGAGGAGTGAACTTTCTTCGACGAATAGTGCATTATGGCCTTCACAATTTTCCAAGCACATGCGGCCATGGAATCTCACGATCTGAAACAGTTACTGACCAGTCGCAACTCGAATCCATCTCGATTTTAGTGGCCCGAATCTGCTACAAGCGGTAGAAACGGGCCACACGCCGGGCGGCGGGTCAGGAAGTGGTGCCCGAACCCGACGTCGAGCCCTGTCCCGAGGACGTGGTTGCAGTGGTGAGCCGGACGGATGCGGCCGTGTAGTTGTCGCCGTCCTTGGTAGCCGTTACCCGCACTTTGGCGCCCGATTTGATGTCCGCGATGGTCAGGCTGCTGGTGGTGCTGCCCCGCTGCCTGGTGCCTTGGGCCACGGCTGTATCCGAACTGAGGACGTACGTCTTGGTGAATCCATCGGAGCTCTTGACCGTCAGGGAATTGGACGAGACCTCACTGACCGTGCCGAGCTGATCGGCCATGGTCACGTATTCGTTGTCGCGGAGGACCACGTACTCCGAATGGATTGCGGTGTTCAGGCCACCGGCCATGCCCAAGCCGTCGGGCGACATGCCGCCCATCTGGCCAGGCATGCCCATGCCGCTCTGGCCCGTTCCGCTCTGGCCCGTTCCGCTTTGCCCGCTGCCGTCCTGGCTGGTTCCGCCGGGTCCGAGGCCCTGTCCCGGGACGCCTTGCTGCGCGCCGAGGCCGCCGGATTGGCCCAATGGAAGATTGGCCGCATCTGCCGAGCCGGCGTTACCCAAGGAGTAGAAACCCGCGGCCGTTCCTGCGGCGACAACCACGGCAACGCCGGCCACGATGAGGGTCCGCTTGAGCGTCCACCGGCTCAGCAGGGTTCCCTTGTCCTTGCCGGGAAGGGAGGTGCCCCAGCCGTTCGCGGGCGGAGCGCCCCAGCCGTTGGTGTTCGACGCCGGAGCTCCCCATCCGTTTTCGGCTGCGGAAGGGTCCGACGGCGGAGCTCCCCACCCCGCCGATGGCCGGGTTCCGCCGGGCTGGGTGGTGCCCTGCGGGGCCGGGGACGTGGGGTCTTCGGGGCGCTGCTGCTGGTTCATGGTGTTCTCCAGATGGGGTTGATGGTCCTCTTAGGCCCCAGAGTCTGCTGCCTGGCTGTGCGGAAGCTGTGTTGAGGAGCAGTCCCTCCTGTGACCTGTGGATTCACGTGTTTCAGGACTCCCACCTCGCTAGTGTTGACTTCACAGGGTCCTCACAGGACCGGCAAAGCGCCGGCAAACCAGCAGATTGGAGAGTTGTCACATGGCATCCCCGCACTCCATGACCAACAACCTTCCCCAGCTCTCCCACCCGGACGGCTCCCCCATCCGCGCCCTGGTGGTGGACGACGAGCCGAGCCTTGCCGAGCTCATGAGCATGGGCCTCCGCATGGCCGGCTGGTCCGTCGCCGTGGCCGCCGACGGACCCGAGGCCGTGAAGCTCGCCAAAGACTTCCGCCCGGACGTCCTGGTGCTGGACGTCATGCTTCCCGGATTCGATGGCGTCGAGGTCCTGAATCGGATCCGCGCGTTCGCCCCGGAGGTCCCCGCCCTTTTCCTCACCGCCAAGGACGCTGTCCAGGACCGAATCGTTGGCCTGGCTGCGGGCGGTGACGACTATGTGACCAAGCCGTTCAGCATGGAAGAAGTGCTGCTGCGCCTTCACCGCTTGGTGCAGCGTTCCGGTGTTGCCGCCATGGACACCGCAGAACTCGTAGTGGGCGACCTGACCCTGAACGTGGACACCCGCGAGGTAACCCGGGCCGGCGAGGACATCGCCCTCACGGCAACCCAGTTCGAGCTCCTGCGCTACCTCATGGAGAACCCCAAACGTGTGGTCAGCAAGGCCCAGATCCTCGACCGCGTGTGGGACTACGACTTCGGCGGGCAGGCGAACATCGTGGAACTCTACATCTCCTACCTGCGCAAGAAGATCGAGGCCAACCACCCGCCCATGATCCACACCGTGCGTGGCGCAGGCTACGTCATCAAGCCCGCGGACTAAGCCTTGACCACACTCTCAGGGGTCGCCAGGAAGACGCAGCGGAGTTGGCTGGACCCATCCACCTGGCATTTGCGGACCCGCCTGGTGCTCGTAGCCATGGCACTGCTCGTTGCCATCTGCGGGGCGGTGGGCGTAGTCAGCTATGCGTCCATGGACATGGTGTTCAACCGTCAGTTGGACAAGCAATTGGAGCAGGCGTCCAGCCGCGCAACTGATTTCGGCAGGCCACCCTCCAGCTTCCCGAACGGCCGGCCGGACCCCCTCGAAGCCCGTGGGCAGGGCGCCGGAACCCTGAATGCGCGGATCAGCGGGTCAACCGTCAGTAGCGCCGGGCTCATTGACGCTTCAGGAAACCGTGCGGCCCTCTCCGCCGAAGACAACCAGGTCCTCTTGGACCTCCCCTTGGACAACCGACCCGTGGACCGTTCGCTCTCCAACGGCGACTACCGGCTGGTGGCGGTCAAGATGCCCTACGGGGACGTGATCGTGACAGGCCTGCCGCTGGCTGACAAGCAGAGCACCGAAGCGTCCCTCGTCTGGACCATGGTGTTCGTATCGCTGGGCGGTCTGGTACTGATCGGGCTGGCCGGCACGGTCATCATCCGGCGGACCATGCGGCCGCTGGAGCAACTGTCCGAGGTGGCCACCAAGGTTTCCCGCCTGCCTCTCGACGCCGGCGAGGTAGCGCTTGCGGTGCGCGTACCCCCGTCGGCCTCCCACCCTGGCACCGAAGTAGGCAGCGTGGGCTACGCCCTCAACCAAATGCTGAACAACGTTGCCAGCGCCCTCGAAGCCAGGCAGGAAAGTGAAACCAAGGTACGGCAATTCGTTGCCGACGCCTCCCACGAGCTCCGTACGCCCCTTACAGCCATCCGGGGTTACACCGAGATGCTGCGGATGACCGAGAATTTCACCGAGGATGGCCGCAAGTCGCTGGCGCGCGTCCAGAGCCAATCGGAGCGGATGAGCACGCTGGTGGAGGATTTGCTGCTCCTGGCCCGTTTGGACGAAGGGCAGCCCTTGAAGGTCACGGACGTGGACCTGACGCAGTTGGTCATCGAAACCGTGACGGACGAGAAAGTCATGGCCCCGGACCACGTGTGGCAGCTCAAGCTTCCGGATGAGCCCATTACGGTCCGTGGCGATGGCACTCAACTTCATCAGGTGCTCGCCAACCTGCTGTCCAACGCACGCAAGCACACCGATCCTGGCACCACTGTGGTCACCGGCGTGATGCTGAGCGCGGACGGGAGTGCAGTGGTCACCGTGACGGACAATGGACCCGGCATTCCCGCGGATTTCCAAGGCCGCATCTTCTCCCGTTTTGCCCGGGCTGACGCTGCACGGTCGGGCTCCGAAGGGACCTCCGGGCTGGGACTCTCAATCGTCGAATCCATCGTTGGAGCGCACGGTGGCAGCGTCGAAGTCACCTCAAAACCGGGGCGCACGGAGTTCGCCTTGCGCCTCCCCTCGGTGAGTAGCGAACGGGTGTAACGAAACCGGCAAGGCGACGCACCGGCGTCGTGATCTCTGTTACCTAAATGTGACTTAAGCGAAATCCTCCTGTACCGTCGAAAGGGTGGGTCGCCCCAAGAGGCCCGCACCCGGGATGCGCCGAGCTCTGCCACTTCCCGGAGTTCCGTTCTCATCGAGGCAGAGACGGGGGACCCAGAGTCTCCGGGCCAGGCATTGCGCCGGCCCTTGGGGTGAAGCCGCAGCTACGCGCGCGGCCGGATGACCTCATCCGAACCCGACAGCTAACTCCGCAGGCGCTGAGAGGTAATCACACATGTCTGAATTCAAGGATCAGACGCGCCATTCCGCGCGTCATCGCGACGAAAACGATGCTCCCCTGACCAAGTCGCAGGCCGTTCTGAAGAACGCCGCGCGCCAGGGCAAGGCCGGCCACCGCATGTCGGTCGTAGCAGGTGTTGTTGCCGCCGCACTCGGCGTCGCTTCGCTGGGACAAGCCGCCAACGCCGCGTTCAACCTGCCGGAACTGAGCCAGGCCGCACAGACCCAAGCCGCCGTACAGTCTGACCCGAAGGCCAATGCTGCTTCAGACGCAGCTGCGGAAAAGGCTGCCGCTGATCGTGCAGCGTCGGCCAAGGCCGCAGCGGACCAGGCCGCGGCCGCAAAGGCAGCAGCTGAGAAGGCCGCCGCCGACAAGGCAGCTGCAGACAAGGCTGCCGCAGAGAAGGCCGCAGCCGACCAGGCTGCCGCTGCACAGGCCGCAGCTGAGAAAGCCGCCGCCGACGCCGCAGCAAAGGCCGCCGCTGACAAGGCGGCAGCAGCAGCTGCAGCCGCCGCAGCTGCCCCCAAGGCAATCGACGACCCCGCAGCAGCCAAGGCCTATGCCGCCAGCATCCTGGCCAACTACGGCTGGGGCCCGGGCGAAATGACCGCCCTCAACACGCTGTGGGAAAAGGAATCCAACTGGCGGACCACTGCCACCAATGCTTCCAGTGGCGCTTACGGCATTGTCCAGTCCCTCCCTGCTTCCAAGATGGCTACGGCAGGCGCTGACTGGCAGACCAACTACCAGACCCAGATCAAGTGGGGCCTGAACTACATCAAGGAACGCTACGGTTCGCCGTCCGCCGCCCTTGCCTTCCACTTGGCCAACAACTGGTACTAAGCCCGGAGGCTTCCCGATAGCCGCTCCTGTTCCCGCCGTTCGCAGCAACCCCAACTGATGCGCACGGCGGGACCGGGGGCGGCTTTTCGCGTCCCCACGCCAAGGTGTTCGCGTTCCACTGGCCGCCGCGCGGGCGACGTTTCCGTCCAACCAAGTTACACAGTCCCGTCACAGCTTCCGCCTAAAGCCCTCACAATCGGCGGCTCCACTCTGGATGCATGACGCTCATAGATCCAGCCACCAGTGCGCTGCCGAACCCCGCCCATGCGGGGCACTCCGCCGCTCCTGCCTTGCCCCACCGGCAGATGCGGCGCTCTCGCGTGGACACCCGGACCACAGTTCCCGTCCTGGACGTCACCGTTCCCGTCCACAACGAGGAAACGGACCTGGAGGAATGCCTGCGCCGCCTGCACGGACACCTCGTGGACACTTTCCCGCATTCCTTCCGCATCACGGTGGCGGACAATGCAAGCACGGACAACACCCTGAAGATCGCCGAGCGACTGGCCCGCGAACTCCCCGAAATTGCCGTCATGCGCTTCGAGGAAAAGGGCAGGGGCAACGCCCTCCGTCAGGTCTGGCTCGCGTCGCCTTCCCCCGTGCTGGCCTACATGGACGTGGATCTCTCCACCGACCTCGCCGCCCTGGCCCCACTGCTGGCCCCGCTGATCTCCGGGCACTCGGACTTGGCCATCGGCACCCGGCTTTCCCGCAACTCCCGGGTAGTCCGTGGACCGAAGCGCGAATTCGTGTCCCGCAGCTACAACGTCCTCCTGCACACCGTCATGGGTGCACGGTTCTCCGACGCGCAGTGCGGCTTCAAGGCCATCCGCGCGGACGTAGCCCACCAGATCCTCCCCCACACGCTGGACAACGCCTGGTTCTTCGACACCGAACTGCTGGTCCTCGCCGAACGCTGCGGACTCCGCGTCCATGAAGTCCCCGTGGACTGGACCGACGATCCCAACTCAAGCGTCGACATCGTACGTACCGCACTGGCCGACCTCCGCGGAATGGCGCGCCTGACGCGCGACCTGGTCACCGGCCGCATCCCCGTTCCCGAACTTCGTGCCGCCCTGGCCCGCGGACCACTCCCCGCTTCCTCACGGACCTCCGAGGCCACGCCGCGCACCAGCCTGTTCGGGCAACTTGTGCGCTTCGGATTCATCGGTGCCGTGTCCACCGTGGCCTACCTGGTGATCTTCCTGTTCTGCCGCGGTTTCATGGACCCGCAGCTCGCCAACTTCCTGGCGCTCATCATCACCGCCGTGGCAAACACCGCCGCCAACCGCCGCTTCACGTTCGGCATCCACGGCGGCAACCACGCACGGCACCACTTCGAAGGGCTGATCGTGTTCGGCATCGGCTTGGCGCTCACCTCCGGTGCGCTCGCCCTGGTGCATGGAAGCACGACGCCGGACCGCTGGGTTGAGGTGGCAACCGTGGTTGGGGCGAACCTCACCGCAACGGTGGCCCGGTTCCTGCTGTTCCGGTTGTGGGTGTTCCGCCGCCCTACGCAAGCAGCGACGCCCGACCAGGCCACGGAGGTGGCAGCAAAGTGATCACCGCCCTCCAACCAGGCACGGCCGCCGCAGCGGAACCTGTGGCCACCCAGCAGACCAAATCACGGTTGCAGCGCCTGGCGTTCGGCCGGCAGGCTCGCTGGGTCCGCCCCTCAGCCGCCGGGCTCCTGGTGGCTACTGCCTTCCTCTACCTCTGGAACCTCGCGGCCACGGGCTACGGCAATTCCTTCTACGCCGCCGCCATCCAGGCCGGCGCCAAGGACTGGACGGCCTTGTTCTTCGGCTCGCTCGACGCCGGCAACGCCATCACCGTGGACAAGCCACCGGCTTCCCTCTGGATTCCCGCGCTCGTGGGCAGGGTCTTCGGCTTCTCCCCCACCAGCATGCTGGTCCCGGAGGCACTCATGGGAGTGGCCGCCGTCGGGCTTTTGTACCTGGCGATCAAGCGGGTGGCGGGACCCGCGGCGGGCCTCATCGCCGGTGGCGCGCTGGCTCTGACCCCGGTGGCAGCACTGATGTTCAGGTTCAACAACCCGGACGCCATGCTCACGCTGTGCCTGGTGCTGGCCGCCTACCTGACAACGCGGGCCATCGAGAAGGCGGGCTGGAAGTGGCTTGCCGCGGCGGGTGCCGTGGTTGGGTTGGCCTTCCTGAGCAAGATGCTCCAAGGCTTCCTGATTGTTCCCGGACTGGCGCTCGCGTATCTGTGGGCAGCTCCCACCACGCTCCGCAACAGGATCCTGCACCTCCTTGCAGCCGCAGCGGGAATCGTGGCTGTTGCCGGGACGTACATCGCGATCTTCCAGCTGACCCCCGCCTCGGCACGGCCCTACATGGCAGGGTCCGAGGGCAACAGCTTCCTTGAACTCACGTTCGGCTACAACGGCCTGGGCCGTATCACCGGATCTGGCGAAGGCGGAGCCGGTGGCGGCATACCCGGCGGCGGCGGAGGCATGGGCGGCAATGCCGGATTCGGTGGCGCAGCCGGCCTGGGCCGCATGTTCGGCACAAGCTTCGGCGGCGAAGTTTCCTGGTTGCTCCCGGCGGCCCTCATCCTCCTGGTGGCCGGACTGTGGTTCACCCGCCGCGAAGTCCGCACTTCCCGGAGCAGGGCTGCCCTCCTGATGTGGGGCGGCTGGTTGGTGGTCACGGCTGGAATCTTCAGCTTCATGAGCGGCATCGTCCACCCCTACTACGCCGTGGCGCTTGCACCGGCCATCGCTGCGCTGATCGGCATTGGCTGCGTCGAGCTGTGGCGCGGCCGCGACTCCTGGGCCGCGCGGATCATCCTTGCCGTTGTGGTGCTGGGCAGCGCTCTTTGGTCGGCCGTGCTGCTGGGACGGGATGCGACGTGGCTGCCCTGGCTCCGCATCCTCGTTGTGGTCCTCGGCGTCCTCGCGGCGGTAGCCCTGCTGCTCCGGGTGGACCGACTCGGTGCCTCCGCGCTCAAGGGCACGCTACGACGCCTGCCCGCGGCCGCCGTCGTGGTGGTGTCCCTTCTGGCCGGCGGCCTGGGTACCGGGGCTTGGACCGTTGCCACCGCCGGGACCCCGCATTCGGGTTCCATTCCGACGTCGGGACCTGCCGGTGCGGCCAGCGGCGGCTTCGGCGCGAGGACCGGAAGCGACGGCCGGAACCGCGACTTCGGCAGCGCCCAAAACGGGCTGGGCGGGGCTACCGGTCTTGGCGAAGCACCCTCGGGCAGCACGCTTCCCGACGGAACGGTTCCCGACGCAGCAGTTCCCGACGCAACGAACGGTGCACAGGATGCGGCCGCAGGCGGCTTCCCCGGAGCCGGGGGCTTCGGAGCCGGGGGCGGCAGCACAGCCAACGCCGAACTGACAGCCTTGCTGAAATCCACCACCACCAAGTGGTCGGCGATCGTCTCCGGAGCAACCCAGGCGGCAGACCTGGAACTCGCCACGAACACCAGCGTCATCGCTTTGGGTGGCTGGAACGGCGGCGACCCGTACCCCACCCTGGCCCAGTTTCAGGACATGGTGGACAAGGGCCAGATCAGTTACTTCATCTCCGGCGGCGGCATGGGCGGCGGCACGGGCGGTGGCGGCCGGGGCGGCCACTCCGAAGTGGCCGCATGGGTAGCAGCCAACTATGAAGCGCAAACCGTGGGCAGCGCCACCGTCTACAAGCTGGTGAACTGACCGTGACAACGTACTTCAAGCCACGCATGGACGCCCGCCAGGATCCGGCGGCGAGCGCAAGCCGTCGCTCGGCATTCCGCAGGCGAGGAACACGCTGGGCCAAGGGCGCTGCCGCCAAGACCACGGGGCTCCTTAGGAACCGCCTCGAGCTGGGTGCCGTCCTCCTGGGAACCGCAATCCTCTACATCTGGGGGCTGGGTGCGTCCGGCTGGGCCAACGCGTTCTACTCCGCCGCGGCCCAGGCAGGTTCCCAGGACTGGATCGCATGGTTCTTTGGCTCCTCGGACGCGGCGAACTCCATCACCGTGGACAAACCGCCAGCAGCCCTCTGGATTACCGGCCTGTCCGTTCGTTTGTTCGGCTTGAGTTCGTGGAGCATCCTGGTCCCCCAGGCCCTGATGGGCGTGGCCACGGCTTGGATCCTCTACCTCGCCATCCGCCGGGCGGCCCTACCTGCCACCGGCAAGCTTCGCGAAGCACACTACGCGGGCCTGCTCGCCGCGGCTGTCCTGGCTCTCACTCCCGTGGCCACCCTCATGTTCCGGTTCAACAACCCGGACGCGTTGCTGGTGCTGCTCATGACCGCCGCAGGCTACGCCGTGGTCCGGTCCATCCAGGCGAACAAGCTGCGCTGGCTGGTCTGGGCTGGCGTGTTCCTCGGTTTCGGCTTCCTCGCCAAGCAACTCCAGGTTTTCCTGGTGGTTCCTGGCTTCGCGCTCGCCTACCTCGTCTCCGCCCGGCCCAAGCCCGTCCGACGCCTGCTCCATCTCCTGGCCGCTGGAGGCGCCATGGTGGCGGCCGCAGGGTGGTGGATTGCCGCCGTCGAGCTTGTCCCCGCTAATCTGCGACCCTACATCGGCGGTTCCCAGAACAACTCGATCCTTGAGCTGACCTTCGGCTACAACGGCTTGGGCCGGCTCAACGGTGACGAGACCGGCAGTGTGGGCGGCGACGGCAACGGGTGGGGTACGCCGGGACTGCTGCGCATGTTCGGCACGGAGTTCGGCGGCCAGATCGCGTGGTTGATCCCCTCGGCCTTGATCCTCGGCGGCGCGTTGCTCTGGCTCGGACGGCGTGCTCCACGGACCGATTCCGTCCGCGCCTCGGTCATGGTGTGGGTTTCCTGGCTGCTGGTGACCGGACTGGTGTTCAGCTACATGCAGGGCATCATCCACCCCTACTACTCTGTGGCGCTGGCTCCGGGGATCGCAGGCCTGGTGGGCCTTGGTGGCGTGTTGTTGTGGCAACGCCGCTCCCAGCTTCCCGTGGCGCTCTTGCTTGGCGCTGCGGTGTTCGCCGCGGGCGCTACGGCCTTCAGCCTCCTTGGCCGCACCCCGACGTTCCTTCCGTGGTTGCGCTGGGTTGTCCTGGTGGGGGCCGTGCTGCTGGCTGTCGCCGTGGCACTCAGCGGCCGCTGGACTCCGGCGTTGACGCGCACGACGGCGGGACTCGCCGTCGTGGTATCGCTCGCCGGCCCGCTGGCCTACTCGGTAGCGACGGCCGCTGAACCCCACACAGGGGCGATCGTGAGTGCAGGGCCGGCCACTACCGCCGGGTTTGGACCGGGCTTCGGCAGGAATGCGACACCACAGGGTCTGCGCAGGCCGACCTCGCAGCAGGGCACGGGGCAGGGAACCGGACAGGGTTCAGCACAGCAGGGTGCCGGTGGCCAGGGCTTCGCTGGTGGTGGCGGTCAGGGCGGCGGCATGGGTGGGCTGCTTAGCGCCACGACGCCCTCGTCCGAGTTGGTGAGCGCCCTGAAAGCCGACGCCAGCGACTACACCTGGGCGGCCGCCGTCGTGGGTTCCAACAACGCCGCCGGGTACCAACTGGCCACTGGGCTGCCGGTGATGGCGGTGGGCGGGTTCAACGGTACCGATCCCTCGCCAACGCTGGCGCAGTTCCAGCAGCTCGTGGCGGACGGCAAGATCCACTACTTCATGGGTGGACGGCTCATGCAAGGCAACGGTGGTTCGGATGCTTCCAGTGAAATCGCAGCGTGGGTTGCCGCAAACTACCAGGCGACCACCATCGGCGGGACCACGGTGTACGAGTTGCCCGGATAGCCGTAGCTCTCCGCACCCGGCGCTACCCTTACCGCCCTTCGCACCCGTAATCCGGAGTGCGCACGGCGGAAACGGACGCGCCACCAACGAACAACTGCGGCGCACGGCGGAAACGGGCGCGCTGCCAACGAGCTTGCACCCGGCGCTACCCTTACCGCCGCACACACCCATAATCCGGGGTGCGCTGCGCGGAAACGGATGCGCCACCAACGAACAACTGCGGCGCACGGCGGAAACGGGCGCGCAGCAACGAGCTTGCACCTGACGTTACGTGAGGATTTAGCGTGGTTCCCATGACGGGAACAAGGGGCAACGGTCCGTGGAGCATCGGTGAACTGGCCGCAGCGTGCGGTGTCAGCGTTCGAACACTCCATCACTACGACCAGATCGGGCTGCTGTCCGCGAATGAACGGACATCGGCTGGGCATCGGCGTTACGGCGAAGACGACGTCCGGCGGCTCTACCGGATCAAGGCACTGCAAATGCTGGGGCTCCCCTTGGCTTCGATTGCTGACGCATTGGGATCCTCGGATGACGTGCCTTCCCTTCGCGGGCTCCTGCAACAGCAGTTGGACCACGTTCAGCAGCACGCCCGCCAGGTCCGCTTGCTCGAGGACCGTTTGGGCGAGCTGCTGGCCCGGATGGACGGACCCGTCATGCCCACCACAGAACAATTCATGACCACGTTGGAGATGATCACAGTGTTTGAGAACCACTTCACCCCGGAACAGCGGGAACAACTTGCCGGGAAGCGCAACGAACTGGGTGCCGAAAAGATCGAGGCTGCCAAGGAACAGTGGGCCGGTCTGGTGCAGGAGGGCCTCGCTTTCGTGGCGGCGGAGACACCCGTGTCCGATCCGGCAGTCCAAGCGTGGGTCCGGAACTGGGACAGCATCGGGTCCATGTTCCATTCGACCGAGGACACCAAGGTTGCTGCCAGGGCCGCGTGGCAGGAAAACAGCCAGTCAATCAGCGCGGACCTGCCTTGGAGCGCGGAGCAAATGACCGGACTCGTGAAGTACCTGCAGGAGGCCCGCGGCTAACGCCAAGCCATCGCACCCCTTGCCGCCGATCGCTCCCGTAGTCGCGGGCGCGCCAGGCGGAAACGGGTGCGCCACCAACCAACAAGTGACGCGCCAGGCGGAAACGGGTGCGCCACCAACCAACAAGTGACGCGCCAGGCGGAAACGGGTGCGCGGATTCGGGGTTTGACGGGCCCTACGCTTCCGGTTCCAGCTCCATGGCCCGCCGGACCGCCTCGACGGACGTCGCAACGTCATCGGGGTCCGTAGCCCAGTTGCTGACGGAGATCCGTACGATGTCCCGTCCCTGCCAGGACGAACCGGACATCCACACGGCGCCTTCGGCCATGAGCCGTTGCGTCACACGGCGCGTACGCTCGTCGCTGCCGAAACTGACGGACACTTGCGTGAAGACGACGTCGTTGAGCACTTCGGCTCCGGGCAGTGCAGAGAGCCCGTCGGCCAGCGCGCGGGCGTTGGCGGCGAGCCTCTCCACCATGGCGATCACGCCGTTGCGGCCCAGTTGGCGAAGCGCGGCCCACACAGGAATACCGCGGGCACGGCGGGACAACTCCGGTACTTTCTCGAACGGATCTCCCAGGCCGGCGTCCGTTGCGATGAAGTAGCTCGTGTGGATGCTGAAGGCCCGTCGCAGAGCCTCGGGGCTGGAGACGATGGCGAGCCCGCAGTCGTAGGGAACATTGAGCGTCTTCTGTGCGTCGGTGGCCCAGGAATCAGCGAGTTCGACGCCGGCCAACCGCTCCCGCAGCACAGGGCTGACGGCAGCCCACAGCCCGAAGGCACCGTCCACGTGGACCCACGCGCCCCGATCGTGGGCGAGGTTCACCGCTTCGGCCATGGGGTCGAACGCCCCCGAATGAAGGTTTCCTGCCTGCACGACCACCAACGACGGCCCGGGCTGTTGGTCCATGGCCGTGGCCAGGGCGTCCGGCAGGATGCGGCCCTCCTTGTCCGCGTCAACGGGAATGCACGCACCCAAACCCAGGTAACGCAGCGCGAGGTCCACGGCCGCGTGCCGCTCGCGTCCGGCGAAAACTGTGATTCGCGGAGCCCCGGAGAGACCCAAACTTTCGAGGTCCCATCCGGCTTGGTCCATGAGGTGCTGGCGGCCGGCAGCGAGCCCTACGAAGTTGGCCGTGGTGGCGCCCGTAGTGAAACCGACGTCGGCTGTGGCCGGCAAGTGCAGGAGGTCAAGCAACCAGGCAGCGGCTGACTCTTCGATCGCGGCTGCGGCCGGAGTGGCGAAACGCAGACCTGTGTTCTGGTCCCACGCCGAGACCAACCAATCGGCGGCCATGGCTGCGGGCAAGGTGCCGCCCATGACCCACCCATAAAATCGTCCCGATTGTATGGCCATGAGTCCCGGCTCGGCCAAGGCGGCGAGTTCATCCACCACCTCGGCGGCATCGGACGGCTCGTCGGGCAGCCGCGGCAGGAGGCTTGAGGCAACCTGATCGGCGTCGTACTGGGGACGGACTGGACGTGTGGGCACCGAGGTGAGCCAATCGGTAGCGTGCACCAAGGCACGCTCCAAGGCAGCACCGTATGCCTCCGGCAACGCAGACATGCGCACAGCCTACGCCCGGTTCACCGGGCCGACCAGAGTTACAGCGTAAGCGTGATGAAGTACCGGCCGTCGTCGTGCTTGACGGCTTTGACCGTCACCGCCGAGTAGTTGGGAATCCGCCACATGCCGGGTTCCAGCTCGCCGCCTGCATCGCCCACTACCACCGTGCGCATGCCGGCCGCGCGGGCAGCAGCGATGCCTGCCGGTGCATCTTCGAAAACCACGACGTCGGCCGGTTCCGCGCCCAGCAGCGCGGCGGCTTTGAGGTATCCCTCCGGGTGCGGCTTTCCACGCGTGACCATCTCGGCGGTGACCGCCGTCGTTGGCATGGTGAGTCCGGCAGCCTGCATGCGGATGTCCGCGAGGATGCGGTCCGCGGAAGTGACCAAGGCGATGGCGTCGTCCGGGAGGGCTTCGAGCAGCGCTTCGGCGCCCGGCAGGGCAACGATGCCGTCGGTGCGGTTGCGTTCCATCTCGCCCAGCTCGGCAGTGAGGGCAACCACGTCGGCGCCCGCCGGGGCGTACCGGCGCACGGTGTCACCAGCTTGGACGCCATGGGAAGTCCGGAGGATTTCTTCGTAGTCCAGGCCATAGCGTTCAGCGAACTCAAGCCACACCTGCTCGACGATTGCCGTGGAATCCACCAAGGTGCCGTCCATGTCGAAGAGGACGGCGCGGACCGTGAGGGTCTGGGGCTGGGTTGTTGACGACTGTGCGGCAGGAAGGGTCATGTTTCCATCCTGCCGCACAGTGCACGTTTGGTGACCTGTTCGTTGGGACAGTGACTAGCCGTCCTGACGGTGCGGGATGTACTGAATCGCCCACTTGTTGCCGTCAGGGTCGGCGAAGTACACAAAGTGGCCCCAGTCCTGGATGTCGATATCGCTGACGTCGACGCCATTCGACTTGAGGTGTTCGTGTGCCTTGTTGATGTCGCTGACCACGATTTGGAGGGAGGGCGCGGTCCCCGGAGGAGCGTCGGACAGGCCCTCACCGATGGCGATGGAGCAGGCCGAGCCGGGCGGAGTCAGTTGGACAAAGCGGATGCCGTCCATTGGACGCTCATCGAAGTCGGCGTTGAAACCGACCTTGTTGACGTAGAAATCCTTCGCACGATCCACGTCGGACACAGGGACAAACACCAGTTCAAGTTTCCAGTCCATGCGCCACAGGCTAACGGGGCCGGTTGGAAAACGGTAGGGGTGTGTACGTTTCCTCAAAGACCCGACGCTTGGGCAGCACCGTGCCGTTTTCGGATTCCGCCCCAGGCCGAGAGCGCCACGGCACAAACCAGCGCACCAACTCCGCTGACAACAAGAAACTCAACAACGGGCGAATGCAGGGCCGTGTCGTCTGTGAATGCCCGGACATGCGATACGGCGAAACTCATGGCTGCGTCCGGAAGTATCAGAAGCGCGGCGGGCGTGCCGTAGCAGTACAGCACAAATGACGTTGACCGGACTGCTCCAGGATCGTTCCTTCGAGCGAGAAGCCAGCAAACCGCCGCCGAGATCCCGGTCCAAGAGACAAACCACAGCGCATTGCCTATGTTGGATCCGACCTCAAATGTCCGGTAGGACTCGACAATGCCAAGACCGGAAAACTGCGCCGACGTGACGTAGACGGCGAAGCATCCGAGCGCCCAGGGGATCAATGAAGCCCCGAACAAGATCACTTTCACCGTCGTCCTCCCAGTTAGAGGTGCACGTCAGTGATGATCCGTGACGCAGCGGCCCTAAATCATGCAGGTAGGGGCATTGGAGTTAGCCCGCGATGCCGTACAAGCGATCGCCCGCGTCGCCGAGGCCAGGGACAATGTACGACTTCTCGTTAAGCTTCTCGTCGATCGAGGCCAGGACGATCTTGACGTTCTTGTCCGCGAGCTCTTCCTCAAGCTTGGACAGGCCCTCGGGGGCGGCCAGCAGGCAAATGCACGTGACGTCAGAAGCTCCGCGCTTGAAGAGGAACTTGATGGCCTCGCGAAGGGTGCCGCCGGTAGCAAGCATGGGGTCCAGGACGAACACCTGGCGGCCGGTCAGGTCCTCGGGCAGGCGCTCGGCGTAGGTGATGATGTCCAGGGTTTCCTCGTCGCGGGCCATGCCCAGGAAGCCGACCTCCGCCGTGGGGACCAGCTTGGTCATGCCTTCGAGCATGCCGAGTCCGGCGCGGAGAATGGGAACCACCAGAGGCGTGGGCTTGGTGAAAGCCGTACCCACCGTCTTGGTGACCGGCGTCTCGATTTCCACGGGCTGGGTCTTGACCTCGCGGGTGGCCTCGTAGGCCAACAGGGTGACGAGTTCTTCGGTAAGTTGCCGGAAGACCGGTGAAGGTGTGTTCTTGTCCCGCAGTACGGTGAGCTTGTGAGCGACCAGCGGGTGGTCCACGACGAGTGTGCGCATCCCCCAAAACTATCATTGAGACATGAGCGCTACCGAGCCGTATCACGCAGAACACACTGCCTGGATGGGCCTTGCCCTGGATGAGGCACGGCTGGCGCTGGAAACGGACGACGTGCCTATCGGCGCCGTGGTTCTGGGGCCCGACGGCGGTGTGCTGGGTTCCGGCCGCAACGAACGTGAAGCACACGGAGACCCGACCGCGCACGCGGAGATTGTCGCCATCCGCCAGGCGGCTGCGGCCCTGCAACGGCACGCGCTTGAGCTGGGTGAGGGCGGCGACGGGTGGCGCTTGGAAGACTGCACGCTGGTAGTCACCCTTGAACCGTGTGCCATGTGTGCAGGGGCGATCGTCCTGGCCCGGATACGGCGCGTCGTGTTCGGAGCGTGGGACGAGAAAGCCGGGGCCGTGGGCTCCGTGTTCGATATCCTCCGCGAGCGCCGCCTCAACCACTGGGTTGAGGTCTACGCGGGCGTGCGGGAGGAAGAATGCGCTGCACTGTTGAAGGACTTCTTCGCAGGGCACCGCGTACCGGCAGCGGAGCACCGCTCCCCCGCCTGAGTTGTTTGCCGGCTGACGTTGCGACCCGCTGGCCTCAGCGACCGGCAGCCTCGTCCAACGCGTCGATCCGAACCTGGCGCGACGCCGGCGAATCGAGGCTGAAGGAGCGGAAGTCGCCCAGTTCGGTCCGGATCCACGCTTCAACCTCGGCGATCCGCTGCCTTACCGCAGGCGTCGGCGGCTCGAACGTCCATGCCGCGATGCGTTCCTTGCCCGGGTCATACTGCCAGAGCCCGATGATCCGTCCCCGGTCCAGGATGGGGTGGTCCGGCAGGTCGGCCTGGAGGGCCAAGGTGGTGTCCAGCACCTTCTTGCCTTTGTCCTGGTCAGCGAACATGTCCGCCGAGTTGCGCCTGTGGAGGACCAGTGAGTCGGTGCCTGCGAGCAGTTGGATCTGCTCTTCGTACGGTTCCTCGAAAGCAGCCAAACGTTCGACGTCGGCAGGCAGCATCCACAGGACGTCACCGGCCGCCGTGGTCACCTCGACCGCGTCGACGGCGGCGAGCGCCGCTTTGCTTTGCGCCACAGTGAACGCGGTGAACCACTGGCTCTGCTTCAACGTCGCTCCGCCCGTCCAGCCCAAGTACCGTTCGAGCAGCAGGCGGCGGGCGCCGTCGTCGTCCATTCCGCTGGGCGGCAGGTTCCAAGCTGTGTAGGCGTAACGCTGCTGGTCCAGGCGCCCGTTGACGGGCACCCGGCGGATGCGACCGTCGGCCTGGAGGAGTCCCAAGGCCGTGGGCAGGGTGGTGGAAGCACCCTTCTTCTTGCCTTCCTCGCCGAGGCTGCGGACGGAATCGCCTAGTTCGTCCTTGAGTTGCTTCGGGTCCATGGGGGCGCTGGCGTCCTTGAGAAGATGCTCAACTTCGTCTTCCAGCAGGCTGATCTCTCCACGCTCCACGCCCAGCCTCGCAAGCACCTTGAACGAGGCCAACGCAGCATCCCGGCCCACCTGCAGGCCCCAGGCGTAGTCGCTTTGGCCCACCACATACGTGCAGCCGCGGGCAACAGGAAGTTCGTGGATCCTCAGGTCGGCGACGTCCCGGTCGGCCTGTTCGCGGGATATTCCGGCGCGGGCAAACAGCCCCAGATAGGGGTTGGCCCCACCTACGGAACGGGCCCAGCCTGCGTGGTCCAGCACCTGCTCCGACGTCATGCCACGCAATGAGCCGTCGAGTCCCTGTTTGTGCCAGGCCCAGGCGCGGAGTCGCTCGGGAGTGAGGGGTGCAGCTGCGGGCACTGTGAGTGTCATGGCCCCATTGTGCCCCACGAATTCTTGTAGTTCAGGCGCCTGTGGTGAGGGCATCCAGGACTGTTCGGGCCGTGGCATCCCAGCCAGGGAGCGTGTGGCGGGCCGTCATGGCGGCATGGCGCCACTCAGTCCTCAGCGACTCATCAGTGAGCCAGGCACGGATGGCCTCGGCGAGCTCGCTCGGGCCGGTGATCTTTACGGCTTGCCCAGCGCCACTGCTGCCCAGTGCCTCCACCGCCCCGGTCCCCTCCTTCACCAACACAGGCACGCCGTGTGCCAAGGACTCCACCACCACCATCCCGAACGACTCGGACGTCGAGACGAGCAGGCTCAAGTCGGCAGCGAGCCATTGGCGTTCAAGTGGTGTCCCGCTGAGCTCACCGGTGACCGCAAGGCGGCCTTCGAGCCCGTGACGTTCGACGGCGGCCCTCACCCCAGCGGCATAGCCCGGGTCCGCGTCCCGCGAACCGATGAGCGCGGCCGTCCATGGCAGATCCCGGAGGCTGGCCAGCGCTTCCACGATCAGGGTCTGCTGTTTGTTGGGCAACATGGCGGCGACAGCAATGATGTGCGGGGGCTCTGACCCGCTGGCTTCCCCGGCAGCCTCCGTCCCAGGCCGCGCTATGACTATCCGGGGGTGGCCGTGCCTGGCCCGCAACTCCCCGGCCGCATGGTTGCTGGGGCAGATCACGCCGGTAGCCGCCGCCAACGCCTTTCCTTCAAGCGCTTTGTGGTCCGCGAGCGCCATGTGCGAAAGGATCCACACCCTCGCGCCGTTACCAACAGCGGTGGCCACCTCGTCCGGGACCCCGCTCGCAACCAGGCCGTCGGTAATGACTGTTGTGCCGCCGTCGAGCGCGTCCGCGAAACGCTGCCTGTCCGCCGGGCTGCCCACCGGCCAATCGCCGTCGACCGCCACCGTCTCGACAGCGGCGCCCAGGGCCTCCAAGTGCTCGGCGAGCTTGGCGTTGTACTTGTTGCCGCCCGAGCCGTGGCGGACGTTGCCGGGAACGATGAGCCGGATGTCCAAACTAGTCGCCCGGGAGCTCCAGCGAGAAGCCCGCCCACGCGTCCGGGTTCTCGCGGAGCACTACGTCGATCCCAGCGAGCGCCCTGCCGTCGGCAGTTTCGGTGATCCGGGCTGCCACTGCCCCGGCAATGTGTTGGGCAAGGGCTTCCGTGGTGGATAGTTTGCCCGTGAAAGCGGGGTGTTCGTCCAGGTTCTTGTAATTCAGGTCCGCCAGGACGTCGTCGAGGATGCTCCCGGCAGCGCCGATGTCCAGCACAATGGCGTCGCCATTGAGCTTGGCGCGCCGGAACGAGACTTCGGCAACAAACGTTGCCCCGTGCAGGCCCTGCGCGGGCCCGAAGGCTTCGCGGGGAAGGCTGTGGGCGATCATGAAATGGCGTCGGACGGTCAGGCTGAACATGTCTTACTCCTCCGGCTTCGGATAGGCGACCACGTGGCAAAAACCACCCGGCTTTTCCAACAAATCTGCAAGCGTGCCGGGCAGGTTCCGGAACACGCACTCACTCGTCAGGAACGTATCGAACAGCGGATCCTCCAGCGCTGCTACCGCGGTTTCCAGTCGCTGCGAGGTGGTCCGCCTGTGCCGGCGGGGCATGGCCACCTCGCCCACTTGGCTGGACCGGATGGTGAGCCGGCGGGCGTGGAAATCCTCGCCGAGCGGCAGGGTAACTTCCTTGTCCGCGAACCAGGAAAGCTCGATAACGTCGGAATCATCCCCGGCAAGCTGGAGGCTGAGCTTGAGGCCTTCATCCGTGGCGGAGCAGTGGAAGACGACGTCGCAGTCGTTCCTGGCTTCCTGCGGTTCTGCGAAGTCGATACCAAGTGTCCGCGCGAGCTCTTGCTTGGCCGGGTCGGCGTCCACCAACTGCAGTCGACCCAGCGGGTACTTCCGCAGGAGCGTCGCCAACGCGCCGCCCACCAGGCCACCACCGACGACGGCGACCCGGTCGCCCAGGCGCGGCCCGGCTTCCCACAGTGCGTTGACGGCCACTTCCACGATGCCGGTCAGGACTGCCCTCCGTGCGGGCACCTCCGCGGGCACGGCCGTGAGTTGGCTCGTGGGGACCACGTAGTAATCCTGGTGCGGGTGAAGGCTGAAGACGGTCTTGCCCAGCCACTCCTGTGGTCCCGCTTCCACGACGCCGACGTTCAAGTACCCGTACTTCACCGGTCCCGGGAAATCGCCCTCCTGGTGCGGGGCGTGCATCCGCTCGGCAACCCTGGGCGGGACACGTCCTTCGTGGACAACGCGTTCGGTACCGCGGCTGACGCCCGAGTACAGCGTCCTGACCAATGCCTCGTCCGCATGCGGCGTTGGCAGCGTTTCCGGACGCAGCTCACCGTGCCCGGACCTGGTGACCCAGTAGGCTGTGGCCTCGTTTGGGGCTGTGCGCTCTTCGGAGATAGTCATGATACTTACGAATCTATCGCCGGGGCGCCCTGGACGGAAGCTGGCATGTGTCCTGCGGCACTCTTGCCGCCCCGTTTTGGGGAACAGCACCCACCTCCGGTACCCTATTTCAGTTGGTGACGTGTCCGAGCGGCCGAAGGTGCAACACTCGAAATGTTGTTTGGTGTAAAAGCCAACGTGGGTTCAAATCCCACCGTCACCGCCACGTAGAAAGGCCCCGGTTCCCTTTGTTTGTAAGGGAACCGGGGCCTTTCGCTTTGGCTAGAACTTGTATTCAAAACCGCCGGAAAGGGCCGGCTTGAGGATCAGGGTTCCCGATGACGCGGGCACATCAATAATCACCACGCCCTGCGCTTTCTCACCCGGCCCCATCCCGGAGATGGGAAACGTCTCGGAATCGTCAAGGCACGAGTAGGTTGCAGGTCCGCTCAGGGAACCGTTGAATGTCTTGCCATCCTTACCAATGAACTTGAAGTCGTAGCCGCTCAGGTCGAACCTCGGAATCACAGCGTTGGCCAGCTCCGGCGTAGTCTCAGCGCTGATGTCCACGGCCAGGAGTTTGCCGTTCTCTGCGGCACGGGCGTACGGCCTGGTACAGGCCACCGGCTTGATGCTGTTGACAATGAACTTGACCTGGACAGCACCCTTGGCACCGCGGTCATTGAGAGTCCCCACATCACCCAGAGCCATTTCAAGGTTGCCGCGGCTATTGGTCTTGGCCTTGGGAGAGCTGGACGTGGTGGGAAGAGGTTTGGCGAGCGGTTCGCGCTCTTCAGCAACAGTCGGAGGATCCATGGCATCCGCTAACGCTGAGGCAGTCCGGGCCACACCGGCAAAGAGGCCAACAGCCACCAGCACCACCGACACGATGAGGGCAACGAGTTTGTGCTGGTCATATGCCGCCAGCTTGCGCCCTTCCTTGTCAGTCTGCAGGTTGAGCAGCGTGAAGGCGAGGTCCACGAGAGCCCAGATTCCCAAGCCCCCGAGAGTCAGCAACTTGGCGATACCAGTGCCGATCTTTCCGAGATAGAAGCGGTCCGCCCCGAGCCCGCCCAGGAAGAGGGAAAGGAGCCACGTCACCAGGAACGTCTTGTCAGACAGCGCGGGAGGCTGAATGTTTGGCTCAAATCCCGGCGGTGCCTGATAAGGCTGTCCGCCGCCCAGGTACGCGGGCGGCGGCTGGTAGCCATGTGGTTGCTGGTACTCCGCGGGCGGCTTGTAGGCCGGCGGCGGAGTTGGGTTTGGCTGATCGTGGCTCATGGAATTCCTTTCGACGCACGGCAAGATGCGCCAAAGCAGGGATTGTGTGTCGCTAACAATCTGCCGGGAGTTCCATCGAAGCGCGAAACCACCTTCCGTGGGCTGTGGATAACTCACCCGCCCAGGAACTAATCAGATGTTGCAGCCCGATGCACGCGCGGCGGAGTACGGGTACCAGCTGATCGGGCCGGGCCCCATCTGCGGCGCGCAAAGGATGTTCCACGTCCGCGGGCCAACAACGCCGTCGGCCTGGAGACCCCAATAGCGCTGGAATCCGATAACGGCGTTGCGGGTGGCCGGGCCATAGGAGTTGTCCACGGCGAGCGTGCCGTACGGCGAACCGATGCGGGTGCGGAAGGCGTTCAGCAGGGTCTGGATGTTGCCGACACAGCTGGAGTAACCGCCGTAGCTGTAGTTGTAGTCAACGCAACGTCCGGCGGCCTCGGCCGGTGCGGGAGCAGCAACGCTCAGCGTGCCGCCGAGGACAAGGCTGGCCGCCACAGACGTGAGCGCCAACGTGACGCGTCGGGTTGTTTTGCGCATGGGTAAATCCTTTCGATGGAGAATTTCGGCTCCATGCTAACCCAGCGCTCCCGGCGGAGGGCATGGGGAGGCCTACCCAACTCATGCTCCAGCATCTAACTCCTCGCGCCGCCCGGCGGTACATTATTCACGGATGCCACAAGGACACCCTCGGAGCCGCACGGACGGTGGAGGCAACAATGGCCGGGTCAACCAGCAGGACAGGCAAGAGCACCGACTACGAGTTCGTCACTGTGTGGCGCGTGGCGGGAACGCTGCAGGAAGTAGTGGATGTCCTGGGAGACGCGGGCACCCTGAAACAGTGGTGGCCGGCTGTCTACCTTGAGGTCACGCCGGTGAGCACAAGGAGCCCGGATGGCGTCGGCAACTCCTTCGACCTCCATACCAAGGGCTGGCTGCCCTACACCCTTCGTTGGAGGCTGACGGTCACCGAGCCGGTTACCCTGCACGGCTTCGCGCTTACGGCCAAGGGCGACCTCAACGGAACGGGCAGATGGACCTTTGAGACGGACGGCCCCGAAGTTGTGATCACCTATGACTGGCGGGTCAGCACCGCGAAGCCCCTGTTGCGGAGGCTCAGCTGGCTCCTGAAACCAGCCTTCTCGGCCAACCACCACTGGGCCATGGCGCGCGGTGAGGAAAGCCTGGCACTTGAGCTCCGCCGTCGTCGTTCCACTACTGCCCCGGCCAGGGTGCCGGCACCGCCGGGGCCCACTTTTACCCGGCGGCACTAACGAAGCCGGTGACGTTCCTTCAGCTCTCCCTGATCTCGGCAGTGGCCCTCCTGGGGCCGCTGTTGGCCCTGCCCAGGAAATGGCACTTGCCGGTGGTCCTTGGCCAGCTCCTGGCGGGAATCCTCATCGGCCGCACGGGACTGAAGCTGGTGGACCCCGGCGACCCCACGTTCACCCTGATGGCCGACGTTGGCTTCGCGTTGATCATGTTCGTCGCCGGCACGCACGTCCCCATCCGTGACAAGGCCATCCGGGCAGCGCTGGGCAGTGGCGCAGCCAAGGCCGGAGTGGCAGCTGCTTTGGCGGTCGCCGCAGGAATCGGCACGGCGGCTGTTTTTGGGACGGGCCATGCGCCGTTGTATATTGTGCTGCTGGCCTCCTCCTCCGCAGCCCTGGTGCTCCCGATCGTGGACTCCTTGAACCTCGGCGGCCCCAAGGTCCTGACCATGATGGCTCAGGTGGCCATTGCCGATATTGCCTGCATCGTGGCCCTGCCTCTCGCCGTCGATCCGCCCAATGCCGGGCGCGCGGCGTTGGGGGCGGCAGCGGTGGCGGCCTGCGCCGTGGCACTGTTCTTCGTACTCCGCGCCTTCGAGCGCAGCGGCACGCGCGGGCGCCTCCACGACGTTTCCGAGGACAGGAAGTTCGCGCTGGAACTGCGGATCCAGTTGGCCTTGTTGTTCGCATTGGCAGGGTTGGCCGTCCTGGGGCGCGTGTCGGTGATGCTGGCGGGATTCTCCTTCGGCCTGGCAGTGGCGGCAGTGGGCGAACCGCGGCGCCTGGCCCATCAACTGTTCGCAGTCAGCGACGGCTTCCTCGGGCCGGTCTTCTTCGTCTGGCTTGGGGCCTCACTGAACGTGAACGACCTCGGCAGCAACCCCCAGATGATTCTCTTGGGCCTCTGCCTCGGCGTAGGGACCCTCCTTGTCCACTCCGCGACGCGGCTTCTCGGGCAGCCCTTCCCCTTGGCTGTCCTCTCGGCGTCGCAGCTGGGTGTCCCGGTGGCGGCGGCGACCATCGGCTCGCAACTGCACCTCCTGCAACCTGGCGAGGGCGCAGCCATGATCCTCGGAGCACTCATCACCATTGCTGCCAGTGCCGCGGCCGGCCCCCTGGCGGTCGCGTCAGAATCGGCCAGGAAACCATCCAAGGGCGGCACAGCAACGAAGTCCCGATAGAATCAAAGCCGTTGCCAACCCAGCCGCCGAACAAAGGGAGGACTCCGTGCGCGCTTCGCAGCCCCGGTCGCCCTTCCACGCGCTGCGGTCCGGCGCACTTTCCGTGGTGGTCGTCCTGCTGGCCGCAGGAGCCCATATTCTTGGCGGCGGGGTGCTCCCCACGGCTCCGGTACTTGCGGCGCTCATCGCGCTGACCGGGCTCGCGGCAACGCTCGCAACCCGTTTCAAGGTGAACTTCGCGGCCATGACGGCACTTCTGGGTGCCAGCCAACTGGCGTTGCACCAGGCCTTCATGTCTTTGGCCCCGATCGACGCGGCAGCTCCTGCCGGCGGCCATCACCCCGGGACGGAGATCCTGACGCCCATCGTGGATCCGGCCACCCACTTGCACGAGCTTGGCACCACGGCCGGCGCCCTGATGTTCGTCGCGCACGTGATGGCAACGGTGGCTTCCGCCGCTGTCCTTGCCAAGGGCGAAGACGCTTTGTGGCAGCTCGCCGCGTGGCTTCGTCCGCTGGTCACCCTTCCGTCGTTGCTTTTCAAGCCCGACGCCGGTGCCACGCCTGTCGCCGCCGGCGCACCTGACGTTTACCTCCCCCGCCCTTGGCGGAACCTGAGGCAAGACAGCCGCCGCGGCCCGCCGGCCGCCGTCGTACGCCCTTAAGTCCGCCCGGCACCAGCCTTCCACGGTGACGGGCTCCAAACCCGTACCCCGCGCCGCTGCCAGGCGCACCCTGAAAGGCCATCCCATGAAAAACTCCACCCTCCGCCGTACCCTGTCCGCAACCGCCGTGGCCGGTGGCACCGCTGCCCTGATGATGGCGGGGCTCGCCGGAGCATCCGCCCATGTTGGCGCCACGCCGGACAAGACCGCTGCCAACTCCTACGCACTGGTGACCTTTGGCATCCCGCACGGTTGCGACACCTCCGCCACCACCAAGGTCACCATCAACCTGCCGCAGGAACTGACGGACGCCCAGCCCACGGTCAACCCCAACTGGACGGTGGAGAAGGTCACCGAAACCCTCCCGGAACCCAAGAAGCTCGACGACGGCACATCCATCACCAAGCGGACCAGCCAGATCGTCTACACGGCCAAGACTCCCTTGGATCCGCACCTGCGCGACGCTTTGGTCCTTTCCGTGAAGTTGCCGGACGCTGCCGGCAAGACCATCTACTTCCCCACGCTGCAGACGTGCGAGCAGGGACAGACGGACTGGTCGGAAATCCCCAAGGATGGCCAGAACGAGCACGACCTGAAGTCTCCGGCTCCGTCGGTTGCGATCACCGCCGCCGACGCGTCGGGCGATCACCACGCGGCTGCCACAGTGTCCACGGAGCAGGCGTCCTCCGTGACTGATGATGGCTCCACGGCCCGCAGCTGGGCTGGCATGCTGGCCGGAATTGCCGGCCTGGTCCTGGGCGCGGCGGCGTTCTTCAGCCGGTCCAAGGCGTCCAAGTAACTGGCCAGGCGCCCGGAAGATTACGATCCGGGCGCCAATCCGCCGCCCCGGCCGTGGCTCGATTGACTCGTGCCACGGCCGCGGCAAGGCTGGTGCCCATGTGGACTCAGCGCATCAAAACCGGACTTTTAACGACGACGGCGGCCGCGTCACTGCTGCTTATTGCCGCCTGTGGACCCAGCCCCAGCCCTGCGGGAACCAGCAGCGCCCCGCCTACGTCATCTTCGCCGTCGGCATCCTCTTCGGCCAGCGCCTCGGCCGCTCCTTCGGCTTCCGCTTCGCCGTCGGCGCCGGCAACCTCCGCAGCACCCGCAGGTCCGGGGTTGTGCAAGGCGGCCTCGCTCACGGCCACCACGGACTCCACCGGCGGCGGCGCAGCAGGCAGCATCTACGAGAAGCTGATCCTGACCAACTCCGGTTCGGCCACGTGCACGCTCGAAGGCTTCGCTGGGGTCTCCCTGACGGCCGATGCCAACGGGGCACCGATCGGCGAACCCGCAACGCGTGAGACAACCACGCCCGTCACCAAGATCGAGCTGGCACCGGGCAAGGCGGCGTGGGCCGAACTCCGGTACACCCAGGCCGGGAACTACGGCGACTGCACCAAGGTGGCGGCGGCCGGCTACCGGATCTACCCGCCGGAAGACACGGCGTCCCTGTTCGTCGCCGAACCCCACGATGCTTGCAGCAACGCGGGCATCAAGCTCCTGAGCATCACCGCCTTCCAGGCAGTCTGACCTCCACCCCACGGCCCGGGCATGATCTGGCGTTCATACGGCCGGACCTTATTCTGTCCGTGCCGTGGGGCATGATGGAGGAATGCAGGAGCAGCAGGCGTCTTCCGGCGCCATCAGCCGTTTCAGCCAGGCAACCAGGGAATGGTTCCTCGGCGCATTCAACGTGCCCACGCCTGCCCAGGACGGTGCATGGAACGCGATCTCCTCCGGCTCCCATGCCCTGGTGGTGGCTCCGACCGGCTCGGGCAAAACGCTCGCGGCCTTCCTCTGGGCTTTGGATCGTCTGCATTCAACACCCACGGACACCTTGCCCGGCTTGGAAGAGGTCCCCGCAGGCAAGCGGCCCCGGAAGCCGAAAACCAAGACGCGCGTCCTGTACATCTCGCCCCTGAAGGCACTGGGCGTGGACGTGGAACGCAACCTCCGCTCCCCGCTGATCGGCATCACGCAAACCGCCAAGCGTTTGGGGCTGCCGGCTCCCCTCGTAACGGTGGGCGTCCGCTCCGGGGATACGACGGCGGCAGATCGCCGCACGCTGTTGACCAATCCGCCGGACATCCTCATCACCACCCCGGAGTCCCTCTTCCTCATGCTGACCTCCCGTGCCCGGGAAACGTTGAGCGAAGTGGACACCATCATCATTGACGAGGTCCACGCCGTGGCCGGCACCAAGCGTGGCGCCCACCTCGCAGTGTCTTTGGAGCGGCTCGACGCGCTGCTGCCCAAGCCGGCGCAGCGCATCGGGCTTTCGGCAACGGTGCAGCCCCGTGAACTCGTTGCGCAGTTCCTGGCCGGCCAGGCTCCCGTGGAGATCGTGGCTCCGCCGTCCAAGAAAAACTGGAACCTCACCGTCACCGTCCCTGTGGAGGACATGTCGGACCTGCAGGGCGCTTCGGGGGCTTTCGATTCCGGCCCCGCCTCAGGGCTGCAGCCGCAGGCCTCCATTTGGCCGCATGTGGAGGAACAGATCGTGGATCTCGTCCTTTCAAAGCAATCCACCATCGTGTTTGCCAATTCCCGTCGCCTCTCCGAGCGCTTGACCGCCCGGCTCAACGAGATCTACGCGGAGCGGCAGTTGATGGCTGAGGCGGGGTCCGCCTGGGACGAGTCTCCCGGGCAAGGCGGTTCGGACCATTGGGACACAGCGCCGGATCCCGCAGCCGTCGCATCGCCGGGCGGTTCCTCCGCCAAGTCCCCCACGTCCACGGCCACCCCGGCCCACATGATGGCCCAAGCCGGAAGCACCACCGGAGCAGACCCGGTCCTGGCGCGCGCCCACCACGGCTCCGTCTCCAAGGACCAACGTGCCCTGATCGAGGACGACCTGAAATCCGGCAGGCTACGCTGCGTCGTCGCTACGTCCTCGCTTGAACTGGGCATCGACATGGGCGCCGTGGACCTGGTCATCCAAGTGGAGTCACCGCCGTCCGTCGCCAGCGGCCTGCAACGCGTGGGCCGCGCGGGACACCAAGTGGGTGAGATCTCCGAAGGCGTCCTCTTCCCGAAGCATCGGGCGGACCTGCTGCACACCAGCGTCACCGTGGAGCGCATGCTCAGCGGTCAGATTGAGCGGCTCAGCATCCCCACCAATCCCCTGGATATTTTGGCGCAACAGACCGTGGCAGCCACGGCGTTGGGCAGCATCGACGTGGAAGAGTGGTTCAGCACAGTCCGCCGGTCCGCGCCCTTTGCCAGCCTGCCGCGCTCAGCGTTCGAGGCCACGCTGGATCTCTTGGCCGGCAGGTACCCCTCGGATGAATTCGCCGAGCTCCGGCCGCGCATCGTGTGGGACAGGCATGCCGGAACCATCGAAGGAAGGCCTGGATCCCAGCGTCTGGCTGTCACCTCCGGCGGAACTATCCCGGACAGGGGGCTGTTCGGCGTCTACATCATCGGTACGGAGGTCGAGGGAACGGGCCCTTCCGGCGGGGGCGACGGCGATGGTCCCAGCAGCTCGGCGAGGGCGGCCAAGGGAGGCCGTCGGGTCGGCGAACTCGATGAGGAAATGGTCTACGAGTCGCGCGTTGGTGATATCTTCGCGCTGGGTGCCACCAGCTGGAAAATCGAGGACATCACCCATGACCGTGTGCTGGTCTCCCCCGCCTTCGGCCAGCCCGGGAAACTTCCCTTTTGGAAAGGCGACTCGCTGGGCCGGCCGGTGGACCTTGGCCGGGCACTCGGTGCTTTCATCAGGGAGCTCTCCGCCGCCGACCCTGCTCCGGCAATGGAACGGTGCCAGGCCAGCGGCTTGGATGCGTTCGCGGCCAACAACCTGATCCAGTACCTGGACGAGCAGAAGCAGGCCACGGAAGTCGTCCCGAGCGACCGCACCCTGGTAGTCGAACGCTTCCATGATGAACTGGGCGACTGGCGGGTGGTCCTGCACAGTCCCTTCGGCATGCCGGTCCACGCACCCTGGGCCCTCGCTGTGGGCCAGCGCCTCCAGCAACGTTATGGCCTGGACGGCTCGGCCATGGCGGCGGACGACGGAATCGTGCTCCGCGTCCCCATGATGGAAGACGAACCGCCCGGCGCGGAACTTTTCCTGTTCGACCCCGAAGAGCTCGAACAGATCGTTACCGCCGAGGTTGGCGGCAGCGCCCTGTTCGCTTCCCGCTTCCGCGAATGCGCTGCCCGGGCCCTGCTGCTGCCGCGGCAGAACCCCACCAAGCGCCAACCTTTATGGCAGCAGCGCCAACGCTCGGCGCAGTTGCTGGACGTGGCCAAGAAGTACCCGGCGTTTCCCATCGTTCTTGAAACGGTGCGGGAATGCCTGCAGGATGTCTATGACCTGCCTGCGTTGAAGGACATCGCCGCGTCCGTTGAGCGTCGCGAACTCCGGATCGTCCAGACCACCACCCAACAGCCTTCCCCCTTCGCCAAGTCCTTGTTGTTCGGTTATGTGGCCCAGTTCCTCTATGAAGGCGATTCGCCCCTTGCCGAGCGCCGGGCCGCAGCGCTTGCCCTGGATTCCACGCTCCTTAACGAGCTCCTGGGACGCGTGGAACTGCGCGAACTCCTGGACGCCAAGGTCATCGACACCACGGAACGCGAACTGCAACGGCTGGTACCCGACCGCCGCGTCAAGGGCATGGAAGGCGTGGCGGACCTGCTGCGGTTGCTGGGCCCCCTTGCCGTGGATGAAGTGGCCGAGCGCTTGCACGCCCCGGACCAGCCCTCCATTGACCAGGATGCGCCCACCTCCGCAACCACTGCCGAGGCCGGATCCCATCTCCAGGCACTCCAGAAAGCCAACCGCGCACTCAAGGTGACCATTGGCGGCGTCGAACGTTTTGCTGCCGTGGAGGACGCCGCCCGGTTGCGCGACGCCATCGGGGTGCCCTTGCCGATGGGTGTGCCGCTGGCGTTCATCGAGCCGGTGAACGATCCGCTGGGTGATCTTGTCTCTCGGTACGCCCGCACTCATGGGCCGTTCACGGCGGCGGAAGCCGCAACGCGCCTGGGCCTCGGGGTTGCCGTCGTCAATACCGCCCTGAAACGGCTCGCCGCCGACGGGCGCGTGGTGGAAGGCGAATTCCGTCCGCACGCCACCGCACCCGAAACGCAGGCACCCGATCCGGACGTCATCAGTCTTGAGGCTCCCCCGTCCAGCGAATGGTGTGATTCCGAGGTCCTTCGGAAACTCCGGCGCCGGTCCCTGGCGGCGCTCAGGGCAGAGGTGGAACCCGTCGATGCCGCGGCCTACGGGCGTTTCCTTCCTGCGTGGCAAAACGTCACGGCGCCTGGAAAGTCACGCAGCCAAGCGCTCCGCGGGCTGGATGGCATCATCACGGCCGTGGACCAGTTGTCAGGTGTTCCCGTTCCGGCCTCGGCGTGGGAACCGTTGGTCCTCGCAAGCCGTGTGGCCGACTACAAACCCGCCATGCTGGACGAACTCATGGCAGCCGGCGAACTCCTGTGGTCCGGCGCCGGATCCCTGCCCGGCAACGACGGGTGGATCAGCCTGCACGTTGCCGATTCCGCCGAGCTCACGCTCAACCCGTCGCCGGAGTTTGAACCCGGTGACGCGCAGCAACGCCTGCTGGACTATCTGGGCGCGGGCGGCGGCTACTTCTTCCGGCAACTCACGGAGGTTGCCGGTGGCATGGATGCCGTGCTGAGCGACGACGCCGTGGTTTCCGCTCTCTGGGACCTCGTCTGGGCGGGGAGGGTTACCGGGGACACCTTTGCCCCCGTGCGCGCCATGATAGCCGGTGGGCGGACGGCCCATCGCCAAGTGGCCAAGGCACCCCGGGCCAGGGCGCCGCGCATGAGCCGACTCGGCCGCCACGGTGCGGGCCTCCTTGGATCACCCGGACTGACCGGTGGCCGCTATGGATCAGTGGCAGCCCAGGCACCCACGCCGCCGCTCGCCGTCGGACGCTGGTCAGCGCTGCCACTGCCGGAACTGGACCCGACCATCCACGCCCGCGGCACAGCCGAGCTTCTCCTGGACCGCTACGGCGTGGTTACGCGGGGTTCGGTCATGGCAGAGAACATCCTGGGCGGCTTCGGCCTCATGTACAAGGTGCTCGCGCGGCTGGAGGAAGCCGGTCGCTGCCGCCGCGGGTACTTCATTGAGCATCTCGGCGCAGCCCAGTTCGCAGTGCCCGCCACCGTTGACCGGCTGCGCTCCTTCACCGAGGACGCCCGCATCGCCCAGCCAGACCCGTCGGCGCTGGCCCTCGCGGCAACCGACCCCGCGAATCCTTACGGAGCCGCTCTTCCCTGGCCGTCGGTGGCCGGCGAGGCCGGCTCGGGACACCGGCCGGGACGGAAAGCAGGTGCGTTGGTGGTGATGGTCGACGGCGCGTTGGTCCTTTACGTCGAACGCGGCGGTAAGACCCTGCTCACCTTCAGCCACGACGACGCCGCCCTCACCGTGGCTGCCGAGGCACTGGTGGGCGTGGTTCGTCGAGGCGCCGTGGACAAGCTGTTCATGGAGAAGGTCAACGGGCACGACCTCCTGGAAACACCTATCGCCGCTGCCCTCGCCGCAGCCGGCGCCTACTCGACGCCGAAGGGATTGCGGATCCGTGCCTGAGGGAGATTCCGTTTGGCGCGCCGCCCATAAGCTCCATGAGGCCCTTGCCGGCCAGGTGATCACGGCCTCGGATTTCCGCGTGCCGCGCTTCGCCACGCTGAACCTTGCCGGCTGGACCATGACCGAGGTTGTGCCGCGCGGAAAACATTTGCTGATGCGCCTGGTGGGTCCGGAGGACACAGAACCTGGGGCCAGCCGGAAACCACGTGCCCTCACCATTCATTCACATTTGAAGATGGAGGGTTCGTGGATGGTCTACGCACCGGGCGGCCGGTGGACCAGGCCCGGGCACACAGCCCGTTGCGTGCTGCGGACAGCGGTGGCCGATGCGGTGGGATTCTCGCTGGGCATCCTCGAGGTTGTGCCAACCGGTGAGGAAGACAGGATTGTAGGCCACCTAGGACCGGACCTTCTTGGGCCGGACTGGGACGAAGCAGAGGCCTTGCGGCGGCTCCAGGCTGAACCGGAGGTTCCCATCGGCTATGCCCTGCTGAATCAGCGCAACCTCGCCGGGATCGGGAACATCTACCGCTGCGATTCCTGTTTCCTGTCCGGCGTGCACCCTGCCCTGCCGGTTGGGCAAGTCCCGGATCTGGCGACGATCGTCCGCGACGCCAAGCGGCTTCTGGGCGAGAACCTCGGTCCCGGACGGCGCTCCACGCTGGGTCCGCGCGCCATGCGTCCGGGCTACTGGGTCTACGGAAGAACGCGCCAGCCGTGCAGGCGATGCGGAACACCCATCGAGTACGGCCTGCTGGGGTCACCGACTGGCACCGAGGAACGCGATATCTATTTCTGTCCCAGATGCCAGCCGAAGCCAGCCGCTAGGCAGCTGGGGTGACCTGCGCAGGCTCGGCGTGTTCCGGCGTCGTGCGCTGTTCCGGAACCATGAAGCGCGGCAGCAACAACTGGACAATCGGACCGATCGCCAAGGCGTAGACCACCGTGCCCACGCCGACGGAGCCACCCAGCAGCCAGCCCACCGCCAGGACCACAACCTCGATTCCGGTGCGCACCAGTCGAACGGACCAGCCCGTCCGCCGCACCAGCCCGGTCATCAGGCCGTCCCGCGCACCTGGGCCCAGCCGGGCCCCGATGTAGCAGGCAGAAGCAATCCCGTTGAGGATCACGGCCCCGGCCAGCATGGCAATCTGGCCACCGAGGTGCGAGAACGCGGGAATCAGCCAAAGGCCCAGGTCGGCGAACAAGCCAACCAGAACGGCGTTCGCAAGGGTTCCGATGCCGGGCATTTGCCGCAGCGGAATCCAGAGCAGCAGCACCAGGAAACTGACGGCGATAACCACGATCCCAATGCTGAAGCCGGTCTTCTGGGACACACCCTGGTGGAACACGTCCCACGGGTCCAGGCCGAGTCCGGCACGGATGAACATGGCAAGGGAAATGCCGTACATCGCGAGGCCGATCAGGAGTTGGGTGATTCTTCGGGTCATCATGAATCCATCATCGCCAAAAACTGGCCTTGTATTCCATAGCCAGTTTGAAATACTGGACTGGTGTCAGGCTCACTGAATCCCACCGCGCTCACCCGCCTCCTCAGCTCCTGGAACTCCGGCGCCCTGCCCGCCTACCGGGAGCTGGCCGACGTCGTGCGTTTACTGGTGATGGACGGACGAATCCCGCTGGACGTCGCGCTGCCGAGCGAAAGGGCGTTGGCCCAAACTCTGGGCCTGAGCAGGACCACGGTGACGGCTGCGTACTCCACCTTGCGGGAGCAGGGTTTCCTGACGGCGGGCCAAGGCAGCCGGGGCAGAACCTGCATTCCGCACCGCAGCTCGCCCGTGACCATGCCAGGGCTGGCAGCGCCGGAGGGACTGCTGGACCTGGCGTACGCCTCACTGCCGGCAGCGGGCGAGGTAGTGCACCGCGCCTTCGCAGATGCCCTGACCGAACTCCCCGCCCTCCTGCCCGGCTTTGGTTATGACGCAATGGGCGTGCCCGCGCTGCGGCAGGCCATCGCGGACAGGTACACGGCCGAGGGCGTTCCCACCACGGCCCAGCAGATCCTGGTGACGTCCGGGGCGCAGCACGCGTTGAACATTGTCCTGAAGACCTTGGCAGGGAAACAGGACAAAGTCTTGGTGGAACACCCTTCCTACCCAAACGCCCTGGACGCCATCCGGGCCATCGGGTGCCGCCCGCTTCCGGTGGCGATGCCGGCCGCCGGAGCCCCGGTGGGCTGGGACATCGATGCCATGGTGGCTGCCATGAACCAGCAGCGTCCGGCCATGGCCTACCTCGTCCCGGACTTCCATAACCCCACCGGCCGCATCATGTCCGACCTTCAGCGGCGCCGCCTGGCGCGGGCCGCAGCTTTGGCCGGGACGGTCCTGGTGGTGGATGAGACGCTGCGGGGGTTGAACCTCGACGGCGTCACTGCTGCGCCGATGGCATCCTTCAGTTCCGCGGTGGTCTCCATCGGGTCGCTGAGCAAGTCCCACTGGGCCGGCCTCCGCACAGGATGGATCCGCGCTGAGGAGTCGGTCATCAACCGCCTGGTGACAACCAGGACCACCATGGACCTGGGCGGTCCAATCGTGGAGCAACTGGCCGCAGCCCGCCTGGTGGGTGCCTACTCCGAGCCGATGGACGCCCGACTGGCCGAGCTCCGGCAGAACCGGTCAGCTTTGATGGAATTGCTGGCAGGGCATCTTCCCGAGTGGGAGGTGGAACGGCCCCGGGGTGGACTTAGCGCCTGGTGCCGGCTGCCCGGTCCGAGCAGCACGGCCCTGACGGTCCTGGCCCCGGATTTCGGTGTCCGCTTGGCCGCAGGGCCGCGGTTTGGGGTGGGCGGCGCGTTCGAGCATTACCTGCGCGTTCCCTACACCTTGCCGCCGGAATCCCTGGAGGTGGCAGTCCGCGCACTCCGGGCTGCGCAAGACAAGCTCGACGCGTCACCTCAGCTCAGGAGAAGCCTCAAATCCGAGCGCCCCGCCACGGCCGCCGTCGCCTGACCACCCCGCCGCCCGCCCCCCAGCCGCCCAACCACCCAACTGATATGTAGGTTGGGGTGTCAATATCAGTTGGGGGCCACGCGCGCGGCCGAGCCCATGCGCTGCTTGGCCGTGTTGCTGCCGGAACCGACAGGAACATGCGAGGTTGCCTTGGCCAAGCCGAACGAGGGCATGCCGTTGTACACCACTTCAATCCCGGATGCGGGCACCTGGTACGTTTCGTGCCACACCCCGATGTCACCGCTGCCCGCGATCTCCTTCATGAACTTCCGCCACGGACCCAAGTGCGGCGATTCCCTGTCCGCAGCGAATTTCCGCAAATGTTCAGGACTCTCCCAGTAGCTGAGCATGATGGTGGTCCGGCCAAACCATTGTTCACTCCCCAGCAGGCCTGCCTCGGGATTCCGGGCCAAGTGCTGCATCATCACGGGCATCGCCGATGCTACCTTCGCAACGCGGCCCGTCTTCCACCAGCGGTTGGCCCGCATTCCGATGAGGAAAACCGTGATGTTGTCCCGGCCGATGTCAGCGGTGAAACGTCCAGGGAAGATCTCCTGTGCCATGTCAGTCCTTCGGTAATTGTTCCTGGTCCGTAGTTTCATAACGGCGTTATGAAACAATGTTATGAAACACTTGTAGGCATGGCAAGACCCATCGTTCACGACCACGCCGTTCACCAACGGCTACTGGAAGTCACCGCGGAGCTCGTGGACCGCGAAGGCCCCGCACGGGTGACACTCAGGGATGTGGCGGCAGCCGCGAACACGTCCACGACGGCGATCTACTCCCTCTTCGGCGGAAAAGCGCAACTCTTGACTGCCGCCGTCGACGACGGCTTCCGCTCCTTCGGCGAGTCCCAGCGCGACGCCTCGAAGGACGGCCTCCTTGGTCTTGGCCGCGCCTACCGGGGCTGGGCCCTGGAACATCCCGCGTTGTACCGGCTCATGTTCAGCGGCGCCCTGGCGGCGTACATCGATTGCAGCCCGACGCCGGAAGTCGCCTCGGCGTCCATGGCACCCCTGGTGGAGGCGGTCACCTCCGCGCAGCAAGCGGGCAGGCTTAAACAGGACAACCCCCAAACGGTCGCGATGGCCATTTGGGGGCAGGTCCATGGGCTGGTGAGCCTGGAACTGGCGCAGATGAACGAACCCGGCACGGACTGGGCGGCCATCTACGAGGCAGCACTTGAAGGAGTCACCCGGGCCTGGGCAGCTTAGCGCAAACCGGGCAAGGACTTCCTAGGCGTACACGTTCTCCAGGAACGCGCCCCAGGCCTTTGCGGTGAGCTCGGAGTCCCCGGAGCAGCTGAAATCATGGACCGTCATGCCTACGGGAGCTCCAAAAGCGTTGCGGCCAAAGAAGCGGAACAGGGTGTCGTCCGTGCGCAGGCCAAGGAAGTTTTCATTGGCGAAGTCCACCTCGCCGCGCAACCGCCCCACGCCTTCCACGTCCACGTCGAACGCCGAACCTGCCGGCAATCCCTCTACGCCGAGCGCGTTCTTCAACCGCCGGAATCCGTCCGCGGCCTGCGACGAGCCCGGGCCCTGGATGTCGGTGAAGACCACCGGCCGGCCGTCGAAGTGCTCCAAATACTGGCCGAGCGTGTGCAGGTAGAACTCCGTGTGCTTGCTGGCGCCGTCGTACTGTTCGTCCCAGTTATCGGCAAAGATCCCACTGTGGACGTAGTGCAGCTTGGCGCGGCCACCTTCCACCGGCTCCAAGACGTGCTCCAACTGATTGAACCAACCGTCAGGCCCATCCATTCGGGTCACGAGGTGGCCGGGGAACTCATCGACGGTCCGGACGGCCGGCCACTGGTCTGTGGGGAACATCCACGCCGGGGTGTCCACGGTAACGGCCTGCCACACCCGCTCCGGAGTTCCGGGCAGCTCGGTATCGGCCACGATTTCGAATTCACGGTTATTTGCCATTGTCCTGGTCCTTTTCTGTCGGAATGTCACTGCCTGCTGAGACTTCAATTGAGGTGTTCTTGAGTGCGGGATGAAGCACGACGACGAGCCGGTGCTTGCGCGCGCCGCCCGCCACGGCGGACGCGCCGCCGTCGTGGTATTTGTCCACGAGCTGCGTCACCGCAACGCCGAGTTCTTCCGCGAAGGCGGCCCGGTCCGCAGCCGAGCGGAAGGTGATCTCGCCGTCGATCGCGAAGCTGGCCAGCTTCTTCTTCGCCGCAGCGGCGCCGGAAATAAGCTTTCCCATTTCCTGCACCGTTCGCGAGGCGAGCGAGAGGAGCCAAAAAGCCGAGAACCTGTCCGCAAAACGCCGCGGATCCGGCGCAACGGAGGCCAGGGCCACCGGCGAAATGAGGTAGGAAGCCGCCGTCGCCCGGAGAACGCGCTCCGTGACGTTGCCCTTGCGCCGCTCCTCCACCAACTCCACCAGGCCGTGCTGCTCAAGGGCCTTGAGGTGGTAGTTCACCTTCTGGCGCGGCATGCCCACCTTGGCGGCGAGCTGCGTTGCCGACGCCGGTTGGGCCAGCTCCTGCAGGATGCGCGTGCGGATCGGGTCCAGCGAAACCTCCGCCGCGGCCGGGTCCTCGATCACTTCGATGTCCAACATGCTTCAAGTATGGTTACCGACAACTTTTTTTGTCAAGAACTTTTTTATGTTCGGAGCATTGCGAGGCCTGCTCTACATCCCCACCGCCTCCCTAACTTCGCAAGCTCAGCCAGGGAACCCTGGCGGTGTGGGCCCTGGCATCGGTATAGCGCGCAAAGCGGGCCCTGCAACGGGACAAAGTAGACGTGCAGAGCGGGCCCTGCAACGGGACAAAGTAGAATTGTCCGGTGATGCAATCCCCCCTCCCCGTGCGCGACGGCGTCAACGCCACCCGCCTCCGCCTTCCGGATGAGGGACCGTGGGACACGGCGATGGACTACATGATGCATCGCTGGGGGCACATCGATCCGCAGGGAATCGAGGACCGCTTCGACGCCGGCGAGATTGTGGGCGAAGGCGGCGTGCCGCTCACGCGGACCACCAAGCTGGAGGACCACACCTTCATTTGGTACTACCGCACGCTCCCACCGGAAACCCGCCTGCCCGTCGAAATCTCCATCCTCCACCAGGACGAGCACATCCTGGTGGTGGACAAACCCCACTTCCTGCCCACAACCCCGGGCGGCACGTACATCCAGGAATCGGCCCTGGTCCGGCTGCGCAACCTCCTGAACCTGCCGGACCTCATTCCCATGCACCGCCTTGACCGCATGACCGCCGGAATCCTCCTGCTCTCCACCAACCCGGAGACGCGCGGCAAGTACCAGGTGCTGTTCGAGAAGCGCCAGGTCCAGAAGGAATACGAGTGCGTGTCCGCCGCGACGCCGGCGCCGGGCTATCCCGCCGTCGAGTTCCCTGCCGTGGTCCGGAACCGCATGACCAAGTCGCGCAGCTACCTCCTTGCGGAGGTAACCGACGGTGAGCCGAATGCCGAGACGCGCATCGAGCAAGTAAAAACGTTCGACGGCGGTGCGGAGCCGCGTGCGCTGTACCGGCTGGAACCCCACACCGGGAAAACCCACCAGCTCCGCGTACACATGGCCTCACTCGGCCTGGGAATCGTCAACGACGCCTTCTACCCGGACCTCTTGGACAAAGCACCGGACGACTACGCCAAACCGCTCCAACTCCTGGCCCGCGGCATCCGTTTTGTGGACCCCATCAGCAGGAAACCCGTGGAATACCGGAGCCAGCTCACGCTCAGCGAAGCCCACCCCTCCTAAGCAACGCGGGGTCAGATATGGCCCATGTTGGCCTCCACATGGGGCCAAAAGTGACCCCGCGTTGCGTCAGCGGCCGAAGACGGCGCGGAAAACCGCCGTCGTATCCTCCGAAAACAGCACGAACTCCACCAGGTCCAAAGGGCTACCGTTGGCAGCGCCCCGGGCACCTGACACCGAAAAGGCCGTGACGGCGTCATGCGCCACCTCGGCAACCTCGCGGGCGTCCCAACCGTAAATTCCGGCGCTGATAGCGGGAAACGCTACGCTCCGGGCGCCAAGTTCCCCTGCCACGGCCAGGCTTTCGCGGAAGCACGAGGCCAAGAGCTCCGGATCGGTTTGTCCGGCATGCCGGTTCGGCCCCACGGTGTGGACCACCCACCGCGCGGGGAGCCGGAAACCCGGCGTCCCGACGGCGTCACCCACCGGAAGCCCGTCCGGCAGTTGGGTGCGGCGCAGCTCACGGCACGCCTCCAGGAGTTCAGGCCCGGCGGCCCTGTGGATGGCTCCGTCCACTCCTCCTCCACCGAGCAACGAAGAGTTGGCGGCATTGACGATTGCGTCGACGCCGCGCATGGTCAGGTCCCCGTGCATGATCTCGATCCGCATTCCGCCAGTCTTTCGCCGCCCGGGCGCCGCGGCAAGAGCCAGCGGGTGGGGCGGCAAGTGCGGTATTTTGTGCCAATGGACTTCACTTCCCCGGACACGTGGGGATCAGCCATCTACCTGTGGGTGGTCCCCTTTGTGCTGGGTGATGCCGTTTTTCCGCCGATTCCCTCAGAGATGGTGGTGATCACCGGGGGCGCGTTGGCCGCCGAGGGCCACGTCAACTTCTGGCTGATCCTGCTGCTGGCCGCCTTCGCCTCCTGGTTGGGCGACATGGCCGTGTACCTGCTGTTCAAGAGGCGTGTCAGCCACGTGCTGGACCGGTGGTCGTGGGGCCGCAAAGTGCACCTGGCCATCCACGAAACCATCGCCAAAGCCGGGCGTTCCTCCGCCTATGGCGCGATCATCGGCGCACGGTTCGTTCCCGGTGGCAGGCTAGCCACCTCCGCGGCATCAGGCATCGCCAATGTCTCGGTCCGCGGCTTCAGCCTGTGCGCCGGACTCGGCGGTGTGCTGTGGGCCTTGTGGCAGGTGGGCTTGGGCTACTTCACCGGCTCCACCACCAAGCTGCCGTTTTGGGCCAGTTCGCTGATCGGCGTGGGTGTGGGCCTGGTGATCGGCGTGGTGGTGGGCGTGATCGTCACCCGGCGCCGCGGCAACCGCTCCCCCGTCGAGGAACCGTTCGACGGCGACGCAGCGCAACCTGACCAGCAGTCCTAGATCGGGGACCAGCGCCCGCGGCTCCGGCGCAGCACGTACAGGCTGCCGGTCAGGGCCACGCGTTCGACGGCGTCACGCATCATGGCAGCCGACGTCCGGGCCTCGTGGTTCTCGCCTGTGTAGTCCCGCGCATCCACCATGAACCGCAGGCTGATCTGTGGGACGCCACCAACAATATCCAACTGGTTCGACTCCACGTGGTGCCTGGTACCCAGGGCTTCCACGGCGGCAGCCATCACGGACTCCGGAGCATTGCCCGGCTTGAGGCCCGTGATTTTCAGCTTGGTTTGGAACGATGGCATCCCACTAGCCTAGCCGTGGCTTAGCCGGTGTTGCGCAAGCCGGCGGCCACACCATTGACGGTGATGAGCATGGCCCGCTGGAGCCGTTCGTCGATCTCGGCTCCGGAGACGGACTCTTCGCGTACGCGGCGGAGGAGTTCCACCTGCAGGTAGCTGATGGGGTCCAGGTACTGGTCACGGATTTCGAGTGAACGCTTGAGCGTTGGCTGGGCGTCGAGGAGCTCGAGTTCTCCCGTGAGCCGCTCCACCTCTGCCACCGTGAGCTCGTATTCGTCGCGGATCATATGGAACAGGCGGTGCAGCTCGCTGGGAACCAGTGAGGAGACGTAGTGACCGGCGATCTCCATGTCTGTCTTGGCCAGCGTCATCTCCACGTTGGAGATCACGGAACGGAAGAAGTGCCAACGGTCCATCATTTCCGTGAGCTGTTCCGTGTTGCCGGCTTCGCGGGCGGCCTTCAGGCCGGAGCCGACGCCGAACCACCCCGGGACGATCTGGCGGGACTGGGTCCAGCCGAAGACCCATGGGATGGCACGCAGGCCGCCCAGTCCGGCACCCGAATCCGGGCGCTTGGACGGGCGCGAACCGATGTTCAGCGAGCCCAGCTGCTCCACGGGGGTGGACGCCAGGAAGTACGCCGGAAGATCCTCGTCGTCGATCAGGGCGCGGTAGCGGACGAAAGCGGCGTCGGAGATGGTCTCCATGACGTTGGCGTACCGCTCACGCTCGTCCTCCGAGGTGCGCGGAGTCCGGTGCAAGGCCGAACCCTGCATCACGGCCGCCAGCGAGAGCTCCAGGTTTTCGCGGGCAAGCTCGGGCAGCGAGTACTTGTCCGAGATGACCTCGCCCTGCTCCGTGAACTTGATCTCGCCCTCGAGCACACCGTTGGGCTGGGCCATGATGGCATCGTAGGTAGGTCCGCCACCACGGCCCACGGACCCGCCGCGGCCGTGGAAAAGGCGCACCCGAACGCCGTGCTTCGCCGCAACATCGCGCAGCTTCCGCTGGGTCTTGTGGATCTCCCACTGGCTGGTCATCACGCCTGATTCCTTGTTGGAATCCGAGTAGCCCAGCATGATTTCCTGGATGTCCCCACGCAACCGGACAAGTTCCCGGTAGGACGGATCGGACAGCAACTGGTCCACGATCTCGGCCGAGGCGCGGAGCTCTTCGACTGTTTCCAGGAGCGGCGCGAAGCCGATCCGGGCATGCGGCTTGGCACCGAACAGATCGATCAGGCCGGCTTCGCGGGCCAGGACGGCCGCGGCAAGAACATCGTCCGCGCCGCGGGTCATGGAAATGATGTACGTTTCCACCACGTCCGGACCGTAGGTGTTCAGTGCCTGGCGAATGCTGCGGAAGACGTCGTACGTGCCATCTGCGGTGCCATCGAGCTTGATGGGGTGGCCGGACAGCGGACGGCGGGAAGCCAGCTCCGCGCCCAGGAACTCGAAGCGTTCCTCGCGGGTCAGCGAGGCGTACGGCTTTTCGGTGCCCAGCCTGTCAACGAGCTGGCCCACGGCGTCGTGGTGGTAATCCGCGTGCTCACGGATGTCCAAGGTGGCGAGGTGCAGGCCGAAAGCCGCGAGTGCCCGCCGCACGCGTGCCAGCGCGCCATCGGCCACCAGTCCGGCGGCGTGGTTCCGCAACGACGATTCGAGCAAGCCGAATTCGGCAAGAAGCTCCGAGGTGGTGGCGTAATCGCGGCCCGGTTCGTGGTGGGTGGAGGCCGAAATACGTCGACCGGTGTTGATGAGCTTGGCCTTGATGCACGTGAGCTTAAGCCGGTAGGGCTCCTGCGCATTGAGTTCCAGGACCCGCTTGTCCAGGCCCGGAAGTTTCTTCAGGTCCACCTCGATGGAGTCCAGGAGTTCCTGGTCCGCTCCGAACAGCGCCGTGGAGTTGGACAGGACGGAAATCAGCTCATCGATCAGGGCAATGCCAATACGCACTGCGTTCTGGTTTTGCAGCTGCAGGATCTCCCGGGTCACGGCGGCCGTGACGTTCGGGTTGCCATCGCGGTCGCCACCGATCCAGGAGCCAAAGCGAAGCGGGGCCGCGGCGGACGGGAGCTTCACGCCATGTTCGCCAAGGAGTTCCGCAAGGTCGGTCAGCATTTCCGGCATGGCGTCCGTGAGGATGCTGTTCAGGTAGTAGATGGCGTTGCGGGCCTCATCCACCGGGGTGGGCCGCACCTGCCGCAGCTCATCGGTCTGCCACATCTGGTCGATGATTTCGGACAACTGCCGGTCCTGGCGGCGGCGGGCAGACGTACCCTCCAGCGTCGGCTGGGCCAGGACGTCGGAGAGCTTGCGGATCTTGTCCAGCACCGAACGACGCGATGCCTCGGTGGGGTGGGCCGTAAAGATCGGGCGGACATCGAGCTCGTTGACCACGTCCTGGAGCACCTCGGGGCCGGCCTGGCCCGCGATTTCGGAGACGGCCTTGGCGAGCCAGCCGTCCTTCTCCTGGCGGGTACGGAGACCGCGCACGCGGTGCACCTGCTCGGCAGCATTGCTCAGGTGGAAGTAGAACGCGAAGGCACGGACCAGGTCGGTCGCCTGCTCGAGTGGCAGGGAGGCGAGAAGCTCGCGGACCTGGGCTACGACGTCGTGCGCGCTCCACGGACCGGTTGCGTCGGCGCCGCCACGCGCAGCCTCTTTGGATTCCTTGGTCAGCAACCGGACCTGCTCCACCAGCTGCAGCAAATCCGGGCCGTGCTGCCGGACCAGGGACTCGCCCAGCAGGGTGGAAACCCGGCGTACGTCGGCGCGAAGTTCCGCAGCGAGATCGGTGTCTTGAGGGGCAGTGTGAACCATAGATACTTACCTTCGGGATGTGGTTTGGCTCGTACACTGCGCTGGATACTGTGAGCCCTATTACTTATGTTTCCCAAGGGATATTACCCGCAGCGGCTTGGGCCGCGGGAATGTGTCTCAGATTCTGGCATGGTCCGGGCTACACATTCGGTTACTCTGCCCAAGCCTCTTTCAAGACATCCCAGTGGGCGCCTTCCATGAGGCTCGCCGGCGTCACGGACACGGATTGGGCCCCGCCCCGGGCGGCTTCCTTGAGCGCGATCCCAAACGTCTCGGCTGAAATAATCCCGTCGTTCGCCCATAGGCCGAGTGACAGCGACATCCGGGAACCTGCCCGACGGTTCATGGCGCGCACCAGTTCCTCCGTTCTGGGGGCCCGCTCATCATTGAGGCCTACGTACTGCCACACATGCAACCGGTCCACTTGCTTGAGCAGAAGATCGTAGTCATGCCCGCTCTCGGCCCGGTCCCCGGTAGCGGACTTCTTGGGGCTCCGCACGTCCGTTTCGGCCTTGACGCCATACGGCTCGACGGCGGCACCCACCTTCCGGGCGATGTCCGCCACAGCTTCGCTGCGCCACGTCCTGATATGGGCATCCGCAGTGTCGATGCTGCCGTTGGCCAGCCGGGGCCAATCCGCTTGGCCGGTGGTGGCCTTGTAGTCCTGCAGGTCATCGGGACCGAAAGTGAAATCGTCGAACATCAACTCCGTCAGGTCCACGGCTGTGGGGTGGTACTTCTTCGCAACCTCGGCAGCCAAGGCAACCAGCCGGGCACCGGCCTCACCGTTCCGCAGGGCCGCAACGCCGGCAAAACTTGTGGACGCGCGGCCATGGACATCGCGGCCTGCCAATGACGGATCCTCGCGGAGAGCCCGGTCCAGGAGGACATCGATGGTCAGCACAATGTCCCGTTGTTCTCCGTCAGCCGAGGTCCCCACGGCTTTGATGGCCTCGGCAACGTAATCACGTCCGGTGGCCGACACCTCGCCTGAGAAGGATCCCGGCCGGCCGGCCCATGGAAAGGCTGTCCAGTCCGTGCGTCCCACGGATAGCGAGACCGCCGTGGCATTCACGGAGTCCAGCCGCTTGGCCAGCTGGGGAAGATGCTGCGGATCCTTGGTGACGATGTCCTCGAAGCCAAGGTTGACCATCCGATCGCTGGGTCGGGAACCACCACCTGCCGGTGACGCCACCATAATCACTGTGGACGCAGTTGCTGTGGCAACCATGATCGCGAAGGACAAGATGACCTGTTTCATGCGAGGGACTCCCTTACCGATTCACTGTCCAGTGCGGTCACCGAAACCACACCTGTGCGTTGGAGCTTGTTCCACCGGGCCGGGCTGCCGCGCAGTTCCTTGACGATCGCGCTGGCCAAGGCAAGTCCTACGAATACCGAGTAGAAGGGCCAGAGCGGTACCGTCCACAGGAACCGGAGATCCCTCCAGGAACGGTTGAGGCCGATGGAAAAGACGATCAGGACGAAGGACACGAAGAGGCCCAACCACCCCAGGATGGCGAGCACTTCCCACGGAATGGGTCCCCTGCCTGCCGCGTAGAGAAACGGCAGGATTCCCAGGATCAACAACTGCAGGATGGGTATCAACACCATGGTGAAGGCGTTGAAAACGAGGAACAGCCCAAACGTCCCGTAGGTAGTTTTACCCAGCATGCCAAAGTGCAAGCGAAGCGTTTGGAGCAGGCCGCGGGACCAACGGACTCTTTGCCGCCACAACCCTCCCACGGTGGAAGGTGATTCGGCATAGACCAGCGCCTTGGGCTGGAAGTTGACCCGGAAGCCGGCTTTGTAGACCCGCCAGGTGAGCTCCAGGTCTTCGCCCAGGGTGTCCTCGTGGAAACCGCCCACGCTGCGTACCAGGTCCGCCCTGAACGCACCGATGTTGCCGGAGACAATGGGAAGGCAGTGCATCAGGGAGAGGGCTCGGCGCACCAGCCCGGTGCCGACGTGGCTAAGCACGGCGAGCATCATGGTTTGCACCCTGTTGAGGTTCACGGGCCGGTCATCGCCGCAGACCGCACCCACTTTGGGGTGGTCGAATCCTGCCAGCATGTGGAGCATGGTGTCCGGCGCGAAGATGCCGTCCGCATCAACGAACATCAGGATGTCGCCCTGCGCCGCCTTGATGCCCGTGTTCAGTGCGGCTCCCTTGCCTGCATTCGCGCGCGATATGAACCTGACGCGATGGTGCTGCCCGGCGAGCGCGGCCATGATCTGTGCCGTGGAGTCGGTGGAGCCGTCGTCCACCAGGATGATTTCCAACCGTGAGTAGCGGCTGCCGAGGATCGATTCCACGCAGTTGGTGATGACCACGGCCTCGTTGTAGCCCGGGACGATCACTGAAACCATCGGCTCGGTGCTGAGGACGGAATACTTGTGCTTCACCGGCCGGGGCCGGTGAACGCGGTTGAAGTAGAGCGCCAGCGGAACGTAGATAATCTTGACGGCACCGAAGCCAAGGATGATCAGTCCGCCAACCTGAACAAAAGCCAGCGCGAGATCGAGGACGGTCACGCGTTCCTTCCCGGCACTTGCCCCTGTGCGTGCAGTCGAAGCACGCTGTCCAGGAGTTCAGGTGCGTGGGCGCTGTTGGCACCGAAGCGGGCATTGACCTCAAGGACCACCGGGGTGCCGTCCGGCATCCGCCTGATGTCGATATCCACGGGACCCTGCAGGCCCAGGGCTTCGACCGCAGAGGCTGCCAGCGTTGCGACGTCCCGGTCCGCGGAGGCTTCGCTGCGCCGGACCGAAACCGCGTTGCCCACGCGCCCTTCTTTGAGCGCGGTCTTCTCCAGGGTCACGACGACGTCTGTCCGGGCGCCCGTCCTGTGGACCACCGGGGCGTATTCAGTACCTGGAGCAAACCGCTGCACAATGCAGGTGTCGTCGGCCATCGCCCAGGCGTGGGCCGCCCGGGCTCCCCCGTCCATCAACCGCTCCAGGAGCTGCACTCCGCGCCCACCGCGTGAAACCCTCGGCTTGACCACGATGGGGCCGCCCAGGACATCCATGGCGTGGTGGACCGATTCGAAACTGCTGGGGAGTCCGAAGGATGGAACGTCAACGCCTGCATTGTGGAGGCAGGTCATGGTGTGGAATTTGTCGTTCGCAGTTCGGACCGGCGCAGCATCGGCCACCACTACCCGGACACCGGGTGCCAGATCGTCCTTGGCCTCGGAGACCAGCACCAGCTCATCGCTGACGGTGGGAACAACCACGTGGACACCGTGTTGGGCGATCAGCCCCCGAAGCTCCCACAAGTAGCCCGGCGCGTCGGACCGGGAAACCCTCGCCACCATATCCGCGGAGCGGGTGTCCACCGTCTGCATGTCCACGCCGAGGACCCAATGTCCACGGTCCATGAGCTGGCGGGCCAGCGAACTGCCCGCGGGACCTCCCACGCCTGTCACCAGGAAACGGACCATCAGAACTCCCCTACGGCTGAGCCAAGCAGGCGGACGGGTTCGAACCCCTCCGCGTACGTGGTTTTCACTTGCGAGCCGCGGAAAGCCGCAAGGCTCCGGACCCTTTCGGCGCTCATGTAGGGCTTGCCGCGCTGGTCCCTGTGCATGGACACTGCATGGATTTTCACGTCCACATACCCCGCAATGTCCACGAACACGCTGGGGTTGAACTGCCGGGTTGCCGACGGGCTCTCGAAGCACAGGATGGACGAGTGACGCCGTGCGGCGCGCATGGTGGCACTGTGTACGGCCTGGTGGTCCTGGTGGTAGTCATGACCAGAGTGCGTCATGACCACATCCGGCTGGAACTCTTTGATGAAGGCTTCGATCGCGTGGACCATTTCCTGCCCGTGCTGGGACAGGTTGGTGTCCTTGAAGTCGTGTACCTGGACCTTGGAGACGCCCATGAACTCAGAACCGGAGGATGCCTCAGACAAACGGGCTGCGCTGTCGCCGCCGCTGCTGCCGGTGCTCATCACCATGGCGCGGACTTCGTGTCCTGCGTCCGCCAGCTTGGCGAGCGTGGCACCGCAGGCCAATTCCAGGTCGTCGGGATGGGCTCCGATGGCCAGAACTCGCCTGGGCTGGGCGGTCATGGCGTGATTTATCCTGAGCGTTGGTGCCACGAGGAAGCCCACCACCAGGGCGGCACCGCACAAGAGCACCACCACTGCGCACCAGCCCAAATGCTCGGGACTAAGGACACAACCCAACAGGGCTGCCATCAGCAGCGCTCCCAACGCCGCGGTGATCCACCGCAGCCGATGCGGCGATCTGAACCTGCGAACGAACCAATTCCGGCCGATTGGGACCAAGGCCAAAACCACAGCAAGCGCGCCGAGCGAGCCTGCTACGGCAAACACCGTTGCCTTCATACTTCCCCTAAATAACGTGGATGATGCGTACCAACCCGCGTCCGGGTCTTGCCATGAATGAGTGAATGCAAGAGCCAGTTCATGATGTGGATCGGTTTGTGATCCACGCATCAAAAATTGGTCAGTAGTTATAGACGAAGTGCCGTTCCTGGATCCCTGTCCCATCGAGGCCGTAGCTCAGCGATTCCGCGCTTCGATTCCGTGATTCGACCGTCAGGTGAAAGTGCAGGTTCCGGCGCTTGGCCGATTCGGTGGAACACACGGCTTTGGACTCGTTTTCCAGGGAGCATTGCCATCCGGCAGGAGCGTCGATCGACCCGCCAACGATCCTCGCGCCATCCGGCGCCGAGAACACTGCTGTCCCCTGGCCAAGTGGTGCCGAGCCGGAGACTGTGAACTCGATGGTGAAGGGGGTGGTGAAGGGGTTCCCATCCTTTGTGGTCCCCACGGAAGAGGTGACCATTGCCGGCTGCGCGTCACGCTTGGGTGGCGTGTCTGGAGTCCGAGTGGGAGAGGACGTCGCTGCAGGGTGGGACGGCACTGGAGGTTCGACGGCGGGTGTTTCGACGGCGGGTGGGGTACTTTGCGGCCCGGGTTCCGCAACCGGTGGCGGCGCCTCCTCAGTGGCCGGAACAACAGGCACGGCCGGAATCTCGGTTGGACTGGGCGACGGAGCAGGGGTCTCTGGCGGTGGGACTACGGTGGCCTGGCTGGGAACGGCTGCGGTCTGGACGGTCCGTTGTTCGGGAGGCGCCACCTGGGCAAAGTAGTCAATGACTCCGGCAGCCCCCAACACCAGTCCCGCTGCCGCGGCAGTCATGATGGTTGCGGCCACAGGCTGGGCCAGGAGGGGTGCAACTGCTGCCACTTTTGCGGGAGCCGCGAGGCTACCAATGATGCCGAGCCCGGAACCACTGGCCGCCCACGCAGCCACCGGAATCCCCGTGACCAAGGGCAGGAGCACGGCTTTCATGCTCCCCTCCACGTCCCGGAGTTCTGCCACCACGGCCGTACAACTCGCGCACCCTTCCAGGTGGGTACGGACCTTCCGCGCCGACGGTCCGGAAAGGCCACCCCGGATGAAGCTGCCGAGCTTGGCAACATACTCGGCGCATTCCCTGCTGGGGCCTTCGGACACGTGGCATTGCAGGTACTGGCGGCGCAGGCCTTCCCTTGCCCGCAAGGCCAAGGCCGAAACGGCATTGGCCGACAGTCCCAGCAATGGTGCGGCTGCGGCCGGCTTCATGCGTTCAACGTCGAGGTACCACAGCACTGCCTGCCAACGCTCGGGCAGCATGCGGAATGCCTTGGCAACCGTATGGGATTCAAAGGCCTTGACCACGGCGTCGGGCTCGCCCACTGCATGATCCAGGGTGGAATCGTCGCCGCTCGGGAGCGTCCTGCCCGCCTTGCGGTTCCGGTGGTGGGACAGGCGGGTGACAGTGGACAGCAGATAGGCACGGAAGAACGTGTCCGGGCCTTTTCCGGCAACGAGGTTCTGGAGCACGGACTGGAAGGCTTCCGCCACAATGTCCTCGGCGTCGCTGGGGTTGTCCACATTGCGCCGGGCCACCGTCGAAGCGATGGAAATGTGCCGCTCATAGAGGCCATCGAAGGCTGCTGTGTCCCCACCCCGAACCAACGCAATAAGCTGCCCGTCGCTGGCCTCCTCCGGGTGCTGCGTCCTCCGCGCCATTTACGGCGCCCCCACATGCGAATAAATCTTGCCCATATATACGCAGTGAATGGCAGGACAAACTCGTGACGCGCGTTTCTACAATCTTTTTAGGAATTAGAGTTGCCCTGCACGTCGTCATGAATGGCGGCATGGCCGCACTCTTCCGGTATGACCTCGTCCCGGACAAAATCGATCGCCGACTGTACGTTCTCGCGGCACCTCCTCTTGCGCAGATGGCAAACCACCAGCTACCAGCAGGGGTGGCGGTTCAAATCCGACTGGCTGCTGCCCGAAGTCCGTACAGTGGTCACCTCGCTGACAACCCGCTCCACAGTGCCAGCGCCCACCGCAAAGTCGCTGGGCGCTGCCCGGGCGAGGAACGGCGTGGGTATCAGCGAAACCATTACGGACTTCCGCGCCCTGTTTGATGCGGCGGACCAGAGCCTCGACGTGGACGCACTCCAGTCTCTGGCCGAGGGATGGGCGGAAGGAGCCGAGGCACTCCCGCCCATCTCCTGCACGGACGTCTACACCGGCCTCGCCACGCAGGCCCATTTCCAACGCCATCTTTTGGAGCTGGACAACGCAGGTCCCGAGTATTCCCGGCATCATGCGTTGGCCGTCATCGCACTTCCCGAGCCTCCGGACAGCCGAAGCCACGGATGGACGTTACTGGTCCAACTGGGAGCCCTGGTGCAGCGCCAACTCAGCGGGACAGGTGCCATGGCAACCTACCGGAGTTCCGCAATCCACGTGGTGTTCCAGGTGTGCGATGCCAACCTCGAACGGCTGGCCGCCTGCAAGGCGGCCATGGAAACCCTGGGGGCCGGTTCCTTGAGTCCTTCGCGGATGAGCCTCTACCCGCTTTCGGAGAATGCCGGCACGTCCGAGCGGTGGCCTGAACTGCATTGACGGGAATCCGGACAAGGGCGTCACGAAAGCAGGCACCGCGTCACTGATCATTCGACGGCCCACGGTTTACCAACAAAGGATCTATTTCCCTATGAACAGTCAGTTACGTCTCAAAGCGGCTTCCGCGGCCACCGCGCTACTCGCCATACTGCTTTTGGTGGTGGGCTTGGCCTGGTCCGCCGCACCCGCCCACGCCGCCGGGATTCCGGATGCCCGCATCACCCTGAGCACGCAGTCCGTGGTGACCAACCAGTGGGACCAGGTGGACCTTTCCTGCGAGTGGAGCGTGCCGGACCACTCCAAGCCCGGCGACACCTTCGAACTCCAACTGCCGCCGCAACTGCGCTGGTTTGGCACGGCGTCGTTCGATCTGGACAACCCCGACGGCGAGACTGTCGCCAGGGCTGAGGCCAACGATTCCGGACTTGTGGTCTTCACCCTCACTGACTTTGTGGAGTCCCACCCGTTCGGTATCGGCGGAACCTGCTCCTTCACCACCCAGTTCGCTGAGGTTCCCGGTGAAGACGACCACAGCCGGCTTGATTTCGTGATCGGCGATACCGTGCTCCGCGTACCAGTGGACATCACGCCTTGCACCAGCAACTGCGCTCCCGTCCCTCTCACTCCCGGCAAGGCCATGTGGTGGGCAGACGCGAACCAGACACGCCTCGAATCGATCATCTACATGCCTCCGATGAAGTCGGACACCAACGACGTGGTCGTCACTGATACGCCCGCCGAAGGCATGGAGATCGATTGCGATGAAATTACGCCCCGCGTTGGCACCGTCCTGAACGCCGACGGCAACATCATCGATCCCATGGATACGGACAAGTACCCGGCAGTGGTCGACTGCACCCCCGGTAAGGTAACAGCCACGTGGACGGGACTGCCCAAGGGCGAGCGCGTGGAACTCTTTGTGGTCGCAGCAGTGACCAATCCCAACCTCGATTCCTACACCAACACCGGAACAGTCACCATCTCCGGCGTCACCACTGACATCGGCGCCGAAACCAAGCGGACCGACGCCAACGGAAACGGCAACGCCACCTCCGGGCCGACGGCAACTCCCACCCCCACACGGACGGTGACACCCAGCCCCACGGCCACGCCAACCGTCACGCCCACAGTCACACCGACCCCCACAACCACGCCCACGGCTACTCCGAGCGTCACACCCACGCGGACGGTGACACCCAGCCCCACGGCCACGCCAACCGTCACGCCCACGCCCACGGCAAGCACCACGTCATCCGCCCCGGTTGTGGTGGTACCGACGTCCACGGTGACCACTCCTGCTGCAGGTGGCAGTGAAGGCCAGCTCGCCACTACGGGGGCCAACGGTCCGGTGTTCATCTTCGCGGCCGCCGCGTTCCTCGCTGTGGGTTCGCTGCTTGCTTTCGTTGCAACCAGGTCCGCAGCACGCCGGCGCTCCCACTAAGAGCACCAGCTACACGAACTGCGATGCGATGTGCTGTCCCCCTGGCACATCGCATCGCTCCTAAGACGGGCTCGCGCTGGCATGTGTTGGGGGCCAGCGTGAGCCGCTCCACCATGGGAATGCCTGCCCTTCCCACGTGGTTGACGGGAAGGAACAGCCGCCGCAAGCGGAGCCCCGATAACCAAGGAGAACCATGAGTCCCACCGCGACGGATGCCCAACTTGCCCGCTGGGAGAGGTTCCGCAGCGGACGGAACGCGGCCCTGGCGTCGGACCACGGCTGGCTGACGTTGACCTCGTTCCAGTGGTTGGAGGAAGAACCGGCTGCCTTGGAGCTTGCCCCGGGCCTGTGGTCATCGGACGGAAGCAGCGCCGTCCTCACAGCCACTGAGGATGACGGGCTGAGCTTCGTGGCCACTGGTGAACCTGCAGTGGGTACGTTCACCGAAGCCCTCCAGGACGAAGAATCGCTCATGTGGGTGCAGTACGGCGGTCCGGAGGGGCAGCAGGTGGTGGTGGAACTGGCCGTCCGTGCGGACAAGTATGCGATCCGCACCAGGGACAACGGCTCGCCCGTTTACACCGGCTTCACCAGCGTGCCAACGTTCGCCTACGACCCGCAGTGGGTGATCACAGGCAAGTTCGAGGCGTACGAGCATCCCGTGGACGTGCCCATCGGCACCGCCAATCCCTTGGTGGACGGACTACACCGCTCGGTGGGCGAGGTGGTGTTCCATGCTCCGGGTATTTCCCACGAGATCAGGCTCCACGCGGAAGAGGAAAAACTGGGTGCCCTCAACGTGACCTTCCATGATGAGACCAATGGCGAGACCACCGACGAATGGCGCAAGGTGTTCATCTCCAAGCCACGCCCTGACGGATCGGTGGTCATCGACTTCAACCGGGCCATCAATTACCCCAGCGCCTTCACTCCTTACGGCACGTGCCCTATGCCGGTGCGCGGAAACTCGATCGATGTCCGGGTAGAGGCTGGCGAGAAACTCCCCGAAGACCTGTAGCTAGGCGATGGCGGAAACTCCCGTGACAGCCCTGCCCACGATCAGCGAGTTGATCTCGTAGGAACCCTCGTAGGTGTAGATCGCCTCTGCATCGGCGAAGACTTTGGCTATCCCGTAGTCGGTCACAATGCCGTTTCCACCCAGGATGGACCGGCCCAGGGCCACCGTTTCGCGCATCCGTGCGCTGCAGTAGGCCTTGGCCAGCGCCACCTGGGCCATGTCGGCGCCACCGTGCCGCATCCCGGCAGCGTCCGTGAAGATGTCCTCCTGCAATTGGGCAATCCGGACCATCATCCCCATGCTGGCCACCGCGTTGCCCAGCATGTCCACCAAGTGCTGTTGGATCAGCTGGAACTTGGCCAGCGGCTTGCCGAACTGGAGGCGTTCCACGGCGTATTGCCGTGCGATATCAAAGGCAGCCAACTGTTGGCCGACCGCTTGCCAGGCCACCATGATGCGTGAGCCGCGAAGGAGGTGGTTGGTGTCCGCGAAGCTGTTGATCCCGGCGAAACGATCGGCCTCGGCCACGTGGACATCGTGGAAAAGTATGTCGGCGTTCTGCACGGTCCGCAGCGCCACCTTGTTTTCTATGCGGCTGCGCGTGATCCCCGGTAGGGAGGCATCGACGATGAATCCCCGTACCGCTCCGTCGGCCTGGTCCTTGGCCCACACCAGCATGTAGTCGCAGAACGTCCCGTTCCCGATCCAGCGCTTGGCACCGTTGATCACCCAGTAGTCGCCGCCGTCGGACTCGTCCCTGGCGACGCGCCGTGCCGTTGTTTCCATCCCGCCGGCGACGTCTGAGCCGTGGTTCGGCTCCGTGAGTGCGAAGGCTCCGGTGGTCCGGAGGTTGGAAGCGTCATCAAGGTAGCGGTCCTGCTGGGCGTCGCTACCGAAGTCGTAGAGCGATTCGACGAAGAGATCGTGGTGGACCATGAAGAAGGTGGCGATTGAGGTGTCCACGCGCGTCATTTCGGCGATCACCAGCCCGGCGAACAGGTGGGTGTAGCCACGCTGGGCAGGTGCGCTGAGCCGGAGGGCTGCCAGCTTGGGCAGGATGTGCTCGGGAAACTCGGCCTTGTCCCACCATTGGCCGGCATACGGGGCGATCTCGGTGGCCAGGAATGCGCGGAGTTCCTTCAGCTTGCGCTGCTCCTGGACGCTGAGGAGTGACTCGAAGTCGAAGAAATCTGCCGCGGGCAAGTCCGTCAAGGTGGCCGTCACTTGAGCCCCATCCGGATTGCACCGTCGAGGCGGATGGTTTCTCCGTTGAGCATGGCGTTCTCCACGATGTGCGCGGCCAGGTTGGCATACTCTTCGGGCCGGCCCAGGCGCGCGGGATGCGGCACTTGCTGTCCCAAAGACTCCTGGGCAGCTGGCGGCAGGCCCGCCATCATGGGCGTTTCGAAGATCCCGGGGGCGATGGTGTCCACCCGGATCAGGGAGCGGGCAAATTCGCGGGCGAGCGGAAGCGTCATCGCCGCAACTGCACCTTTGGAGGCGGCGTAGGCTGGTTGCCCGATCTGCCCTTCGAAGGCTGCCACGGACGCTGTGTTGATGATGACCCCGCGTTCGGGCCCGCCAAGTTCCGTACTGACGGGCTCGTTCTGCACCATCGAAGCGGCGGCGAGCCGGACCACATTGAAGGTGCCCACCAGGTTGATCTGGATGACCCTGTTGAAGGTTTCAAGCGGCAGCACACCGTCCCGGCCCAGGACCTTCCCCGGCGTCGCTATTCCGGCGCAATTCACCACGATCCGCAGGACGCCGAGCGCGGCAGCAGCATCGACGGCCGCTTGCACCTGGGATTCGTCAGTGACGTCCGCGGGGGCGAAAACAGCCTGTTGCCCCGTAGCGATTTCATTGAGCTCAGCCGCGTAGGCCTCGCCGGCTGATTGAGGCAGATCCACCAAGACCACCGACGCCCCGGCATCAAACAGCCGTTTGGCGGTGGCGGCACCCAGCCCTGACGCTCCCCCGGTGACCAGTGCAACTGTGCCCTTGATGTCCATCCATCCTCCTTGATGCAGACGCGATGCGGACCTTCGAAGACCAAAATCCGTTAATGCATGTTAACTGGAATTGTGACCCAGCGCACGTCAAAGCCATCGGCACGTCGGCACCCACCGCCTGGCCGGACTCCACCGCCAGGCTCAGGCTCCGCCAGGTTGGACTCCACCGCCAGGCCGATGCTCCGCCGATAGGCTGGGACCATGCCAAGCAACGCCGAGCCAACAGCCCACCCAAGCCACTGGGCAAATCGCGCCGACCACGCTGCCCGCTCGGTAACCCGCACTTTTGGCAGGCGCCTGTTCTTCCTCCCAGGCACGCATATCGGCGCCATCAAGGTTCCGTGGCGGGCCAGCAGCCTCTTCGGCCCGTGGCACTACTGGTGGCAAGCGCACTACGTGGACTGCCTGGTGGATACCGGCCGCCGGGAACTCGCCACCGGAGTTAAGTTCGACGGCGCCTCCCGCCCCAGCGCCGGACGGCTTGCGTCCCGGCTGGTCACCTCCGTCCGGATCAGGAACCGCTTCAGGTTCGTGAACCACTTCTATGACGACATGGCGTGGCTGGCCCTTTCGACGCTCAGGCTGGACCAGTTGGCGGAGGAAACCCGCAAGCCCGGACGCCGCCGCAACGCCTACGTGCGCAGCTCCCTCACCCTGCAATTCAACTCCACCGCCACGGAAGACCTTGGCGGGGGTACCTTCTGGAGCACGGCGAGGGACTTCAAGAACACCCCTGCCACGGCTCCCATCGCCTTGTATTTCGCCCGGACCGGGCACAGGGAAAAAGCCCAGGTCCTGGTGGATTGGCTCAACAACAAGCTGCTCAACCCGGACAACGGCCTCTACATGGATGGGCTGCGGATCCGGGATGGCAGAACCGTGTTGGAAAACGCCATCTACACCTACAACCAGGGTCCGGTCCTGGGCGCGTTGCTGGAACTCGGCGGCGACTCGAACATCAGCAGGGCAGCCGAACTCATTGAGGCCACGGCACGTGGGCTGACTATGGACGGCACCAGCATCATCCGAGGCCATGGGACCGGCGATGGCGGCCTGTTCACCGGCATCCTTGTCCGATACCTGGCCGCGGCCGCCCGCGACAGCCAACTTCCGGAAAGTGCCCGCGCAACGGCAAGGGAGATGGTGCTGGCCACCGCTGAGGCCTTGTGGGCCGGCCGCCTCGAGCCCAGTACCTACGGGCCAGTGTTCTCCCCCGACCCCCTGCGCCCGGCGAGCGAGACGTATCCGCCGGGTACCGCCGTCGAACTTTCCACCCAACTGCAGGCGTGGATGACGTTCGAAGCGGCAGCAACCCTTTCCTAGCGAATTAAGTCACGCAACAGTTCCGTAATTGTAGTGATTCTTGTCACATAGAGGCCCGTCGGCTTCGTGCGGAAGGATTGCCTAACCTACTCTTTTCAAGGACGGGCACCCCCCCAATCCCCCACGCCCGCCAGCCCCGGAACATGCTTCCGGCCCCCAAAAGTCTGTTCGCAGAAAGAAGTCTCCATGAAGCTCCGCAAGAACGCGCTGGCCGGAATCGCACTCGCCGCCACCGCCGCCCTTGGCCTCGCAGCCTGTGGCTCCAGCGCCGGCACCCCGGCCGCCTCCGATTCGGCCGCAGCTTCCGGCGAGGGCATCACGGTGTACAACGCCCAGCACGAAAGCCTCACCAAGGAATGGATCGACGCTTTCACCAAGGAAACCGGCATCAAGGTCACCGTCCGCCAGGGCAGCGACACCGAGATGTCCAACCAGATCATCCAGGAAGGGGCCGCCTCGCCGGCCGACGTCTTCCTCACGGAGAACTCGCCCGCAATGGCGCAGGTTGAGAACGCTGGCCTGTTCGCAGACGTGGACAAGGCCACCATGGACCAGGTTCCCGCGGAATTCCGCCCGTCCACCGGCAAGTGGACCGGCATCGCAGCCCGCTCCACCGTTTTTGTGTACGACAAGAACAAGATCAGCGACGACAAGCTGCCCAAGTCGATGCTGGACCTGGCCAATCCGGAGTGGAAGGGCAAGTGGGCCGCATCCCCCACTGGCGCTGACTTCCAGGCGATCGTGTCCGCACTCCTTGAACTCAAGGGCGAGGCAGCAACCGAGGAATGGCTCAAGGGCATGAAGGAAAACTTCAAGGCCTACAAGGGCAACAGCACCGCCATGAAGGCAGTGAACGCCGGTGAGGTGGACGCAGCGCTGATCTACCACTATTACTACTACGGCGATCAGGCCAAGACCGGCGAGAACTCCAAGAACGTCACGCCGTACTACTTCAAGAACCAGGATCCGGGCGCGTTCCTGTCCGTTTCGGGTGGCGGCGTATTGAAGTCCTCCAAGCACGCGGCTGACGCCCAGGCCTTCCTGAAGTTCATCACGGGCAAGAAGGGCCAGGAGATCCTCAAGACCGGCACGTCGTTCGAATACGCCATTGCTTCCCAGGTTGATGCCAACCAGAAGCTCGTTCCCATCAAGGAACTCCAGGCTCCCGCCGTGGACCCGGCCAAGCTCAACTCCACCAAGGTCACCGATCTCATGACCAAGGCAGGACTGCTGTAACCGAGGTGACCACCAGGCTTTCGGCTTCCGGCCACCACAGCGGAAGAACGACGACGGCGGGCAAGGGCAAGGGCCCTCGCCCGCCTTTCGGCGTTTCCACAGTCTCCTTGCTGGCCGTCATGACCGCGTTGTTTTCCCTCATCCCGCTGGGCTACGTGGTTTACATGACTGCAGCGACAGGCTGGGACACCGCCGTCGAACTCATCTTCCGTCCGCGCGTCGCGGAACTGTTGATGAACACCATCCTGCTCACCGTGATCACGGTCCCCGCCTGCCTGGTTCTGGGCGTGGGTGGTGCGTGGCTCGTGGAGCGGACCAAACTGCGCGGACACCGTTTCTGGGCAGTGGCGCTTGCTGCCCCGCTGGCTATCCCGGCGTTCGTGAACAGTTATTCCTGGGTCTCGGCCGTCCCGTCGCTGGAGGGCATCTGGTCCGGCGTCCTGATCGCCACCCTCTCCTATTTCCCGCTGGTCTACATCCCCGCGGCAGCGACGCTGGGCCGCCTCGACCCGGCGATCGAACAGTCCGCAGCATCCCTCGGCCTGGGTCCCTGGGCTGTCTTCTTCCGGGTGGTCCTGCCCCAACTGAGGATCGCGATGTCCGGTGGCGCCCTGTTGGTGGCCCTGCACCTGTTGGCTGAATACGGTGCCTTTGCCATGATCCGCTTCGATACGTTCACGACGGCGATCATGGTCCAGTTCCAGTCGACGTTCAACGGAACCGCGGGCAACATGTTGGCCAGTGTGCTGGTGTTCCTGTGCCTGATCCTGCTGGTGTTGGAAGTCAAGAGCCGCGGTACGGCCCGATATGCCCGCATCGGTTCCGGAGCGCAGGCTAAGGCAACGCGCCTGCCGCTGGGCTTGTACCAGGCACCGGCGCAACTGGCACTGCTGGCCCTCACTGTGCTGGCGTTCGGCGTGCCGGTCTGGTTTGTGCTGCGCTGGATCGTGGCAGGCGGTACGGAAATCTGGACCGCCAGCGAGTTCATTCCAGCTCTGCTGCAAACCCTGATGTACGGCGCCTTGGGTGCTTTGGTGACAACCATTGTGGCCTTCCCCATGGCGTACTTGGCGGTGCGGCGTCCGAGCTGGTTCAGCAAGATGCTGGAGCTCTCCAATTACGTCACCAGTTCGCTGCCGGGAATCGTGGTTGGCCTGGCGTTCGTCACGGTGAGCATCCGCCTGGTTCCTGGCGTTTACCAGACAACAGGCGTGCTGATTGCTGCGTACGTGCTGTTGTTCATCCCCCGCGCGTTGGTCAACCTGCGGGCCGGACTGGCCCAGGCGCCCAAGGAACTCGACGAAGCCGCCCAATCCCTGGGCAAGGCACCCCTGGTGTCCTTCTTCCGGGTCACCCTTCGCCTATCCGCACCTGCGGCTGCCGGCGGCGCGGCCCTGGTGTTCCTGGCCATCGTCAACGAACTCACGGCCACGCTGTTGCTCTCTCCGAACGGCACCAAGACCCTTGCCACCGAGTTTTGGAGCAAGAGCAGCGAGATCGACTACACCGGCGCGGCCCCCTACGCCCTGCTGATGATCCTGCTCTCCGCCCCCATGACCTACCTGCTTTTCCAACAGTCCAAGAAAGTTGCCGGACAGTGACCGAACAATCCCCCTCACGACTCCCAGCCCCGCGGGTTGCGCCGTCCGTTGCGCCCACCACCAACCCGCATCTGGACATCTCCGAGGTCACCAAGAACTTCGGGTCCCAGTCCGTGCTGAAGGGCGTGAATCTGTCGGTTGCCAAGGGCGGGACCACGGCGATCGTTGGGCCCTCCGGTTCGGGAAAGACCACGCTCCTGCGGTTGATTGCAGGGTTCGAGCACCCGGACACCGGTTCCATCAGCCTGGATAGCTCACCCGTGGCCAACGGCAGCATCTGGGTTCCGGCCCACAAGCGGCAGGTTGGGTACGTTGCACAGGACGGCGCCCTCTTCCCGCACCTGACGGTGGGGCAGAACATCGCCTTCGGGCTCGATTCAGCAAAGCTCGACGGCGGTCGCCGCGCCGTGAAAACGCGCGTGGCCGAGTTGCTTGAGATGGTCTCCTTGGACCCGGCCATGGCGAAGCGCCGTCCCCATCAGCTCTCCGGCGGCCAGCAGCAGCGTGTTGCCTTGGCGCGGGCCCTGGCGCGGGAGCCTGGGCTCATGCTCCTGGACGAGCCATTCTCCGCCCTCGATGCCGGTTTGCGCGTGGCCACCCGGCGCACCGTTGCCAAAGTCCTCAACGAGGCAGGTGTCACCACCATCCTGGTAACGCACGACCAGGCCGAGGCACTCTCCTTTGCCGACCAGGTGGCCATCATGCGCGGCGGCAAGCTGGCCCAAATCGGCAACCCCTTCGTGGTGTACACGCGGCCCGCGGACAGGGCCACCGCGGAATTCCTCGGCGATGCGGTGTTCCTCGATGCCTGGATGGAAGGATCCCTTGCCACGTGCTCCCTGGGTGGCATTCCCGTCCGGCGGCCGCCGGCCCAGGGCAAGGTCCAGTTGATGCTCCGGCCCGAGCAAATCCGTATCGCGCCGGACGGACCTATCCGCGGCGTTGTGGTGGACACGGACTACTTCGGCCCGGAAACCACTGTGCGCATCAAGCTCGGCGCGTACTTTGCACCCGACGGCAGCGCCACCGGCAACGGCCACCGCTACCCTGGCGGCGGGGAGATCATCACCATCCGCCACTGGAATGCCTCGATCACCAAACCCGGAACTGAGCTCTCCCTGCGCGTGGTGGGGGAAGGCGTGGCGTTCCCCCTCGGCGACTAACCCCCAACTGGGGGACAGCACATGTCCCTACGAGCACTTATTGCGACGTTTGCTGTCCCCTAGTTGGGTTTTTTGCGCTGCGGGTACGGGGCCTCGTGCCGGGCCAGCATCTCCACGAAGCCCGCGATCTTCCTGGCCCGCGTTTCGGCACGCTTCACGGAGTTGGTCCGGTGGATCAGGGCGAAACGGTTCTGGGAGGTCAGGACCTCAAACATCGCCTGCGCCTCGGGAACGGCGGCAATGGCAGCGGCCAGATCCTCCGGCACTTCAATGGTGGCCGGTCCGGCATAGGCGGCCTCCCAGCGCCCATCGGCTTTGGCGGCGTCGACGGCGGCCCACCCGGAGGCGGTCATCCTCCCGGCCTCGTCCAAACGGGCTATGTGCCCCACGTTCCGGGCGGACCAGATGCTCTTGGCGCCGCGCGGGGTCATGCGCTGGAAGTAGCTCCCGGCGTCGCGCTTCTTCACTTGCCCGTCAATCCACCCGAAGCAGAGGGCCTCGTCCAGGGCAGCGTCGTAATCGAGTTCGGTGACGTTGCCGCCCTTCTTGTGGAGGACCAGCCACACTCCACGGCTCTCTGCCGCGTGATCGGACAACCATTCGCGCCATTGGTTAGCGTCTTTGACGATCAGTTCTGCAAGTTCGATGGGCATGGCCCCATTCTGCTGTGAATCCGTGCTTTCGGCATAGGCTTGGAAACGGAAGCCGCGAATTGCCGGGAACCAGCCCAGGAGGATCCATGCTGCGAGCACGCCCCATCCACTTCACCTCCCGGCCGGAACCGTGGGCCGAACTGCTTGAGGCTCTTGGCCTGGTGGTCACCAAGGCGGACAAGGACTGGTGGGAGTTCGACGCCGGATCGGGCCGCCTCGCGTTGCACAGGGTGGCGCACGAATCCACCCAGCCGGAGGATGGCACCACCGTGTTCGGCGTTGAAGTGGGTGTCCTGGACGAGTTCGCCCGGCGGACCAGGGACGATGGAACCATCGCGGACGTCACCGAGGCAGCCCACGGGGAAACCGTGCAAGTAACGGCACGTGATGGTTTCACTTTCCTGGCCGACCCCGCCCAACGCGCCGCGGACGGAACCTGGGCAACGTCGGACGAAGCCGACCCGGCACTCACCGTGGTGGCCACGTGGGTGAGTCCCGACGTCGTGGGTTCCGCCCAGGAGCTCCGCAACATTGGCGCGCGGCCCCGCACCGCCACCGACGAATCGGCCAGCTTCACCACCAAGAACGGCGGCGTCCTGCGTGTGGTGCACGGTGCTGAACCGGAGTCCGGCGACCTCGCTTTCGAGTACGACGGCGGCCTGGAGCCGCTGCTGGACAGGCTCCACGGGGCGGGCATCGACTCGAGGATCGAGGACGATGTGCTGTATGTCGCCAACCCGGACGCGGCTGCCGGCTCCGCGCCGGCGTCGATTGTGGTGACGGGTACTTAGTCCTCCAACGCCCCGTTGCAGAGCCGGCTGACCACCTCGGTCAGCATGGCGAGCCCCGCAACGATGTCCTGGTCCGTGGTGTATTCGTGCTCGTTGTGGGAGATGCCGTCCACGCTGGGCACGAACAGCATCACGGTGGGGACGAGGTCCTTCATGTTGGTGGAGTCGTGGCCTGCCAGGGTCATGACTTCCTTGTTGCTCAGGCCCAGGTCCGCGGCCACCTTCGCGGCGAGTTCCACGCCTTCGGGCTGGTACGGCGTCACGGCCCAGGAGTGCGAGTGGTGCTGTTCCACGGAGACGTTGGCCAGCCGCTCAATCTCGGCAATGCGGGTGTGCAGCAGCGCGTCGGCTTCGGCCAGCACGGCTTCGTCGGCGCTGCGCAGGTCCAGCAACATGTTCACGCGGGACGGAACCACCACGGGCGAGTTCGGGTAGACGTTGAGCTGGCCCACGGAGGTATGCAGGACGCCCGGGAAACGATCAGCGAGTTCGCGGGCAGCGACCACCAGCATCGAAGCCCCAAGCAGTGCGTCCTTGCGGTCGGCGATCACCGTGGAACCGGTGTGGGCCTGCTCGCCATGGACCACGAATTCGTACTTGTTGGCTGCCCAGTTGGAGCTCACCAAGCCGATGGTGATGCCCTCGCGTTCCATGCTGCGGCCCTGCTCGATGTGGATCTCGGCGCAGTAGGCGGCCTCCGGCCCTTCATACGAGCCGCGGCAACCGATCGCGTCCAGGGCGTCCCGGACAGTGACCCCTCCGGCATCCTTGGTATTGAGCGCGTCCTCGAGTTCCAGTTTGCCGGTGTAAACGGACGAGCCCATCATGGACGGCTTGAAGCGGCTGCCTTCCTCGTTGAACCAATTGACGACGGCGAGGTTGAACCTGGGTGCCTCGGCGCCGGATTCCCAGCGGCTCACCAGGCGAAATGCTGCGTGCGCGGCAGCGAGGACGCCGTACGCGCCGTCGTAACGTCCCGCCGTCGGCTGTGAATCCATGTGCGAGCCAACCACGACGAAAGGTGCTCCAGGCACTGCCTCGTAGAGACCCCACTGGTTTCCGGCGTGGTCGAACTTCACCGTGAAGCCGCGTTCTTCAAGGAGGCCGGTGAGCCAGCGGCGCTGCTCGCCGTCCGGAATGGTGGCGGCCTGGCGGTCCACGCCGCCGTTCTCGGTGGCTCCGAAGGCGCTCATGGTCCGGAAGTCCTGGACGAAGGCGGTGTCCTGCGCGGTGAAACTTGTGGTGGTTGTCATGGTCTCCCCTAAGTGCTTTGGTGGGATTGCCCGGCTGGAACCAGCGATGCCGGTGCAGCGTGGAAGTCGGTTGATTGGTAGGTGAAACGGCCTCCGACGGCGGTAGCCAGGACGGTGAGTCCGCTGATGTCCGGAGCGTCCAAAGGAGAGGCCGAGAGGACTGTGAAGTCCGCGAGCTTTCCGGCGGTCAACGTCCCCTTCTCATCCAGGGTTCCTGTGGCTTCAGCCGCACCACTCGTGTAGGCGGCAAGTGCCTGCCAGGGAGTGAGCCGCTCGGCCGGGTTGCCGAAGACCGCGCCGGATGCCGTGCGGCGGTCAACGAACGCCTGCATCCCGCGGAGCACGTTCCCATCGGCAACAGGCCGGTCGGAACTGCCGGCCAGCGTGACCCCGGCTTCGAGGAAGCTCGCAGCCCGGTAGGCCCACGAGAGCCGGTCCGGACCGAGGGAGTCCGTCATGCCGTCTCCGCCGTCGCGGAAGAAGCTGGCCTGTGGGGTGACGGCGATCCGCGCTTCGGCGAGCCTGTCCAGCTGCTCCGGCCGGGTCATGGAAGCATGCTCGATCCTGTTCGGTACCGTGCGTGGGCCGTAGGTGGCCTGGCAATCCGCAAGGATGTCCAGTGCCAGGTCAATGGCCCGGTCCCCGATGGCGTGGGCAGCGATGGACCACCCGGCTGCGTAGGCGGCTTCGATGCGTTCCCTGAGCTGTGCCGGGTCTGCCTGGAAGTACCCCACGTTGCCGCGGTTGTCCTTGTGCCCGTGGCTGCAGAACTCATGGCTCACGGCAGCCGTCTCGCCAAGCAGGGAACCGTCCAGGAACACCTTCGCCGGCCCGAGGGACAGGAACTCGTTCCCGAACCCGCTGGAAATCCCCAAGTCCAGTCCGGCCGGAGCCGCACCGGGGCTGTCCGAGGAATGTCCATCAAGGGGGTGCAGCACATCCAGCACCGGCATCACCTGTGCCCGGGCGTGCAGGCGGCCATTCCCGGCAGCCCGTTGGTAGGCGGCGAGCTCGGCCGGGCTGTGTCCGATCCAGCCACCGCCCACCCCGGCCTCGGTGAAACTCGTGATTCCCTCCGAGGCGTAGTACGCCGTGGCCCGTTCCAGCGCCGCCTCGATGTCCTCCAGCGCGTAGGGCAAGATCAGTTGCTGGATGAGTTCCTGCGCCGTCTCCTGGACGAGTCCCGTGGGACGTCCCGCTGCGTCGCGGACAATCGCGCCGCCGTCGGGATCGGGGAACGACGGCGAGTAGGCACCTGCCAGCCGCAGCGCGGCCGTGTTGACCACGGCCATGTGCCCGGAGTTGTGGCGCATGAACAGCGGCCGCTCCCCCGTGATGCGGTCAAGCTCGGCGATGTCCGGGAAAAGGCCGTCGTGCTGGGTTTGGCTGAAGCCGGTAGCGAAGAGCCAGCCCTCGTCTTTGGTTGCACCGCCGTCCGTGACCGCATCCCGGAGCAGCGAATACAGTTCCTCCAGGCCCCGGGCACCGGACACGTCCAGTTCCGCGAGCCCCAGCCCGAACCACGTGGTGTGGCAGTGGGCGTCGATGAAGCCCGGAGTTACCGTTGCGCCGCCGAGGTCCAGGACCTGGGTGGCTTCCAGGCCGAGCAGTTCCTCGTCGAGGCCCACGATCCGGCCCTGCCAGATGCCCAGCGAACTGGCCGACGGACGGTCCGGGTCCATGGTGATGATGTCTGCGTTGCGCAGGAGGAGATCGAGTTTCATGGCTGTTTCTAGCGGTGGGACGTGGTGACGGACTTGATGCGCGTGTAGTCCTCAAGCCCGAAAACGGAGAGGTCCTTGCCGGTGCCGGAGTGCTTGAAGCCACCGTGCGGCGCTTCAGCGGGGATCACCTGGTGGCAGTTGATCCACACCGCGCCGAAGTCGAGCTCATTGGAAACGCGCGTCACCACACCGTGGTTCTCGGACCACACACTGGACGCCAGGGCGTACTTGGTGCCGTTGGCGAGCTCCAGGGCCTCTTCTTCCGTGGCGAACGGCTGGACGGTCAGGACGGGCCCGAAGATCTCGTCGCACACCACCTCGTCGCTCTGGAACACCCCGTCGATCACCGTGGGCTCAAAGAAGTACCCCGTTCCGGCGCGCTTGCCACCGGCCAGGACGCGGGCGTTCGCGGGCAGCCGGGACATGAAGCCCTCCACGCGCTCCAACTGCGCGGCGCTGTTGAGCGGGCCAAGGTCCTCGCCAACACGAAGAGCCGAGGCAGCATCAGCCAGGGCCGCGGCAAACTCCGTATGGATGTCCTCATGGACCAGCACGCGGGTCACAGCCGTGCAATCCTGGCCCGCGTTGAAGAACGCGCCGAGCGCGATCTCGCGTGCGGTCCGCTGGATATCGACGTCGGCAAACACCACCGCGGGTGCCTTGCCGCCGAGCTCCAAATGGACATCCTTCAGGGTCTTCGACGCCGCGGACATCACCTGGGCACCGGCGCGGGTGGAACCGGTGATGGACACCATTTCCGGAATCTCGTGATCCACCATGGCAGCCCCGGCTTCGCGTCCGCCGCAGACCACGTTCACCACACCGGCCGGGTAAACCTGCTGGGCCAGTTCCGCCAGCACCACCGTGGACCACGGCGTGGTGTCGGCGGGCTTGAGGACCAGCGTGTTGCCCGCTGCCAAGGCCGGGCCGATCTTCCAGATGGCCATCATGAACGGGTAGTTCCACGGCGTAATCTGGGCGACCACGCCGATCGGCTCCCGCCGGATAGTGGAAGAGAATCCCTCGACATACTCCGTCTGTGCCGTGCCAGAAACCACCCGGCACGCCCCAGCGAAGAAACGGAGTTGGTCAGCACCGCGGAGAATTTCGAGCTCACGTGTGAGGGCCGCGGGCTTGCCAGTGCAGGCAACCTCGGCCTCAAGCAGGCGGTCAACGTTGGCCTCGATGAGGTCCGCGAGCTGCAACAACAGCGACTGGCGCGTTCCCGGCGTCGTGCGCTTGTAACTCTTGAAGGCCGCGGCAGCAGCCTGGAAGGCGAGGTCGACGACGGCTGCGTCGCTGTCCGGGGCGGTGCCGATCTGCTCACCCGTGGAGGGGTCGAAGAAGGGCAGCGTTTCCGTTGCGGAGACGGACTCGCCGTTGATGATGTTCTGGAGCTGAATCACGAAAAAGGTCCTGACTCTTAGTTGGACGTCTTGGGCGAACGCGTCGTGGGGTCCTGCGGCAGGTGCAGCAACGCAGGAAGGCCGGAGTCGACGGCGCGGCGGAACGCGGCCGCGAAGTCCTCGGTCCGCTCAACGCGTTCTCCGTAGCCGCCGTAGGAACGGGCCAACGCGGCGAAGTCCGGGTTGGTCATGTGCGTTCCCGAGGGGCGGTCCGGGTAATGGGCTTCCTGGTGCTCACGGATGGTGGCGAAGATGCCGTTGTCCACCACCAGCACAATGAACTGCGCGCCGTAGCCCATGGCCGTGGCGATTTCCTGGCCGTTCATCATGAAGCAGCCATCCCCGGCCACGGAAATGACCTGGCGTCCCGGGTACGCGAGCGAAGCTGCGACGGCCGCAGGGATACCCATGCCCATGGCGCCGTTGCGCGGTGCGGCGAGGGAGTTGGCGGTGTTGTGGGCAAGGTAGCGCGCGGGCCACAGGGCGTGGTTCCCGGCACCGAAGGTGAGGACGGCGTCGTCGTCCATCTCTTTCTTGAGGACCTCCATGGCGACGCCGAGGTCGACGCCGATGCCGCCGTCGGGTGCTGGCGTGGAGAACTTGAGGTAATCAGCGCGGGCGCTGGCAAACCAGCCTTCCTGCGGTTCCACGGCAGCGTCAACGGCGGCGAGGGCACCCGCGAACGCCGAAACGTCGGCAACTATGTGCTGGTCCACCCGGCCGAAGTGGCCCAAGAGGTTGGCGTCTGCATTGACCACAATGGTCTCGGCGCCCAGCCCGCGCTTGTAGCCGTCGGAGAGCACGTCGCCGCGGACGCAGCCCACGAAGACCAGCAAGTCGGCGTCATCCAGGCGCTGGGCGTTTGCGTCGCTGCGGCCGTAACCGAGGAAGCCGGCGTAGGCGTCGCTGCGGTGGGGAACGGCGTCGTAGGCGCGGAAGTCCGCCACCACCGGGATGCTGTGGCGGCTCGCCCAGGCGGCCAGTTGCTCGCCTGACTCCTGCGTCCAGCCTTCGCCGCCGACGACGATGAGCGGCTTGCGTGACTGCTCCAGCTTCTGCTTCATGACGGCTAGGTCCGCGACGGTTGGCTCCGGGCGGGCCACTGTGCGCGGCTCCACCGTGGCGTCGTCGACGACGTGGACCAGGACGTCCTCCGGAAGGCCGATGACCACGGGTCCCGGACGCCCGCTGAGCGCGGTGAAGATGGCGTCGTCCACCACGCGGGCGGCGGAAGCGGCGTCGTCGAGAGTGACCACTTTCTTGGCTGTGCTGCCGAACCAGGCGTTGATGTCGAACTCCTGGAACGACTCGCGCCCACGGTCTGCCACCGGGATCAGGCCGACGAACAGGATCAACGGCGTGGCATCCTGGTACGCCGTGTGGACCGCGATGAAAGCGTTCGCTGCGCCCGGACCACGGGTCACCATGGCCACGCCTGGAAGTTCCGTCAGGCGGCCTTCGGCGAGGGCCATGAACCCGGCGCCGCCTTCCTGGCGGGCCACGACGTTCTGGATGGGTGAACCGTGCAGTCCGTCCAGCACGTCAAGGAAGCTCTCGCCGGGAACGGTGTAGACCCGCTTGATGCCTGCCCGTTCGAGTTGGCCAACAATCAGGTGGCCCGCAGTGGTGGTGCTCAATGCTTCATTCCTTCTTCTTCGATGGAAAGGCGTGGGAGGAACAGGCCGGACAAGGCAGTGAGTGCGGAAACGACCAGCAGGATGATGGCGCCCGGCCAGAAGGAGTTGTTGGTGGCCACCAGGGCCGTGGCGATCAGCGGCACGAAGCCGGAGATGACGCCTGCCGTGTTGGACGTGATGGCGACGCCGGTGTAGCGCACCTTCGTGGCGAAGAGGGCGGTCAGGGCAGTACCGGAGACTGCGTAGGGAATGGAAAGAACAGCGACGCCGATCATCATGCCCAAAACCACCAGGACGGGGTTGCGGCTGTCGATGGCCAGGAACACCGGGACTGCGATGAGGGCCGAGGCAACGCCACCCCAAAGGATGACCTTGCTGGCACCGAACTTCTCGCCGAGGCGGCCGGCCCAGATGAGGGCGCCGATCTCAAGAGCAGCGGCAAGCAGGGTGCCCAGGAGCAACAGTTCAGAGGGCAGCTTGAGGACCTTCGTGCCGTAGAAGACCACGAAACTGGTGATGAGGTAGAAGCCGCCGATTCCCAGGAGGGCCGAGCACATGCCCACCAGGATCTGCCGCCAACTGTTTTTCAGGACGCCGCGGATGGGCGCGTGCTCCGTTTCGCCGGACTCCATGAGGGCTTCGAATTCGGGCGACTCGCTGAGCTTGCTGCGGATCCACAGGGATACGGCCAGCAGCGGGATGGCGGCGATGAACGGAATGCGCCAGCCCCAGGCGTCGAAGTTGGTCTGGCCCACCAGGAAGAGCATGCCGAAGAAACCGCCCGAGGACAGGATGGTGCCGATCGGCGAACCGACCTGCGGAAGCGCCGCATAGCGTGCACGCTTCTCCACTGGAGCGTTCTCGACGGCGATGATCACCGCGCCGCTCCACTCACCGCCGACGGCGAGGCCCTGGACGATGCGCAGAGCCACCAGGAGGATGGGTGCGGCCAGGCCGATGGTCATGTAGTTCGGAAGCAGGCCGATGAGGCCGGTGACAATGCCGATCCCGACGATGGTGACCATGAGGATCTTCTTGCGGCCAACCTTGTCGCCCAGGGCGCCGAAGATGAAGCCACCGATCGGGCGGGCCACGAAGCCCACAGCGAGTGTGGCGAACGAGCCCATCGCCGCGACGAACGGGTCCTGCGAGACGAAGAACTGGGCGTTGAACACCAAGGCCGCAGCCGTTGTGAAGAGGAAAAAGTCGTACCATTCCAACGCCGTGCCCACCAGGGCAGCGAGGGCCACCTTCTTGGTGACGCTTTCATCGACGACGCGTGTTGCCGTTGGGCTGACGCCCGTGGCTCCGCTGACGGTGCTTGCCATTGTTGCTCCAAAAGTGCGAAAACGGGACCGGGCGTTGGGGGCCCGGAGGGTGGTGTGGATGCTTGTGAGGGGATTCACTCCACAGTGACTCATTCCATAGTGCCAGTAGTTTTTCCCAAAATAACTAGCGATACATCACGCAAAAGGGCCGCTAAGATGTGTGAATGCACAATGTTGAAGCGTCCGGGCATAGCCAGCGCTGGACCGAACTGGTGGATCAGCTGGACGGACGGCTGGATGAACTGGCCCGCGCGTTTACCGCCAGGGTCCGCGAGATCCCCGAATACGGCGAAAGCCAGGTGACTATCCAGGAAATCACCGAGACTGCCCGCGGAACGTTCCGGCGCCTGATCCGCGGGCTCAAGAACGGCACGACGGACAGCAGCGACGGACTGCTGGACTTCGCCTCCGACCTCGGTTCCAAGCGCGCGCGGGCCGGAATCCCGCCCGAATCACTGACATCCGCCGTACGACTGGACTTCAGCATCCTCTGGGCGGAACTCTTGGAAATCGCCAAGCCTGAAGACGCCATGCTCCTGGCTTCCAGGGTGGACCAGGTGTGGCGGGTAGTGGACGAGTTCGCCACCAGGACCCACACGAGCTACCTCACTGAGCGCGTGCGCATGGCGCAGGAAGAATCGAGCATCCAGCGCGAATTCATCGCACGGCTGTTCAACCAGAGCACGCCGTCCTTGGAGACCTCCGCACAAGTTGCCTCGGCTTTGGGCATCAACCCGGAATCCCGGTTTGCGCTGGTAGCTGCGAGCGGCGACGCCGGAGCACGGCTACGGGCTGCTGCGTCACAGTTCGGTTCGAACCAGCACTCCCGGCAGCGGTTGTTCGTGCACGAGTCCGGCGGAAATACCTACGTGTTCTGGACCCTGCCGCCGCTCCGGTCAAGGGGCCCGGAAAACCGCGGCGAACTTCACAGAAACGACGCCGAAAAACATCAGCTGCCGCCCGGCGTCGTGGACGTCCCCTGCGGCTATGTTCCCGAAATCCTGGGACTGCGTGCCCTGCCCGCAGCAGCCCGCACGGCGGAAAGCCTCGCCGCGCTCCTCCGCCCCCGCGACGCCGGCCCCCTATCAGCCGATTCGGCGTGGGCCCGCCTGGCGCAACAGAACCTGCAGGACGCCGGACTGGACCTTGCCGCCGAACTCGAGGAAGCCCTGGCCGAGTGCAAGGGCGGCGAGCGCGAGCGCCTGTTGGAGACCGTTCGGAACTACCTGACCACGGGCAATGTCACGCTGACCTCGGAGCAGTTGTTCTGCCACCGGAACACCATCCTGAACCGGCTCAACCGCTTCCAAGAGCTCACGGGAATCGACCTCGCGGTACCGGCGAGCGCAGCACGGCTGGTGGTGGCCTGGGCGTAGGTGCCGTGTTTTGCTCCTCGGCAGCCCGATGTGTGTTCTCACATTCCGCGCCCGTTTTTGCTGGGATTTTTGCCATTGAAGCTGTGATCCGCAACACAGAATAGTTGTAGCTACCTTGCACCGGACACTCGTCCCCGCACCCCATCCGGAGATTCTGATGGCCCAAACGGTAGATACCGAATCCGCTTCCACAGCCAGGCTGGACCTGGCAAAAATGCGCAAAATCGCTTTTGCCAGCGTCATTGGCACCACTGTTGAGTGGTACGACCTTTTCGTCTTTGGAACAGCGTCCGCGCTGGTCTTCAACAAGATCTTCTTCCCCAGCTTCGACCCCATTGTGGGCACCATGCTCGCCTTCGGCACCTTCGCTTCGGCGTACATTGCCCGCATGGTGGGTGCCATCATCTTTGGCCACTTCGGCGACCGGCTGGGCCGTAAGTCGATGCTGCTTGTTTCGCTCCTGACCATGGGCGCTGCGACGTTCGCCATTGGCCTGTTGCCCGACTACCAAAGCATCGGCATCATGGCTCCCCTGCTGCTCCTCCTCCTTCGCGTCATCCAGGGCCTTGCCCTCGGCGGCGAATGGGGTGGCGCGGTGCTCATTACCGTTGAGCACGCTCCCCCGGCCCGCCGGGGTTTCTACGGGTCCCTGGTCCAGGTTGGCGTCCCCGCAGGCACGTTGATCGCCAACGTTGCCTTCCTGATTGTGGCCTCCAGCATCAGCACGGATGCCCTGCACGCCTGGGGTTGGCGCATCCCGTTCCTGGCCTCCGTCCTCTTGGTGGCCGTCGGCATCTACATCCGCTTGAATATCGAAGAAACGCCGTCCTTCAAGGCCGTCAAGACCGCCGGGGCCAATGCCAAGATGCCGTTCGCCTCGCTTATGGCCAAGTACTGGAAGCAGGTTGTCCTGGGCGGCGTGGCCACCCTCTCCACCGGCAGCACCTTCACGCTCCTCGTGGCCTCGGGCGTCTCCTACGGCAAGAAGGAACTGGGCCACTCGGAGAGCCTCATGCTCTGGGTTGTCCTGGCCGCCTGTGCCCTGTGCTTCGTCCTGATTCCCTTCTTCGGCAAGCTCTCGGACAAGTACGGCCGCAAGCCCATCATCTACGCCGGCGTCGCTGCGGAGGCTGCACTCGCGTTTCCGATGTTCTGGCTCATGGACACCAAATCGGTGGCGCTGCTGTTCGTTGCCTACCTCGCGATGATGACGGCGTTCGCAGCCAACTACGGCCCCATTGCCACCTTCCTGGCAGAGCTCTTCGGGTCCAAGGTCCGCTACTCCGGCCTGTCCGTGGCGTACATGCTCTCCGGGCTCCTGGGCAGCGCCGCTACGCCGTTCATCACCACGTGGCTCCTTGGCTTGACCGGCCAGAGCTCCTCGATCGCCTGGTACATCATGGCGGCGGCCGTCCTTTCCCTGGCAGCGCTCTTCGTCCTCACCGAGACCCGGCACGGCAACATCGACTCCGTCGAGGAAGCCCCGGCTGAGGCAGCAACATCGGAAGCGGCAGCCAAATGACCGCATCCACCATCGAGCGCCTGGCCGGCATCCCCGGCCAGGCGCCCGCCGTCGGGCCTTTCTCCCCCGCGGTCATTGCCAACGGATTCGTGTTCACCTCCGGCCAGATCCCCGCGATCACGGGCCTTGACGATCAACCCGCCACCTTCGAAGGGCAGGTCCGCCAGACCATCGAGAACCTCGCAGGGGTCCTGGAAGCCGCCGGCTCCAGCCTGCAGCACGTGGTCAAAGTGAACACCTACCTGACCAGCGAAGAGCAACTTGAGGAGTACAACCGCGTCTATGTGGAGTACTTCGGCGACGCCAAACCTGCACGGACTACCGTTTGCGTGAGCCTCTGGGGTGTGTCCCTCGAGATCGAATGCGTTGCCGTCCTGGCCGGATCGGAGGACACCGCCCCATGATCACCACGCTGCTCCAGGACCTGGAGAGAATCAGCTACCCCACCATCGGCCACTTCCTGGAGGATGGGTTCGTGGATCCGGCCATCCAGTCCCTGCTGGAGAACGTGAAGGTCGCCGGACCCGCCGTAACAGTGCGGATCGCGGACCACGATGCCATCGCCATGAACCGGGCGCTTCTGGCCTTGCGGCCCGGCGACGTGCTCGTGGTGGACATGCTGGGCGACCACCGCCATGCGCCCGTCGGTGCCGTGACGGCAGCCGCGGCGATCGCCCAAGGTGCTGCCGCCGTCGTGGTTGACGGCATGGCGACGGACGTCCTGGAGCTGCGGCAGGCTGCGCTGCCCGTCTTCGCGCGCGGGACCACTTGCCTCACCACCAAACGGCTCCGCGGTACGGGGTCGGCGGTGAACGTCCCGGTGCGCTGCGGCGGAGTGGAGGTCAACCCCGGTGATGTGGTGCTTGGGGATGACAACGGGTTGATCGTGCTTTCACCGGAAGCGGCCCGGGGAGTCCTGGACAAGGCCTTGGCGTCGGACGAGGCCGAGCCTGACATCCTCGCGCGCCTTGCCGCCGGCCACCCCCTCGAGTCAATCCTTGCGTTGTAATACCGCCGAGAGCGTAACGCCACAGCGACCGGCAAGGCCTCAACGGAACTTCGGCTGGTGATGGGGTAGAACTTAACCATGAGCGTACGTACACCCGACCCGTATCCAGGCTGGCTTTCCGATGAGGACCTCTTCGAAGCCCGCGGCCGCCTCCCCATGGTCTACGTGGAAGCTGTCCCTGTCCGCTTGGATCCGCTCGGGTACGTCAATGAAGTGGGCACCCTCCTGCAGGGCGACGCCGACGGCAACATGGTGCGCTACCTCGTCTCCGGCCGTGTTCTCTACCGTGAAACCATCCGGGCAGCCCTGCTCCGGCACATGGAAAAGGACCTCGGCCCCCTGGCTTTCCCGCAGCTTCCCATCAGTCCGGTGCCGTTCACGGTGGCCGAATACTTCCCGGCGCCTTCCCAGACCGGCTTCACCGACGACCGCCAGCACGCCGTTTCGTTGGTGTTCATCATTCCCGTCACCGGAGAATGCGAACCGCGGCAGGACGCGTTGGAACTCACGTGGATGACGCCGCAGGAAGTCCTCAGCGAAGGAGTCCAGCAGGAATTCGAAGGCGGCCGCGGCAGCCTGGTCCGCCAGGCTTTGGCGTTCTCCGGCATCGTCGCCTAGCGGGTCCTCAGGTTATTGGCGGTCCGCTTTTGTAGACTGGACGGCGGACCGCAAGAGAACCAAAGGACTTCCGATGACTCACAGCCCAGCCTCACAGCAATACCGCGAAAAGCAGGCTGGGGACCTGCAAGCCGGGGATTTCGTGTACCTCCCCGGGGACGGTCCGGCCGAGGAAATCGCCTCCGTTGAGGTCCAGAACGACGATTACGGCACTGCCGCGCTGCTGCTGGTCACCACGTACGACGCCGGCACGGTACGGATCGCTGTTGGGTCCAGTGTTCCTGTGGGCGACGGTGTTCCGCGCGGCTTGGGTGGCGACGCGGCCGACGATGAGGCGGCTCCCGGCGAGGCCGCGTTAGCCGACTCCAGTACCACCGCGGATGCCGAGCCCGGCGCAGAGCCCGGTCCCGCCGTCGTCGTACCTCCCCGCCCGGCGGACCCTCCCGCCTTCACCGGCCCCACTGCCGAAGAACTGGCCTTGATCCCCGAACCGGACGGAACGCCGGAGGCCGTAGTGCGCGCCGCGGTGGCCAAACACAAAGGCAAGAACGGCGTGCAGGTGCTGGCCGAGCGGCTGGCGAAGGGCATCAACACCAAATCCGGCAGCTGCCTGCGTGACCTCAGCGACCTCGCCTTCGATCTCTGCATCGTGCTGCGCGACCCCGACCATTCCCTGGAAGTCGCGGACCTGCTGAACGTGCTTCCGTTCGACGGGAACCTGGACCGCTGGGCATCGATCGAGCGGGCCCTCGCGTTGTCCAGCTTCATTTGCCGCGAAGCCGGCCAGTCGGAGCGGGCCGCCGTCTACGAGAAACTGCTCCGCGCTCCCGAATCGCAGGAAGAGGACCCGTTCAAGGCACTCGTCAACGCCCGGGTCCGCCAGCGTTCCCTGAACGAGCCCAACCTCTACGACAAGGAAATTTTTCGCGCCGTGGACAACGGGAACCGCGACGCCGAGCGTGAATGGCGGTTCCTGCGGCTCGAAGCGTTGATGTTCCTCCGGGCACACGGCGGCTCCAAAACCATCGCCGAGGATGAACTGGGACGCCGGATCGCCAACGAGCTCGAAGCAGTCCGTGCCTAGTCCTCTGCGGACGGAAGTGCAAGGCCTGTTTTAGGCACCCAAACGGCGGTAAATTCAGGGCCATGACGAACAATCTGAGCGTAGTGATTAATGCTGACGCGCAGCAAGTTTGGACGATGCTGCGCGAACCGTCGCTGGTGGCCCAATGGCACGGCTGGGAAACCGACGAGCTGACCGACGAAATCAAGCAAATCTACTTTGATCCGAGCGTCGTGGAAGGACCGGACCACACCAGCCTGACCGTTCGCGGCGGCGATGAGTTCGAGCTCCATCCGGTATCCGGCGGCACGGAAGTCAAGGTCACCCGCGCCGCGTTGGACCACGACTCCGAGTGGGCGGAATGGGACGAGGACATCACCCAGGGCTGGCTCACTTTCCTGAACCAACTCCGCTTCACCCTGGAACGCCACCCCCACGGCAAGCGCCGGACGCACTTTGTCTCGGTCGCCGGTGGCGGGTCGGCCATTGAGAAGCTGGGGTTGGGCGATCTTCCGCCGGTCGGGGACGAATATTCACTCACGCTGTCCACCGGCGAGTCGATTTCCGGAAAGGTCTGGTTCAAGAGCCGCCATCAGGTTGGCGTCACCGTCCACAGCTACGCCGAACACGGCGATGGGCTGTTGATTGTCGCCGAACAGCTGGCGATTCCGGAGAAAAGGCCCGACGGCGGCGCCATGGTGATCGCCTCCACCTACGATTTGGGGGCGCACACTTTGGCGGACATCCGGTCCTCGTGGGACAAGTGGAAGGACTCAGGCTCCGGGTCCTGATGGTTGCTGCCGGGCCCTCCCGGGTCTGCCGGGCAAGTTACCCGCGGTAAAGCTGGCACACTTGGTAGCGTGCCAGCTTCCGTGTCTTCGCCCTCATCCGTTCCGTCCGCCGTTTCCGATCCTGCCTCCGGGTTCTCCTTCTCGGTGGGCCAGCGACTGACTGAAACGTCGTCGCCGTCGGACGCTTTGGTGGACGCCAACGGCGGCGAGTTCGTTGGCAGGACCGGAACCATCACCACGCCGCACGGAACCATCCAGACACCGGCGTTCATCGCCGTCGGAACCAAGGCCACCGTCAAGGCCGTGCTGCCGGAGTCCATCGCGGACCTCGGCGCGCAGGCCGTTCTGGCCAATGCCTATCACCTGTACCTGCAGCCCGGTCCCGAGATCCTCGACGCCGCGGGAGGCCTCGGCGCGTTCATGAACTGGTCCGGCCCTACCTTCACCGACTCCGGCGGATTCCAGGTGATGAGTCTCGGCTCCGGGTTCAAGAAGGTCATCGACATGAAAAATGTGGATACTTCCGGCCCGGATGACGCCGTGGCACCAGGCAAGGAACGCCTGGCGCACATCGACGACGACGGTGTCTGGTTCAAGTCCCACCTCAACGGAGACAAGCACAGGTTCTCCCCCGAGATTTCCATGCAGGTGCAGCACCAGATCGGCGCGGACATCATGTTTGCCTTCGACGAGCTCACCACGCTGCAGAACTCGCGGGCGTACCAGGAAGAGTCGTTGGAACGCACGCGCTTGTGGGCTCTGCGTTGCCTGGACGAGCATTTCTCCTTGACGGCCTCCCGCGTGGGCAGGCCGTACCAGGCGTTGTTCGGCGTGATTCAGGGTGCCCAGTATGAAGACCTCCGGCGCAAGGCCTGCCGGGACCTCGGAGCCATGCCTTTCGACGGCTACGGAATCGGCGGTGCCTTGGAGAAGGAGAACCTGGGAACGATCGTGCGCTGGTGCAACGAGGAACTTCCCGAGGACAAGCCGCGGCACCTGCTGGGCATCTCCGAGCCGGACGACATTTTCACGGCCATCGAAAACGGCGCGGACACCTTCGACTGTGTCTCCCCCACCCGCGTTGCCAGGAACTCCGCGTTCTACACCCCGTACGGCCGGTTCAACCTGTCCGGAGCGAAGTACAAGAAGGACTTCGGGCCGCTGCAGGAAGGCTGCGACTGCTACGCGTGCTTGAACTACTCGCGCGCCTACATCCACCACTTGTTCAAGGCCAAGGAGATGCTCTCGGCCACGCTCATCTCCATCCACAATGAGCGGTTCGTGGTGAAGATGGTGGACGACGCCCGTTTGGCCATCGAGTCCGGGGACTTCTTCGAGTTCAAGGCCGAAACGTTGGGGCGGTACTACTCGTAGCCTTTGTTGGGCGCCGGGTTCGCCGGAAACGTGCTTGGAGGCTGGGAAACTTCCAGCGACTGGGCACCGTTCCAGCGAACCCGGCGTGGGCTTACGCTGCGACTACTCCGTAGCTCGGCTCGCGCTTCTTGATCCAACCCACTACGAGCACGGTGATGGGCACGAAGATGAACTCGACGGCGGTCTTGTAGACGAAGCCCACCAGGACGTAATTGACGAACGAGCCTGCATCCGAGATGCCGATCACCGAGGCAGCGATGCTGCAGAAGATCAGCGTGTCCACGAATTCGCCCACCACAGAGGAACCCATGAGCCGGGCCCACAGGGTCTTCTCTCCGGTGCGTTCCTTCATCTTCACGAGGATCCAGGAGTTGATGGTCTGGCCGGCCAGGAACGCGAGCAGGGAGGCCAGCACGATCTGCGGCACCGGACCCAAGGCGCCCTCGATGGCAGCTTGCTTGGCCGTGCCGTACTCATCGTTGAAACCGGGCAGGATGATGATCACCCAGTAGCAGAGGGATGCGAACACGCTCAGCGCAAAGGACGTGATGATGGCTTTGCGGGCAACCTTGAACCCGTACACCTCACTCATCACGTCGCCCAGGATGTAGGCCAGCGGGAACAGGAAGAACCCGCCGTCGGTGATGATCGGGCCGAGCACCACCCCCTTGGAGGCACCGATGTTGGACAGGATCAGCACCACGGCCATGACCGCCAGCATGATGCCGAAGTAGGGGGATCCGATAGAGGCAAAGCGGGGAGCTGGTTTGCTCAACGTGCTGGAGCCTGAGGGCGAGGGCATGGGTCATCCGTTCGTAGTGGTTCGCGCAGGCGCTCGTTTCGAGGCCGCCCCGCTGTATTAGCACTGTGTTTGGTGGGGCATCCGGCCCGACACCAGCTACATTCTCCCACCTCCCCGATCCTCTCTCACCAAACCACCCCTCCCCCGCCGATCCTCTCTCACCAAACCACCCCTCCCCCGCCGATCCTCTCTCACCAAACCACCCCCTCCCCACCGATCCTCTCTCACTGCCAGTTTTGAACACGTTCATAAACAGTGCAATACTCATTCTTGAACACGTTCAAAATCCAGTGAGGGATATCCCATGGCAGCCAAGAGTGAGCAGACCAGACAACTCGTCGCCAGCGTCGCCCTGAAAATGTTCCGCGAGATCGGCTTCGAGAAGACCACTATGCGCGCCATCGCCCAGGAGGCCGGGGTGTCCGTCGGCAACGCCTATTACTACTTCTCCTCCAAGGATGAGCTGGTCCAGGAGCTCTACATCCAAGTCCAGGACGAGCACGCCATCGCGGCCGCGAAAACCCTCGAAGGCGTCCAGGACCTGGCCGGACGACTAAAAGCAGTGCTGCACAGCGGCATCGACGTCATGGCGCCGTACCACCAGTTCGGTTCCGATTTCATCGCGACGGCGATCCGGCCGACGTCACCCGTCAATCCGTTCGGCGAGGCGTCCAGCGCCGCCCGGGACGCTTCGCTCGCGATCTTCCGCTCCGCCGTCGACGGTTCCTCACCCGCCGTCGCGAAAAAGCTGCGCGCCGACCTGCCCGAACTGTTGTGGCTCGCCTACATGGGGATCGCGCTGTTCTGGGTTTACGACACATCCGAGGGCCAGCGCCGCACGCGCAAACTGATTGACGGCGCGGCGCCGCTGGTGGCCCGCGGGCTGTCGCTGGCGAAAATTCCGGGTGTCAGCAAGGTGTTCGACGACGTCCTCGGCTTGGTCCGCAACGTCAGGGAAGACTCATGACACGGACGGTGGTGCTCGCTGGCGCTTCGGGGTTCATCGGCAGCTACTTTCGGCGGCGGTTCGTTGAGGAGGGGTGGCAGGTGCGAACCATTGGTCGCGATGCTTGGGCTGACGCGCAATGGAACGACGACGGCGGCATGACCCGCGTGCTGAACGGCGCCGAGCTGCTGGTGAACCTCGCCGGACGGACCGTGAACTGCCGTTACAACGATCGGAACCGCCGGGAGATCCTCGATTCGCGGGTCTTGACGACGCGGTCATTGGGGGTGGCGTTGTCCAATTGCGGCGAACCCCCGCGGACGTGGATCAACGCAAGCACAGGAACCATCTACCGGCATGCTAAGGATCGGCCGCAATCGGAGATGTCCGGCGAACTTGGCCGGGGATTCTCCGTGTCCGTGGCCCGTGCATGGGAGGACGAACTGGCCGCGGCTGTGGTGCCGGCTACTCGGAAAGTGCCGCTGCGGATCGCGATTGTCCTGGGTGGGGACGGCGGAGTGATGGGTCCTTTCCGGAACCTGGCCCGCGGTGGTTTGGGCGGACATATGGGTCCAGGCACACAAAAGTTCAGCTGGATCCATGTGGAGGACTTGTTCCGGGCCGTATTGTTCATCCACCACCGGCCCGCGCTTTCTGGACCTGTCAATGCCGCGTCGCCGTATCCGGTGGACAACCGAGAGCTGATGACGTTGGTTCGACAAAGCCTCGGTATGCCGTTCGGCCTTCCAACGCCGAAGTGGTTGCTGGAGCTGGGCGCGGTGATGATCCGCACTGAGACGGAGCTCGTCTTGAAGAGCCGCTGGGTGGAGCCACGCAGGTTGCTTGACGCAGGGTTTGCCTTTGAGCACCCGTCCTTGGCGGGCGCCCTCAACGAGATTGTGGCGGCAAAGTCATGAACGACTGGGACGACGAGATGGGCTTAGCCGAGCCGCGGTGCTCACAGTACGACCCTCGGGACCGCGTGATTTTGACCGGCAAGAGTCTCGCTGTGGGTGTCCCGGTTGCCTATGTGGTCTTCAGTTCACTGCTGACCACGCAGGCTCCGGGTTGGGCATTGATCTTCTTCATCTACGCGGCCATCCCCGCAGCATTCATCGGCACCGCGGTAGGGGCCGTCCTGGGATGGGCACTTCGCCGCGTCCGAAACCAGTGGATTCACGTTGCCGTGTTCTTCGCAGCCGGCGCCTTGATCTGCGTACCCTTCGGCGGCTTCTCAAGCTGGGGTGCAACTCTTTTCAGCCTATCCATTGCTTTGGCGGCGGGGGTGGGCCGGTTATCGGTGTGGAAGCTCGTCAAACTCAACCCCCAACGCTCTCTCACCGAATAACCCCAATCCCCCATCCCTCTCTCACCAAATAGCCCCATCCCCAGAACCGTCTATCACTGTGGTTTATCGGCGCGCATAAGTCTGCTCGCGGGGTTGCCCACATAGCGCGGCACGGCCCGCATGTACTCGGCGTATTTGTAACCGAATTTCGTGAGGAGCGCCTTTTCCTCCCACAAAACCCCGACGTGTTCAACAAGGATCCCGGCGGGCAGTGTGGCCAATGCCCCGGAGGAACCCCGGAAGATGGCTATCCCGGAGTGGATCAGCCACCATCCCAAATACATAGGATGGCGGCTCAACGAGTAGGGGCCGGTCGTCACCAGGTCCTCCGGGTGGCTCAAGGCGAAACTGCCATTACTACGCATGCGGCGTTCTGCTACCGCCCAGACCGTGATCCCCGCGCCGGTCACGACTAAAACCATTCCGAAGACTCTGCGCATCCTCCGGCCGGACGGGGCAGGTGACTGAAAGAGCCGGTCCAGGATGGGGTCCAGCACTAGTCCAACCGTCTGGCCCGGCGGGAGCGGAACATTGGCTGCGTCATGCTTCAAGACAAGAGCTGCTCGGTGAAGTGCGCTCATGGCATGAACCATATTCCTGGCTTTGCAGGAAAGCCACGGCCAGCGGGCGGCTGGGGAGAGAAGGTCCGCCCAGACCGGTCATTCGGTGAGAGAGCGTCCGCCCACACCGGCCATTCGGTGAGAGAGCGTCCGCCCACACCGGCCAATCCGTGAGAGAGCATCCGGGGGCCACAGCGAAAGGGTCGTCGGGCGCCCAAGCTGCGTGCCGCCGTCGTACGTCGCCAAACGCGACCCGAAACCTAAGGAAGTGTTAGGAAATCCCCTCCCGCGTTGGTTGTGCCGTGCATCACCCCTAGTTTGGAATACGTCCTCTTCACCCCAAGAGGGCCTTTCCCAGTCGACGAAGAGCCATGCGCAAGGACGCCATGAGCACGAGCTTCATGGACAGAACGAACTCATGAAAGACACGGCTGCCGCGTGCGCAGCCGGCCAGGAAGGTTCATTGATGAGCACCCAACAAGCTGCGCCCCTCAGCGAGGCGGCACAAACCCGCAAGGCCGTGGGCAATATCCTCAAGGGCTCCGCGGGCAACCTCGTGGAGTGGTTCGACGTGTACGTCTACACGGCGTTCGCGGCGTACTTCCAGTCGCACTTCTTCAATTCCTCGGACGATCTCCAGGCCGGGCTTGAAGCGATGGCGGTCTTCTCGACGTCGTTCCTCATGCGTCCGATCGGCAGTTGGTTCTTCGGCCGTTACGCTGACCGCAAGGGCCGAAAGGCCGCGCTGACGCTGAGCGTGACCATGATGTCAGCAGGTTCGTTCGCCATCGCCATCCTCCCGACCCAGGACGTGATCGGCCTCTGGGCGATGATCCTCTTGGTGTTCGTCCGCGTAGTCCAAGGCTTCTCCGTGGGCGGTGAGTACGGGACAAGCGCCACGTACATGTCCGAGGCGGCAACCGCCAAGCGCCGAGGCTTCTTCTCGAGCTTCCAGTACGTGACGCTGGTCGGCGGACAGATGCTGGCCCTCCTGGTACTCGTGATCCTGCAGAACACCATGACCAAAGAAGCCCTGACCGAGTGGGGTTGGCGCATTCCGTTCGCTATCGGTGGCGTGGCAGCCCTGGTGGTCCTGTGGCTCCGCCGTTCGATGGAAGAAACCGTTTCGGCCGACCAGATCCGTGCCGCCCACGTCAAGGTTGCAGGCGAAGCGCAGCCCGGCACCATGAAGCTCTTGTTCACCAAGCACTGGAAGCCGCTGCTGATCTGCATCGGCATCACCCTTGGCGGCACGGTGGCGTTCTACACGTACACCAACTTCATTTTGAAGTTCATGAACGATACGTCCGGCATCCCCAAAACCGACACCTCCGTCATCAACTTCTGGGCACTGTTCATCTTCATGCTCCTGCAGCCGGTCTACGGCATGATTTCGGACAAGATCGGCCGCAAGCCGCTGCTGGTGTGGTTCGGCGTGACGGGTGTCCTGTTCACGTGGCCGCTCCTCTCCATGCTCGCCGGCACCAAGGATCCGTTCATGGCCTTCCTGCTCATGATGGGCGGGCTGCTGATGGTGGGCGGCTATACGTCGATCAACGCACTGGTGAAGGCCGAGCTCTTCCCGGCATCCATCCGCGCCCTCGGCGTTGGGCTGGGTTACGCGATCGCCAACTCGCTGTTCGGCGGCACGGTTCCATTGATCGGTGCGGCGCTGCAGAAGGCCGGCCAGGAGAACCTGTTCTTCACCTACGTCACGGCGGCCATTTTCATCTCACTGCTGGTTTACATCTTCGCGCTCAAGAACAAGAAGGCCACGCACCTGGACACCGAACAGGGCCACGCCTGGGAAGGTCGCGGGGACGGCAAGAAGGACCTCGTCGACGCCTAAGGCCCCCTTTGTGAGGCCCGCTTTGCGCCCTTGGATTGTTCCAAAGGGCGCAAAGTGGGCCTCACAAATTTAAGGAAAGGAGTAACGTCCAAGACGGACCGCCCAGCAAAACGCAAGGAGAACACCCACCGTGCACGTGCTCATTGTCGAGGACGACGACGCTATGGCCTCCGCACTCAGTGCCGCCGTGGCTTCGGCGGGCCACAAGCCCACCCGGGTTTCCCGTGGCGAGGACGCGCTGCTCGATCATCGCAACCACGAGGTCATCCTCCTGGATCTGGGCCTCCCGGACATGGACGGCCTGGATGTCCTTCGCAAGCTCCGCCAAGTCACGCACGCCCCCATCCTCATCCTCACGGCAAGGGACGATGAGCGGAGCGTGGTCCTGGGCCTGCGCTCCGGAGCCGACGACTATCTGGTCAAACCCGTGAAGCTCGTGGAACTGCTCGCCCGCATCGAAGCCGTGACCCGACGGACCAACCGCTCCGGCCCCAGCGCTCCACAACAGATCACGCTCGGACCCCTCACCGTAGACCTCGACCGCAGGGTAGCCGCCGTCGAACATCGCGAACTGTCCCTGACCGCCACGGAATTCGACCTCCTCGCCCTGCTCGCCAAGAACGCAGGGTCCGTGGTGACCCGCGAACAGATCCTCGATGCCCTCTGGGGTGACGCGTTCCTGGCGCACTCCCGCTCCCTGGACGTCCACCTCACCGGGCTGCGGGCCAAGCTCAAGCTTCCTGGTTTCATCATCAACGTCCGCGGCGTCGGGTACCGGGTGGAGCAAAAATGAGAGTCCGTGTCCTGGGCATCCTCGGCGTCATCGCGGTGCTCCTTGTGGTCACGGTGTCCAGCGTGATCCTCAGCTCGGCCGGGCGGGAGATCACCCAGGAAGTCCAGATCAACCGCGTGGCCGCCCTCAACCGCTTCGCCCAACTGGCCAACGATGCCTCAAACGACAATGACACCACGCAACTCCAGCGTGAAATGGACCGGTACTCCGAGCTCTACGGAGAAGGAATCCTGATCCGGCTGCAGGAGAAAACCCTACGGTCGGGCAACCTCTCCGAAGACCGTCGGGACGTGGAAGAGGCCATCAGCCGGGCCAGCCTCAACCTCAGCGACACCACAATCAGCACGGTCCAGCCCTTCGAGACCGGGACGGAAACCATTTCGCGGTCCTTCGGCACGGCAAGCCAGGTACTCGGCGAAACGGTCCTGGAAGTCGATCCCAGCGCTGCCAGGGCGAAACTACGGGAGCGGTGGTTTGTCGTCGGGCTTGCGGCACTGGCGATGTTCGCAGTGCTGCTGATGGCGGCGGCGCGGGTCACCGGCTGGGTGCTGCGGCCGGTGCACAGGCTCAGCAAGGCGGTGCACGAACTCGAAGAAACCGGGAAAACCAGCCAACTCCCCGAAGCGGGTCCGCCGGAACTGCGCGAGCTCAGCCGCTCGTTCACCGCAATGGCCAACACGGTCAGCGCGAGCATGGCATCGCAGCGCCAACTGATCGCCGATACCTCCCACCAACTCCGCAACCCGGTGGGTGCCCTGCGGCTGCGGATCGACCTGCTGCAACTCGAACTGCGGAACACACCCGGCGAGGCCGCAGCGGCGGGAGTCGTTGCGGAACTGGACCGCGTGGAACACATGCTCGACGGCGTGCTGAAGCTGGCTGCGGCGGAACACCGCGCCGTTGCGGGGGCTGCTGGAACAGCGCAGGCCTCGGAGCACCGACGGCAAAGCGTGATTGACCCCATGCCCGTGCTCCAGGGCGAAGTGGAACGTGCCGAACCCGCAGCGAAACGGGCGGGCTGCACCGTCACCCTTGCCCAGCCGGGTAAGCCACTGGCCATCCGTTGCGACCCCGAAGAGCTGGGCCAAATGGTGGGCGAACTCCTGGCCAATGCCATCAAGTACGCTCCAGGCGGCCGCATCGCCGTCTCGGCCCGGCCCACCCAAGGAGGTGCCGCCGTCGTCATTTCCGACGACGGTCCAGGCCTCAGTGCCGAACAGCGCGCTGCTTCCACAAGCCGGTTCTGGCGGGCGCCGCAGCACAGCAACCTTCCCGGGAACGGCTTGGGCATGACCATTGTGGAACGCCTGGCCGAGGCCAACGGCGGCGCGCTGTTCCTGGACGCCCGGGAGCCGCAAGGACTTGCAGCGCGGCTGGAATTCGCAGGCGGATCCGATGCGTGAATTGATGCCGCGGCGGGCCGTCCTGCGGGCCGGGCTGGCCTTCGGAGCAGGCGGGCTGCTGGTGTCCGCCTCCGCGTGCACTCCGGCGCCCAGGCCTCAGCTGACCGTTGCCGGCGGCGAGTCGGGCGGCTTCTACCTCGAGTTCGCCACCCTGTTGGCCGGGCTGCTGCAACGCGAGGGCGTCGCCGGGACCGCGACACCCGTGGTCACCGGAGGAAGCCTGGACAACGTCAGGCGGGTCCTGTCCGGCGACGCGACACTCGCCGTCGCCCTGGCTGATACCGCGGTGGTCGAAGCTGCTGCCCACGGGCGGGGCGACGGGTTGGTGGCTCTGGGCAAGGTGTACGAGAACTACGTCCACTGCATAGTCCGGGAGGACAGCGGAATCCGTTCATTCTCCGAGCTGGTGGGCAAGACCGCGGCCGTAGGCGAAGTGGGCTCCGGAACCACCCTCACCGCCGCAAGGATCATTGCCGCGGCCGGGCTGGGGCCGGAACAGGGTCCGGGCAGGGCCCTGAAGCAGGTGAACCTTGGACTGAACCAAGCCCTCGCGGCCTTGAAGGACGGGTCAATCGACGTGATGATCCAATCCGGGGGTGTACCCACTGCACCGGTCGTGGCTGCCGCCAAGGAAACCGGACTGCGGCTGCTGGATCTCTCCGGCATCATTCCGGCCACCAGGGCGCAGTCCGGCTTCTTCTACGACCGCGTACTGATCCCGGCCAACAGCTACGGCCAGGCACCCGCTGTCTGGACTGTGGGCGTGGCCAACCTGCTGCTTTGCCGGCGTGACCTGCCTGATGAACTGGCCACGGGCACGGTGGAACTGCTCGTGGAGCATGCCAGGGACCTGGTGCCCGCTTCCAGTGCCGGCGTCCAGTTCCTCAGTCCGGAGACGCTTATCAACACGGCCGGCGTTCCCCTGCACCCTGCTGCCGTAGCTGCGTACCAGGCGCTGCACGGCTAGCACCGTTTAGGAGCGACGCCGGGCAACTGCCAAAATAGGATCCATGACTTCAGCCGTTTCCCCCGCCATTGCACTGACCATCGCCGGCTCGGAAGCGACCGGCGGCGCCGGTGCGCAAGCCGACCTCAAGACCTTCCAGGAACTGGGAGTCTTCGGCATCGTCAACCTCACGTGCATCGTTTCGTTCGATCCCAAGGACCAGTGGAACCACCGCTTTGTGCCGGTGGACCAGCAAGTCATCGCTGACCAACTTGAAGCCACGACGGCGGCATACGGCGCCGGTTCAGGCGCACCTTCGGTGTTGGACACCGTAAAGATCGGCATGCTTGGAAGCCCCGCGACGATCAGCACGGTCGAGCAGGCTTTGTCCGAAGGTTCTTTTGCCAACGTGGTCCTGGACCCGGTCCTGATCTGCAAGGGCCAGGAGCCGGGCCACGCACTGGACACCGACCAGGCGCTCAAGGCCCAGATTCTTCCCCTCGCCACGTTCGTGACGCCGAACCACTTCGAGGCCGAGTCCTTGTCCGGGCTGACCATCACGGACGAGGAATCCCTCAAGGCCGCAGCCATCCGCATCCACGAGCTGAGCGGTGCAGCAGTGCTCGCCAAGGGTGGGGTGCGGCTGGAAGGTGCTGACGCCGTCGACGTTTTCTACGATGGCGAGACGCTGGAAGTCCTGCGCGCTCCCAAGGTGGGCGAGGTGGCTGTGTCCGGTGCCGGTTGCTCGCTTGCTGCAGCCGTAACCGCGGAACTGGCCAAGGGCGCCACCCCGCTGGAAGCTGCCCGCACGGCCAAGGCTTTCGTGACCGCGGGCATCAAGAACCGCGTCGCCTCGGGCGCACCGTTCGACGCGCTGTGGCAGGGTGGGGCGCTGAGCTAGCGCGAAACCTTGCCCATCAAGGAAGCGATCGGGCGCAGGAACAGCGGCCGGGCCAGGAACCACGCCGCAGCCGTGAACACGATGGACGCTGCGAAGATACCGAAGCCCCACCAGCTGACGTCGTTGTTCGAGGCGTACATGTGGTTCAGGTTGTTCAGTGCGCCCGTGGCCAGGACCAGCGTCACGTGAACGATCACGAATGCCACGAAGTAGATCATCACGGGGAAGTGGATCTTGCGGGCCAGCTCGATCGGGTAGAACTTGTTGACCGCAGCCTTCTTGGGCCACGCACCGGACATGCGCAGGCCGGTGATGATGGCAAGCGGGGAGGCAATGAAGACCGTAATGAAGTAGGTCAGCAACTGCAGCGAGTTGTAGTTGTTCCAGCCGTTTTCCACGGGCCAGTTCAGCGAGGCATACTGCAGTCCGGCCGAGACGGCGTTCGGGAACACGTCCCAGCTGGTGGGCACAATCCGCAGCCATTGGCCGGTGGCGAAGAGAAGCACAATGAAGATGATGCCGTTGAGCACCCACAAGGCATCCAGTGTCAGGTGGAACCAGAGATCCAGGCTGATCTTGCCGGGCGGGTTCTTGGTCTTGATGAAGCCCTTGTTGTTACGGGTCCAGTACGCCGGTGGACGAGTGGTGGTCCGTACCTGCCACCCGGATCGGATGATCAGGACAAGGAAGAACATGTTGAGGAAGTGCTGCCACCCGAGCCAGGCCGGGAAGCCTGTGGGGGTGCCCTCCGGGATGGCGGAGTGCCCGGGGTAGTCGACCAGGAACTGCTTGACGGGATCCAGCGTGCGAAGCCAGATGGCGATGAGCACCAGGATCAGCGCGACTACCAGAGCCCCTGCCGTAACGACGACGGGTTTGAACCACCTGTTCGACGTGATCCCGGACGACTTGCTTGAAACGGACATCAGGCCGCGTTCCTCTCTGGCTTGTTGGCGTGCGACCAGTTGGCGCTCTCTCATAGCGATTCAACCAGTTGCTGCCCGACGGTGAAAACGGCACCCGGGTTTTGGGGCGTTCGGCGTCAAAAATCGCAGCATTTGGTTACATACTGCAATACATATTTCTAGAACAGACTTTCAGAATTATTTCCTGTAGCTTGGGGCTGGGTCAAGGATATTGTGGCGCTGCCAGCCGGTTCCGTGGGTACGCCTTCCAGAATTGAGCCCCGACGACACACCGAGGCTGCATCCAGGAGGACTGATGGTTCGAAAAGCATCCGATGCCGCAGTCCATGCCGGTTCCTGGCAGTGGCAGCGCACGGCTGTTACACGGCGCAACCTCCTCGACGCGGCCGCCTCTGTCTTCTCCGAACAAGGCTTCACTGACGCCGGCATCTCGGACATTGTTGCGCGCTCCGGCTCCAGCGTTGGCAGCCTGTACCACCACTTCGGCGGCAAGACTGAGCTCTTCCTGGCTTTGTGGGACGACTACCAGAACGAACACGAGCGGCTCGTCGCTGCTGCGGTGGCCAAGGCCCGCAAGACGGGAGAGAGCGACCCCCTGGCGCTGTTCAACGTGGGCAGCCGAAGCTACTTCGACTACACATGGAAACATCGCGCTTTGGAACGCGTCTTCATCCAGGGCGACACTCCCCCGGGCTTCGAACTCCTCCGGCGCGAACGCGGGCGGGAATGGGTCCGCCAAAACTCCGTCCTGCTCGGTACCAGCGAGGACACCTTGGGCCGGCTCACCGTTGCGGTGATCACGGACATCATCACCGTTGCCGGCCAGGAGGTCGCCTTGAGTGCCACCAAGCGGGAAGCGGACGACGTCGTCAACGCTGCGGCAGTGCTGGTGGCACGGCTGGCTGGTTAGCGTAGTTGCACGGGGGTACCATACAATATGGACATCAACGTCGACGAATTGGTTCAGGAAGCTGAAGACCTCGGCAGAATCAGCGAGCAATTACGCCTCGAACAACTGGTGGCTGCCCATCGGAGGCAGGAGGCCATCCTGTCTCTCCATGCCTTAGGACTGTCGATTCGAGACATCGCCAAGAGAATTCATTCCAGCCCCGCCGTTGTCCAGGCGTCCCTGAAGTCCGCCCGTTCCCGACGCCCACATCTGGTGCGCAGGGAAGAACGCATCCCGTTTGAATTGCACATCCAGTTGAGCCTCAAGCTGCACGCTGATGAAGAGAAAATCCGCAGCATAGGTCGCGCGGGGGTCAAGAAAATGCGCGAAAGGCCCAGAAGCAGCGTTGCCGATGAGTGGGTAGACAAATGGGACCAACTCCTGGGCCGACCGGTGGCAGAGATTGATGAGGCGATGCTCGAGGACAGCCCTTTCGCCACTGAACTCAGGCAGATGAGCCCCTTCGCTGGAGCGCTCTCTGACCAAGAGCGCTTGATCGCAATCAAGAAGGCAGCTGCTTTTGCGCCGTGAAGAACTAGAGCACGCCATTCGGGCTGCCACTGAAATCATCCACAACGATCGTGTCATTGTCATTGGCAGCCAGTCCATCCTGGGCTCCTTCACCGAGGATCAGTTGCCCGTGGCGGCCACCATGTCGGACGAAGTGGACATCGCACCGATGTCGGATGATGATGCCGGGACCTTGGCAGACAGCATTGACGCGGCCATCGGCGAGTGGTCTCCGTTTCACGCACAGTTCGGCTTCTACGTGCAGGGAGTCGGCAGGGGAACGGCTGTGCTCCCACGCGATTGGGAGTTCAGGCTGGTCAGCGTCCGGAACGAAAACACAAAGAACAGCACGGGTCTATGTCTGGACCCGTACGACCTCTGCGCTGCCAAGCTCATTGCCGGCAGGACCAAGGACCATGCGTTCGTCGTTGCCCTTGTTGAGTCGAAACTCATTGACCCAGTCGCCTTGGTGGAGCGCATTAAGCTCATCGACCCGGCAGAACACCGCCGGGCAAACGCCTTGGCTTGGGCAAGTTCCCTAAACAGCTGAGCTGTGCTGCGGACGTAGTCCTGCGCCGAGGTCGCGGGAAACCGCCGAAGGCCCCCGGAAACTTCCGGCGTCACCGCGCGGATGCCGCGTACTCGAGACCACGGGCCCAGGTCTCCGGGCAGCCCTCACCGCGGATCCGCCACCCAGCCCGTGAACAACGGCAGACCCGTCTCCGAATGCAGGATCTGATAGTGGAACGGGTGGTCCAGGATAATCTCGCGCTCGGAGCCCCTACCAGCAGAGTCCGTTGCGTTCATCTGGGTTACTGCAGCCGCCACCGTCCCCTTTTCGGCGACCTTGATGTTTGCAGCCTGGGCCGCCTGGGTGAGCCTCATCCCACCCTGGATGGCGTCGAAGTCGCTCTCGGTTGCCAGCATCTCCTTGAGCCCCAGAGATTTGAACACCTTCCGCAGGTCGAAGGTGGTCTTGTGGTCCCACTTCGGCAGACTGATGGTGACCAGGTCCGAGGGAGCCTCAGCCAACGATTTCCCAACCCCGGCAAGCACCTCCGCCGAAACCGCAGCCGGAGAATCCGAACCCGGCGTACCGGCGTCGGGCAGTACCAACCGCATCACAAAACCTTCAGCGTACGGCAGGTCCACGGCCTTCCAGCCAGCGGCCTCTGCGTACTTCATACTGACCGTTTCACCCATGGTGGGCACATTCACCACCTGGCCGCCGGTCTTGGTGAAGGGCCGGTCATAGGTGTCGTTCGCGCTGAAGGGGGTCTGCCACGCGGCCGCGAAGTACAGCGCATTGACCAGGCTGAACGTGTTCTTGGGATCGTATCCGGCGGGAGCCTCCTTGATCCGCCCGCCGGTGTTGTCGCTGACCCAGCGGTCGATTGCGGGCTTCGTCGCGGCCTCATCCTGGAAGGCCACCGGGTACACGCCCGTGCCATACTGCCGCCCCAGGGTCGCCAGGAAATCCTGCCCCGTGGGAGTCGAGCGCTCCACGAACAGCCCGTTCGCAGCGTGCATCACAGGCTTCCGCGGCGGGTTGTTCTCGTCAACCGAGCCGGGGTCGCCGTCGTACTTTTCCAGCGAGGTGAGCAGCGCGTTCATGGCCTCGTCGCGTCCCTGAGCGGGCAGACCCAGGACAGCGTCCATCTCCGCGGCCGTGGCGCCGGACGTTCCGGCCCGCAGCATGCCCAGCGCGATGAGCACGCTGGCGGGAGAGGACACCACGTTGCCGTTGGTTCCGTCGCCCCCGTCGGCCAGGAGCGCGTCCCCGAGCTTCCGGGCGGAAGCGTTCAGGGCCTCCAGTTGCGCGCCGTAGTCCTCCGTTTGCACCGAAACCCGGGTGACGCCGTCGGCCTTCACAAGCACGACGGCGGCTGGCTGGGGCGCGCAGGCAGCCAGGGCTACCAGCGCGCCCACCAAAGATACAGAAGCAAACCTCAGCAAGGTCCGGGCCATGACACTTCCCCCTTGAAACAGTGATGGCTTCATGGTGCCCCGGAAGCGGTCCAAACTCACGTGAAGTGAGAGAGGGATGCTCGAATGTTGCCAGAAGGTGATAGAGCGATCGGGAAAAGAGGCGGGAAGGAGAGAGAGCGTTGGATTCCTGGGAGGGAGCTCAGCGCCCGGAGTGGGCCTCGAGGAAGGAGTACACCTCTGTCTCGTCCACGCCGGGGAACGCGCCCGGGGGCATGGCCGCGAGCAGGTGCGAGTGGGCGCGGGCGGAGGGCCACGCATTTCCGGCCCACTCATTCGCCAACGCGGCGGGCGGGCGCTTGCAGCAGTTCGGGTCCGGGCAGGTGGAGGTGGCACGGGCCGTGGTCTCCCGTCCCCGGAACCACTTCACGTGCTGGTACGGCACCCCGATGCTAAGCGAGAACTCGCCGGCTGCGGATCTTTCAGTGCGGGCCGTGCACCAGTACGTACCGGACGGAGTATCCGTGTACTGGCTGTAGGCGCTGAACTTATCCGGCACATCGAACACTGCCCGCGACGTCCAGGCCTTGCACGACGGCTGTCCCTCAATAGCCCCGGTGTGGTCCTGCGGGAAGGTGACGCCGTCGTTCTCGTAGGCCTTGTAGATAATGCCCGACTGGTGGGTTTTCTGGAAGTGCGTGGTGATGCCCAGGTGCTGGGTGGCGAGGTTGGTGAAGCGGTGGGCCGCAGTCTCGTAGGAAACGGCGAACGCATCCCTGATGTCCTCCACGGCGATTTCCTTGGCCGCTTTGGCCTTCTGCAGGAAGTCAACGGTGGCTTGCTCGGGCAACAGGAGCGCAGCCGCGAAGTAGTTGGTGGCCACCCGCTGGGCCAGGAAATCCCCGTAGTTGCGTGGCGTTCCATGGCCCAGGACGTAGTGCCCCAGCGCCTGGAGCAGCACCGAACGGGGGTCGTGGTCCTGCCGCTGGTTCTGTGTGAGGTAAATTCTGCGGTTCTTCAAATCCGTCACCGAGCGCGTCGAATGCGGCAAATCACCCACGTGGTGCAGCGAAAAACCGAGGTTCTCGGCGATGTCCGCAATGACGTGCTGGCTCAGCGGACCCGACGTGTAGCCCACCCCTTTGAGGACCTTCTGTGCCTCCGCCTCATACTCAGGGAAATAGTTGCCGCGCTCACGCATCATGGCGCGCAACTCGCCGTTCGCGCGGCGGGCTTCTTCCGGCGTCGCAACCTGCTCGTTCAGTTTGCGTTCGAGCTCCTGCAGCAGCCCCACCTGGGACTCCAGCACATCCAGCGGAAGCCGCGAGCTGATGCGAATTTTGGGCAGGTTCAGCGACTCGTAGAGAGGCCCGCGCTGGTACCGTTCCAGCTCGATTTCGAGCGCCGCGCGACGACTCGGCGGCTCGGCCCCGAGCAACTGGTCGATGCTCACATTCAGCGAGGCGGCGAGCTGCTGGAGCAGGCCCAGTTTGGGTTCGCGTTTGCCGTTTTCGATCAGGCTTAGCTGGCTTGGTGCGGTCCCGACGGCGGCACTCAGGTCATCGAGCGTCAGGCCCGCCTGCTTGCGCAAATGGCGAACGCGGCGGCCCAGGCTGATGACGTCCAGTTCGGGGGTTACAGGGGACGACGACGGCGACGCGACGTCGCGGCTCCAGCTCACAGGCGACATTTCTTGAGAATACGCGAAGAACTGCATTTCTTTCCATGGTTTTCCTCTAGAAAGCCTCTTGAAAGTGCAGAAAAGTAGTTCTCACGAAAAAGAAATACAGACCCCGGTAGCCGGCCGACGTTGCAACGACGCAGCCAAGGCCGGCCCGGGAACCAACAAGGAGACATGCAATGACCGCATCGTTTGAACCAGAGTTGACCGCAGAAGAGCAGGCAGCGGCACTGGAACTTGAATGGTCCGCCAACCCGCGCTGGGAGGGCGTCACCCGTGATTACTCGGCCACCGACGTCGTTCGCCTCCGTGGTCGCGTCTCCGAAGAGCACACCCTGGCCCGCCGTGGTTCGGAGAAGCTTTGGAAGCAGCTCACCGAGGAAGCTCCCACCGGTGGCTACACCAACGCCCTGGGCGCCCTGACCGGCAACCAGGCAGTGCAGCAGGTCAAGGCCGGGCTGCGGGCCATCTACCTCTCCGGTTGGCAGGTCGCCGCTGACGCGAACCTTTCCGGCCACACGTACCCGGACCAGTCGCTGTACCCGGCCAACTCGGTTCCGCAGGTTGTCCGCCGTATCAACAACGCGCTGCTGCGTGCCGACCAGATCGAGTACGCCGAGGGCATCAAGACGGTCGAGGACTGGCTGGTCCCGATTGTTGCCGATGCCGAGGCCGGTTTCGGTGGCCCGCTGAACGCTTACGAGCTCATGAAATCCATGATTACCGCCGGCGCCTCGGGCGTGCACTGGGAAGACCAGCTCGCTTCGGAGAAGAAGTGCGGCCACCTCGGTGGCAAGGTCCTGATCCCCACCCAGCAGCACATCCGCACGCTGAACGCGGCCCGTCTGGCTGCCGACGTCGCTGGCACCCCCACGGTGGTCATTGCCCGCACCGACGCCGAAGCCGCAACGCTGATCACCTCGGACGTTGACGAGCGCGACCGCGAATTCATCACCGGAGAACGCACCGCCGAGGGCTTCTACAAGGTCCGCAACGGCATCGAACCCTGCATCGCCCGCGCCAAGGCCTACGCCCCGTACTCGGACCTGATCTGGATGGAAACGGGCACCCCGGACCTGGAACTGGCCCGCAAGTTCGCCGAAGCCGTCAAGGCCGAGTACCCGGACCAGATGCTCTCCTACAACTGCTCGCCGTCCTTCAACTGGCGCAAGCACCTGGACGACGCCACGATCGCCAAGTTCCAGCGCGAACTCGGCGCCATGGGCTTCACGTTCCAGTTCATCACCCTGGCCGGCTTCCACGCCCTGAACTACTCGATGTTCGACCTCGCCCACGGCTACGCCCGCGAAGGCATGAGCGCCTACGTCGAGCTCCAGGAAAAGGAATTCGCCTCCGAATCCCGCGGCTACACCGCCACCAAGCACCAACGCGAAGTCGGCACCGGCTACTTCGACGACATCGCCACAGCGCTCAACCCGAACGCCTCCACCCTCGCACTGGTCGGATCGACCGAAGAGGGCCAGTTCCACTAACCACACCCCCGACGGCGGTCGTCACCTCCGGTCTCCGCTGCGGCAATGCTCTGCCTGCTATCCCCATGCCCGCCCCAAGACCTCGTAGAACTCGGTCGGGGGCGGGCACAGGGCCCCTTTACGCAGGCTGCCGCATCACCGCACCTCCGGCCTCTTGCGCACCTCACGGAAGCGCCGCCGTCGAACATTTTCTTAGGAGTCTCGAAATGAACAGCTTCACCGACAACTTCACTATTAATGGCATCACGTTGACCGCGCAGCCCATCTCGCGGCAGAACGAGGTCCTCACTCCCGACGCCCTTGAGTTCGTTTGGAAGCTGCACCGGGCGGTCGCCGATCGGCGGCAGGAGCTGATGCAGGCGCGGCACGCCCGCCGCAACGCAATCTCGAGTGGCCAGGACCCGCGCTTCCTGCCGCAGACCGAGGGCATCCGTAACGACCCGTCCTGGCGGGTGGCTCCCCCGGCACCGGGATTGGAGGACCGCCGCGTGGAGATCACGGGTCCGGTGGACAAGAAGATGACCATCAACGCGCTGAACTCGGGGGCGAAGGTGTGGCTGGCGGACATGGAGGATTCCTCCACGCCGACGTGGCGCAACGTCATCCAGGGCCAGCTGAACCTGACCGATGCCTTGGAGCGCCGGATCGACTTCACCTCCCCCGAGGGCAAGGAGTACAAGCTTAGGCCCGCCGACGAGCTGCCCACCATCGTGGTCCGTCCCCGTGGCTGGCACCTGCCGGAGAAGCACCTGCTCATCGATGGCAAGCCGATCGCCGGCGGCATCGTGGACTTCGGGCTCTACTTCTTCCACAACGCCCGCCGCCTGCTGGCCCAGGGCAAGGGCCCGTACTTCTACCTGCCCAAGATCGAGAACCACCTCGAAGCACGGCTCTGGAACGACATCTTCATCCTGGCCCAGGACCTGCTCGGCATCCCGCAGGGCACCATCCGCGCCACCGTGCTGATCGAAACCATCACCGCCGCGTTCGAAATGGAAGAGATCCTGTACGAACTGCGCGACCACGCGGCGGGCCTCAACGCTGGTCGTTGGGACTACATCTTCTCCCTGATCAAGAACTTCCGCATCCGTGGCCCGCGCTTCGTGCTCCCGGACCGCGGACAGGTGACCATGACCCAGCCGTTCATGCGGGCCTACACCGAGCAACTGGTCCGGGCCTGCCACCGCCGCGGTGCCATGGCCATCGGAGGCATGGCGGCCGCAGTACCGAACCGCAAGGACGAAGCAGCCAACGCCGCGTCCTTCGAGAAAGTCCGGACCGACAAGACCCGCGAAGCCAACGACGGCTTCGATGGCTCCTGGGTAGCCCACCCGGACCTGGTTCCTGTGGCCCGCGAAGTCTTCGACTCAGTACTCGGCGACAAGCCCAACCAGCTGGACCGCAGCCGCGAGGACGTCACCCCGGACGACCGTGCCCTGATCGACATCTCCACCACCGAGGGCACCATCACGGAAGCCGGCATCCGAATCAACATCGAGGTAGGCATCCGCTACATCGAGTCCTGGCTCCGCGGCAACGGGGCCGTGGCCATCCACAACCTCATGGAAGACGCCGCCACCGCGGAGATCTCCCGCTCCCAGCTGTGGCAGTGGATCCACGCCCACGCCATCACCGAACACGGCGACATCATCACCCGTGAATGGGTCCAGGACATGCTGGACGAGGAATTCGCCCGGCTGGAACGCTTCGACGGAGACCGCTTCGCAGACGCCCGCAGCATCTTCGAAGAAGTCACCCTCACCGAAGAATTCCCCACCTTCCTGACCATCCCGGCCTACGCCCGCTTCCTCACCGAAGCCAAGGAAGAAGCCACGCAAGAAGAATTGGTCGCCGCCTAGCGAACGGCCATACCAAAGCCCCGCGACCCACGCCGCGGACACCAAAGCCCCGACGCTGGGCTGCCTGCACTCTTCGCAACAAGTGACCCCGAAGGCCGGGGAGGCAGCCCAGTACCGGGGCTTTCCCGCACCCAAGTAAGTCGCAGTTCGCGTCGTTCCCAGCGCTGGGAACGACCTGAACTGCGACCCAGTTGGGTACGCACGACGGCGGCACTCGCCTTGCGCGGGCGGCTCACCTTGCGGGCGGCTCAGGATTGGCGGGCTACCCAGCGCACGGACAACGTGGTGCAGATGCAGAACGTGAGCACTGAGCCCAGGATCACCAGCAGCGGAACCGTCCAGCCGCCAGACACGCTGTGCACGTAGCCAACGATCGTCGGAGCCAAGGCGGCGAAGCAGTAGCCCACGCCCTGCACGACGGCGGACATCTTCCCCGCCGCTGCCTGGGAATGGGCGAACTTGATGACGGCGATGAAGATGACTGTGATGCCGCCGCCCTGGGCAATCCCGCCCAGCGAGGACCACAGCCACCACTGGCCGGGCGCGAACAACAGGCCAACGGGAACGGTCAACCACAGCACGCTCAAGGTGACCGCCACCGTCGTCGTACTTGAAAAGCGCGCCAGAAGTGGAACGCCCAGGCCGCCCACAATCGCGAAGATCTGGAACAGCGACGATCCCGCACCCGCTTCGGCGGTCCCCATGGCGAGTTCGTCGGACAGGAAGCTCGGCAGCCACGCGGTGACGCCGTAGTAGGAGAACGCCTGGCCGGCGAAGCCCAGCGTGAGCCCGGCAACGAGCCAGCCAACTCCGCGCGTCGGACCGGAAGCCGAAGCAGCCACGGGCGGAACCGGCGACGGAACCAGGGCCCGTCGCACACCAACGGTAGGCAGCCAGAACACGATCGCCGCCAACGCCAGCAACGCACTCGCAGCGAGGGAGAGCCGCCAGCCCAGCAGATCAGCCAACGGCGCAGTGACCACGGACGTCAGGAACGAGCCGATATTCAACGCAGCCGTGTAGACGCCCATCGCGGTGGCTTGCCGGCGGGGCGCGAAGTCGCGCCTGATGATCAAGGGCACCGCAATGTTGCCGATGGTGATGGCCACGCCGATGAGGACCGTACCCACCATGACGGGCACGCCGCCGCCACTCGAACGGATCACTACGCCTGCCAGGACGCCCAGCAGGGTGAGCATGATGGCGAACTCTGCCCCGAACCGCCGTCCGGCCATGGATGCCAGCGGAGATGCGAGCGAGAAGCACAACACAGGAATGCCGGTCAGCAGGCCGAGTTCAACCGGGGAGAACCCCAGGTCCTGCCGCAGCGAATCCACCACAGGGGCAACGGCGACAAAAGGCCCGCGCATGTTAAGGGCAATAAGGCCTATGCACGCGAGGATCAGCCAACCGCGCGGGACTTTGGCGAGGAGGTGGCTCATGGCGCAGGCACAGAAATGGCGGGAAGCGTTTTCATCACTTTCATTGCTATCACGCCTGCAGCCACCAAGGCGCCGGAAGTCGTTCCTAACCGGTGGCTTGCAGCGTGGCTTCGATCACGGCGGGCGACAGCACGTGCTGGGTGACCATCTGGCTTGCGCCGAGGATGGCCGCCCGGTCGCCGGCCATGGAGATGCCGATCCGCAAGTGTGTGGTGGCCAACGGCAGCGAGCGGCGGTAAACCACCTCGCGGATGCCGGCCACCAGGTGTTCCCCGGCCTCCCCCACGCTGCCGCCAATGACGATCATGGACGGGTTGAGCAGGTTGACTACGGTGGCCAGGACATCGCCGACGTCCCTGCCGGCCTGGCGGAGCGCCTGGATCGCCTGCAGGTTTCCCTCGGCCACCAGGCGCAGCACGTCCGCGCCGGAGACGGCTTCCAGCCCTTGGGCCGCCAATTGACGGGCGACGGCGGGACCTGAGGCCAGCGCTTCGAGGCACCCGTGGTTGCCACACCGGCAGAGGACATCGTCGCCCCGCGGCACGCGGACGTGCCCCAGGTCGCCGGCCGTACCGTTGGCGCCGCGCTGCAGGTCACCGCTGCTGATGATGCCCGCGCCGATGCCGGTAGCCACTTTGATGAACAGGAAGTTCTCGTGCTCGGGCCAGTAGGCGGTTCGTTCGCCGAGCGCCATGATGTTCACGTCGTTGTCCACCAGCACCGGAACGGGCAGTGAGCGCTGGACGTAAGGGACGACGTCGAAGCCGTCCCAACCGGGCATGATCGGCGGCTTCACGGGCCGTCCGGTGTCGTGTTCCACGGGACCCGGCAGGCCGATGCCCATGCCGGCGAGGTCTCCGACGTCGCGTCCGGCTTCGATCAGCAGTTCCTTGCCCGCGGCGATGACCTTGCCTAGGACAACTTCCGGACCGTCGGCGACTTCCTGCTTGAGGCGCCGCTCGGCCAGGACCTTTCCGCCGAGGTCGGTGACGGCGACGATCACGTGCGTGGCACCCACGTCGACGGCCAGGACCACCCGAGCTGCGGGGTTGAAGGCAAAGCGCGACGGCGGCCTTCCGCCGCTGGAGCTTGCCTCACCAGCGGGACCAACGAGTCCGGAACTGATGAGGGCGTCGATGCGCGAGGCGACGGTGGACCGCGCCAGACCGGTGGTCAGGGCAAGTTCGGCGCGGGTCCGGGCTTGTCCGTCGCGAAGCAATTGAAACAGATCACCAGCGCGCGAAAGACTGCCGGCCTCTTGTGCAGAGGCTTCTTTGCCAGCGTCATTTCCGGGGGCTGAGGTCATGGAAACAGTGAAGCACGGATGGTTATGCGTGTCACGCACCAAAAGATTGTCGGGAATATTTCAACTTTTGCTTGACGCTCGGCAAAAGTCCCCATAGGTTGTGAGCAGCACCACATCACAACAAACGATGTCCGGTATCGCCGGCGTCGATCTCCCGTTCTGATTCTGCTTACGAAGAGGTAACTGAACTTGTCCAGCCACACAGACGCCGCCCGAACCCTCGGAGTCGGCATCCTCGGCGCCGGTCCCGTCACGCAGGCAATCCACCTGCCCTCCCTCGCCCGCCTGGGCGATCTCCTCACCGTCCGCCACATCATGGACGTGGACCCCGCGGTGGCCGAATCCGTCGCCGCACGGGTGGGCGCTACCCACAGCACCAGCATTGATGCCCTCCTGGGCGACCCCCAAGTAGACGTCGTTGCAATCTGCAGCCCGCACCAGTTCCATGCAGAGCAGGTCATCGCAGCATGCCGTGCCGGCAAGAAGGCGGTTCTTTGCGAGAAGCCGTTCGCCTGGAACGCCGAAGAGGCCGCACAGATCTCGGCCGTCAGCGAAGAAACGGGAGTGCCGATCATCGTGGGCGCCATGCACACCTTCGATCCCGGCTGGCTCGCTGCGGAAGCCAACTGGGGTGATCTTCCGGAGACGGCCCACACCATCCGCTCCTCGATCGTCCTCCCGCCGAATGCCCGTTTTGAGGACTTCGCCACGGAGATCATCACCCGACCGGCCGGTGGGACTCCGGACTACTCGGACATCGAGGTGGTCAAAGGCATGCTCCGCGGCGGCGTCATGGGCCTGGCCATCCACGACCTCCCGCTGGTCCGCCGCTTCACCCCCGACTTCGAGGAGGTCGAGGTCCTCGAAGCACGGCACGTCCGCCCGTTCGGCTACGTCATTTCCCTCCGCACGCCAACGCGCACCATCGAATTGCGCGCGGCCATGAACAACACGTGGAAGCCCGAATGGAGCTTTGAGGCCTTCTCCGACGACGAGGCCGTCCGCATCGATTTCACCCCTTCCTATGTGCAAGCCGGTTCCGCGGTGGCCACGTTCAGCCGTGGCGCAGACACAACCGTCCACGGCCCGTTCGACCACAACGGCTACGAGGGCGAGTGGCGCGAGTTGGCAGCCATCGCCACCGGAACCAAGCAGGCACCGGCCGCCCGGACGTTGATCGACGACCTTACGTTCGCCCTGGACATCGCCGAAGCAACTGCAGCCCGCGTGGACGCGGACCACAACGCCCAGCAGGCCGTCCGCGAAGGAGCGCACGCATGAGCAAGCACTACACGGTCCAGACGTCCCCGGAAGCACAGGAAGCGGGCGCCGTTGCCTTGTCCGTCGCGTCCCTGCCCGAAACGTTCGCCCACGCCTCCACCACGGCCGATGTCCACGTCATCAGCGGCCGCCCCGGCTGGACCGGCCAGGCCATCGAAGCGATCGACGCCGGTGCACGCGGCATCGTCGTCGTGAACCCGGCCTCCGAAAGCCTGTCCAAACTCCAGCAGGCGGCGAACGCCAGCGGAACCGCGATCGTCCTGGACCAGCGCTGGGCTTCGAACCCTGCGGCTGCCGGAGCCGAAGATGCCGTCCGCACCATGGCTGGACGCGCCGCGCTCCTCGACTCAGTGGCTACCGCCGCGGCGGGCAGCGACGCAGGTGCGCTACTCGCGGACCATCTCGCCGCCGTCGTGCGTTTGACCGGTCCGCTCGAGAACCTCCGGCTCCTCAACCGGGGAACGCACGGCTATACAGTGTCCGCGCAGCTCGCCAACGGCGCGCCCGCGGCGCTGCAAGGCATCGTCTCCAGCGCACGTCCCGCAGGCGTCCACATCAGCCTGTTGACGGACGACGGCGGCGCCAGCGTTGCGCTTCCGGAGCCCATGGCTGCGTGGCCGGCCACGGTCAGAGTCACCGGACCGCAGGGCGAACTGCTCCTGCCGACGCTTTACGAATCCGCACACCGCGCCACCTGGCGCCGGCTCAAGGAACACCTCGACGCCGGCACCGCCCCTTCCGATCTGGACCGCTTTGCGGTGCTGACGGAGTCCCTGTCCACCCTCTCCTAGTTCGCAACCTTTTTCACAAGAAGCAGTACCAGTCATTCACAGCATTTGCCCTTCTCAACGTTGAGCTGGCCCGGCCACCAGGAAAGTGGACCGGTCACGAAAGGAATCATCATGAATGTTCAGCCCGCAGCCAACAAAGCCTTTTCCCGCCGCGGTTTCCTCGGCCTGACGGCAGCCGCCGCGTCGGTTCCGCTGCTGGCCGCCTGCGGTGGCGGCTCGGCCTCGCAGGGCGGAGGCGGTGCCGGCGGCAGCATCAAGTTCTGGGACATGCCGTGGGCCACGCCGGCCTACAACGACGCCGCCAAGAAGATTGCCGAAGGATTCTCCGGGGCCAACAGCAAGGCCACGTACCAGATCATCCAGTGGAACAACTTCTACCAGACGTTCTCCTCGGCCATCGCTTCCAAGACCGGCCCGGCCGTCTCCACCGGTGGTGGCTTCCAGGCATTCCAGTTCGAGGAGCAGGGACAGATCGCCTACGCGGACAAGGTCATCGACAAGCTCAAGTCCAACGGCATGTTCGACGACTTCCTGCCCGGTGTGGTGGAACCCTTCAAGACGTCCAAGGGCTACGTCGCCGTCCCATGGCAGCTGGATATCCGTCCGCTCTGGTACCGCAAGTCCCTGTTCGACAAGGCCGGCGTCGCGGTCCCCACTGACTGGGCTTCCCTGCTGGAGGCGGGCAAGAAGATGAAGTCCCTCGGCGCCGTGGGCTTCGCCACCGGTTCGGGTGCGGGCAACAACATCGGCAACCACTTGATGATCATGATGATGATCAACAACGGCGGCGGCGTATTCACCAAGGACGGCCAGCTGGACGTCATGAATGACCGCAACGTCGAAGCGATCGAGTTCATGCTCGAACTCGTCTCCAACGGCGTCATCGATCCCGCAGCCGTCAGCTACACCTCGGACAACCTCAACGCCCAGTGGAAAGACGGCAAGGCCGCCTACGGCATGCTGACCCTCGGTGTTCCCGAGCGGGTAGGCGACACCTCCGGCGACCTCGTCGTGGCAAGCCCCATCGCCGGCCCGCACGGGGACAAGGCCGCGCTGATCTTCCCGAACAACATCATGATGTACACCAACACCCCGTCCCAGGAGGCCTCGGAAGAGTTCGTGGTGTACTACCTGGGCAAGCTCAAGGAACTGTGGCAGCAGAAGCTCATGAACGCCCTGCCCGTGTTCAAATCCATCACCGAGCTCCCCGAATTCACGGCCGACGCCAACAACGTCAAGATCGTCAAGGAATACGTCCCGATCGCGAAGACCTTCGCTTCCCAGGGCACCACCCTCAGCGCCGACCTCGCAGCCCTGGACGGCGGCCAGGCACTGAACCAATTCACCCAGACCGTCCTCACCGGCAAGACCGACGCCAAGTCCGCACTGACGGCCTTTGAAACGGGCCTCAAGTCCGTCCTGAAGAAGTAGGCGCCGGCACCATGTCCTCCACTACAGCGCAGTCCGGCCTGGCCCGGGCCCGCAAGGGGCTCGCCCCCGGCGGGCCCGGGGGCGGGTCCCTGAACCTGAACCGGAAGAGCAAGCTCTCCGCCCAGGCCACCAAGACGTTCTTCTGGCTCCTGCTCCCCTCGGTGATCCTGCTGGTCCTGATCCACGGCTACCCGCTCTTCCAGGCAGGCGTCCAGGCCACCCACGACGGCAACCTGATCCAGACCGGCGACTTCGTCGGGATCCAGAACTTCCAGCAGGTCCTGTCCTCCCCAGCGTTCTGGAAAGCCGCCCAGTTCACCCTTCTGTTCACCATTGTTGGCGTGTTCGGCTCCTGGGCCGTGGGCCTTGGCCTGGCACTGCTGCTCCGCACCAAGATCCCCGCCGGCGGCACCTTCAAGGTCCTGCTGCTCCTGCCCTGGGTGGTCCCGATCGTGGTGTCCTCCACCGCTTGGAACTGGCTGGTTGCCACCCCGGACAGCCTGATCCCCTCGATCTTCCGTGGCCTCGGCCTGGGCACCCCGCTCTTCCTGGCCGATCCCACCCTCGCCGCCGTCACCGTGATGATCTTCAAGGTGTGGGTGTCCTTCCCCTTCATGATGATGATGACCTCCGCGGCCCTGGCCTCGGTGGATGACACCGTCTACGAAGCAGCCAGCATGGACGGCGCCTCCCGGTTCCAGCAGTTCACCCAGATCACCCTCCCGCTGATCGCCCGCTCCACCTACATTTCCTGGATCTTGATGACGATCTTCTGCGTCAACGACTTCCCCACCATCTACCTGCTCACCGGCGGCGGCCCTGTTGACGCCACCACGTCCCTGGTGGTCCTGGCTTACCGCACGGTCTTCCAGGACTTCGCCACCGGCCCCGGCGTCGCTATCGCCTTCCTCATGACCATCACCCTGGTAGTCGTCTCGGTCATCCTGTACCGCCAGATCCGAAAGTCGAGCGTCGAATAATGAGCGCAGTACTCCACGCCCATCCCGAGTCCGGCCCCGCCCTGGGCATCGCAGAACCCGGCAAAGCCCGCCGCGTCCTGTCCGAAGCCGGCATGCGCGGACGCTGGTGGCGGTTCGCCCTGATCCTGGTCATCACCGCGATCGTCCTGGTGCCGATCATGGTCACCATCATCCTGGCCCTCACCCCGGCCCCGAACAGCACCGCCACCGGGCTCACCCTCGAGAACATCACCGGGGTCTTCTCCAAGACCCTCGCCGGGATCTGGCTGCAGAACAGCCTCATCACCACCCTGGCCACCGTGGTTGTCTCCGTCGCCGTCGCGGCTCCGGCCGGGTACGTGCTCTCCCGCGGACGGTCCAAGGCAGTCTCCGGCTACTCCCTGTTGCTGTTCGTCATGCAGTCCCTGCCCATCATCACCTCGGTGGTTCCGCTGTTCATCCTCTTTGCGGCAATGGGCCTGGTGGACAACCTCATGGGCCTGACCATCATCTACGTCGGCTCCACCATGACCGTGGCCACCTGGATGATGGCCGCCTACTTCGACTCCATCCCGATCAGCCTCGAAGAAGCCTCCTGGATCGACGGGTGCTCCGTGTTCGGTTCCTTCACCAAAGTGGTGCTGCGCAACTCGCTCCCGGGCATCCTGTCCACCGCGATCTTCGCCTTCCTCCTGGCTTGGAACGACTACCTGGTAGCGATCGTGTTCCTGCGCTCCAACGAAATCTTCACCCTCCCCATGGGCGTCCAGTCCTTCTTCCAGCAAAACCTCACCGACTGGTCCGGAGTCATGGCATTGGCTGTGATCATGATGCTCCCGCCCATCATCGTCTTCGCCGCCCTGAACAAATACTTCAGCGTCGGCGGAATCGGCGGATCCCTGGCAGGCCGCTAGGCCCCTCCCGCTCACTGCACCCGAAGCGTAACGTCAAGAAAAAACCACTCCCTGTAAAGGAATCCCATGTCTTACTCACTCCAGCTGTACACCCTCCGCAACGCGATCGCCGAGGACCTGCCTGGAACCATCAAGAAGGTCGCGGAGATCGGTTTCACGAAGGTTGAGCCGTACAACTTCGTGGCCACGGCTGCCGAGCTCGGCGCAGCGTTGAAGGAAAACGGGCTCACGGCCCCTTCCGGCCACGCGCCGCTGTTGTCCCAGGACCAGGATGAGATCTTTGCCGCGGCGAAGGAGTTGGGCATCGCCACGGTGATCGATCCCTACCTTCCGGCCGAGCATTGGCAGAACGCCGAGGACATCCAGGCCACCGCAGCCAAGCTCAACGCAGCGGCGAAGAAGGGCGCCGAATACGGCATCCGGGTGGGCTACCACAACCACGCCTGGGAGCTCGAGTCCACCATCGAGGGCACCACCGCGTTGGAGTACTTCGAGTCCCTCCTGGACCCGGAACTGGTCCTGGAAGTAGACACGTACTGGGCAGCCGTGGGCGGCCAGGATCCCGTTGAGTTGCTGGCCCGCCTGGGTGACCGCGTAAAGTTCATCCACATCAAAGACGGCCCGGCCACCACGGACATCAAGGCCCAGCAGCCCGCCGGCCAGGGCACCATCCCGGTCCTGGATGTCATCGCCGCAGCCACGTCCCTCGAAGTAGGCGTCGTTGAATTCGATGACTACTCCGGAGACATCTTCCAGGGCATCACCGAGTCCCTGAACTACCTCAACGCAGCAGCAACGGAAGGCGCTGTGAACCAGGGGGCCAAAGCATGAGCTTCGCACCGTCCACCCGCAAGGGCCCTGTTGGCGTCGCCGTCATCGGCGCGGGCAACATCTCCAAGCAGTACCTGGATAACCTCACCACGTTCCCGGACCTGAAAGTCCACGTGATCGCGGACCTGTTCGTTGAGGCAGCCGAGGCGCGGGCCAAGGAATACGGTATTCCCGAGTTCGGTGCCCCCGAGCTGGCACTGAACCATCCCGACGTCGAAATCATCGTGAACCTGACCATCCCGGCCGCGCACGTCGAGGTGGCCACGGCCGCGGTGAACGCGGGCAAGCACGTGTGGACCGAGAAGCCGTTCTCCCTGGACCGCGAATCCGGGCTCGGTCTGCTCAAGGCCGCCGACGCCGCGGGCATCCGCTTGGGCACCGCCCCGGACACGTTCCTCGGCGCCGGGCTGCAGACCGCGCGGCGGATCATCGAACGCGGTGATATCGGCACCCCGTTGACGGGCATGACCACGTTCCAGACCCCCGGCCCGGAATCCTGGCACCCGAACCCGGCGTTCCTGTTCGCCCAGGGCGCGGGCCCGCTGTTCGACATGGGCCCGTACTACCTCACGGCCCTGATCCAGACCTTCGGTTCGGTCCGCAAGGTGGCCGCCGTCGGCTCCGCCGCGAAGAAGACCCGGATAGTTGGTTCCGGCCCCAAGGCAGGCGAGGAGTTCGCCGTCGAGGTCCCCACGCACGTCTCCGCGATGGCGCAGTTCGAAGGCGGACAGTCCAGCCACAGCGTGTTCTCCTTCGAGTCCCCGCGCCTGCGGATGGGCTTCGTCGAAATCACCGGCACCGAAGCGACGCTCTCGCTGCCGGACCCGAACTACTTCGACGGCGACCTCAAGCTCTGGCGTCCGGGTGCGGAAGAACCGGAGATCATCCCCGCCACCGGACCGGCCCAAGGCCGCGGCCTCGGTGTGCTGGACATGGCCCGTGCCCTGCGTTCCGGCACGGCTCACCGCGCCACCGGCGACCTCGCCTACCACGTGCTGGACACCATGGTCTCGATCTCCGAGTCCGTCGAGTCCGGTTCCTTTGTGGACGTCACCAGCAACGCCCCCGTTTCGGCCGCGGTCCCTGAAGACTGGGCCCCCGAAACAGCAACGCTCTAGCAGCTCGCCAAGCGAGAGAAAGAGAACAAGAACATGACCACCCCCGCCCACTCGTCCCTGCCTTCGGACCGTCCACTCGGCGTGGCCGCCATCGGCTACGCCTTCATGGGGAAGGCCCACTCGAACGCGTGGCGGAATGTGGCCAGTTTCTTCGACGTCCCGGCCTTCGAGCAAAAAGTGCTCGTGGGCCGGGACGCCAGCCAGGTCGCGGAAGCCGCAGCAAAGTACGGCTGGGCCGAATCCGCCACCGACTGGCGCGATGTGATCCACCGCGACGACATCGACATCATCGACATCTGCGCCCCCGGTTGGATGCACGCCGAAATCGCCATCGCCGCCCTCGAAGCCGGCAAACACGTCCTGGTCGAAAAACCCCTCGCCAACACCCTCGCCGAAGCCGAACTCATGACCGCCGCCGCAGCCAAGGCCCGCGCCCGCGGTGTGCAGTCCATGATCGGCTTCAACTACCGCCGCGTCCCCGCCCTCGCCCTCGCCCGCGAACTCATCGCCGAAGGCCGGCTCGGCACCATCCGCCACATCCGCGCCGCCTACCTCCAGGACTGGCTCTCCGACGCCGAATCCCCCATGACCTGGCGGCTCCGCAAGGAAACCGCCGGCTCCGGCGCCCTGGGCGACATCGCCTCCCACGCCATCGACCAAATCCTCTACCTCCTCGGCGACGCCGTCACCGAAGTCACCGGCCGCCTGCACACCTTCGTCGACCAGCGCCCCGGCCCCGAGGGCCCCGAAGACGTCACGGTCGACGACGCCGCCTGGGCCACGCTCACCCTCACCTCCGGAGCCATCGCCTCCGTGGAAGTCTCCCGCGTCGCCACCGGACAAAAGAACTCCCTGAAACTGGAAATCTACGGCGACAAAGGCACCATCCTGTTCGACCTCGAAGCCCTCAACGAGCTCGGCTTCCTGGACGCAACCCTTCCCGTCCGCGAGCAAGGATTCCGCCGGATCCTGGTCAACGAACCCGAACACCCCTACCTTGAAGCGTGGTGGCCGCAAGGACACATCATCGGCTGGGAACACACCTTCACCCACCAAGTCCGTGACTTCCTTCTCGCCGTCCGGGACGGAAGCCAGCCGTCGCCGTCGTTCGAGGACGGCCTCCAAATCCAGCGCGTCCTGGCCGCCGTCGAAGAGTCCGCCGCCGCCAAAAGCTCACTGATCCAGCTGTCCAACACCACCGAAGGAGCCTGACCATGCCCCGCCCGTACACCCTGTTCACCGGCCAGTGGGCCGACCTCCCCCTCGAGGAAGTCGCCAAGCTCGCCTCGGGCTGGGGCTACGACGGCCTGGAAATCGCCGTCTCCGGAGACCACCTGGACGCCTGGCGCTGGGACGAACCCGGCTACGTCGAATCCAAACTCGAACTCCTGGACAAGTACAACCTCAAAGTCTGGGCCATCTCCAACCACCTCAAAGGCCAAGCCGTCTGCGATGACCCCATCGACTTCCGCCACGAAGCCATCGTCGGGTCGAAAGTGTGGGGCGACGGGAACCCCGAAGGCGTCCGCCAACGCGCCGCCGAAGAAATGAAACACACCGCCCGCCTCGCCAAAGCCCTGGGCGTGGACACCGTGGTCGGGTTCACCGGCTCCTCCATCTGGCAATACGTGGCCATGTTCCCGCCCGTCCCGGAGAAGGTCATCGACGCCGGCTACCAGGACTTCGCCGACCGCTGGAACCCCATCCTGGACGTCTTCGACGAACAAGGCGTGCGCTTCGCCCACGAAGTCCACCCGAGTGAGATCGCCTACGACTACTGGACCACCGTCCGCACCCTCGAAGCGATCGGCCACCGCGAAGCGTTCGGCCTGAACTGGGACCCCTCCCACATGATGTGGCAGGGCATCGACCCCGTGTCCTTCATCTGGGACTTCAAGGACCGGATCTACCACGTGGACTGCAAGGACACCAAGGTCCGCCAAACCGGCCGCAACACCGTCCTCGGCTCCCACCTGCCCTGGGGCGACCCGCGCCGCGGCTGGGACTTCGTCTCCGCCGGACGCGGCGACGTGCCCTGGGAAGCGTCCTTCCGCGCCCTTACCGCCATCGGCTACAACGGACCCATCTCGGTGGAGTGGGAAGACGCTGGCATGGACCGCCTCCACGGCGCCCCCGAAGCCCTCGCCGCCCTCAAGAAATACGACTTCCCCGCCTCGCAAACCTCCTTCGACGCCGCCTTCAGCCAGGACTAGGCGCGTGGCGAAAGCGGTAGAGAACGACGACGGCGACGGTTTCGTCCCGCTGTTCGATGGCAAATCCTTGTCCGGTTGGTACTCCGTTCCGCGCGTGTATGGCACGGAGTATCCTGGCGGGCCCCTGCTCCTGGAGCGTTTCGAAGCCTTGGGGCTCACTCCGCCGGTGGAGCCGGAGAAGCACCCTGCCCATTGGTTCGTCGAGGATGGCGTGCTGATCGGCGAACAGGATTCTCCGGGCAGCGGCTATGGTGGCTACCTGGTCAGCGAGCAGGCCTTCGGCGACTTCGAACTCGTCCTGGAAATGCGTCCGGACTGGCCGGCGGACACCGGGGTGATGCTTCGCCGCCGCCCGGATTCCTGGGAAGGTTTCCAGGTGTTGGTGGACCACCGGCCCTCCGGTGGGATCGGCGGGTTCTTCGGCAACGGGCTCGCGAGTTTCTCGGCGGTTCCCTTCGCCGTGGACGTCGCGCTGGACGAGGACGGCCGCCCCGCTGGCCTGATCGCCGATGACCCGGCCACCTCCGTGGAACCCGTCACGGAAGAGAAGCGCGCCCGTCTGGCGTTCGCGGCCGACGTCGAAGACTTCCTTAAAGCCTGGCGCTGGGACGATTGGAACGAACTGCGCATCCGTTGTGTGGGAGCGCTGCCTGTCATCACCACGTGGGTCAACGGCGTGCAGATCGCCGGGCTGGACACGGCCACCCTGGATTCGCCCAATTACAACCCAGAGGATGTCCTCGAAGCACTCGGCCCGCGGGGGCACATCGCTCTGGAGGTGCACGACAACGACTCGATGTTCGGTGAGGCCCGCTGGGGCAAGGGCGCGCAATGCCGCTGGCGGAACATCCGCATCAAGGAACTCGACGGCGACAGCGGGAAGGACACTGAGTGAACCGCACCCTCCAACCCGGCCAACGCAGCGAAGTCTGGATCGCCTCGGTCACCGGCCAGGCCGAACTCCTCTACAGCACGGACGAGATCCTCCTCGAAGCCCCGAACTGGACCGCGGATCAGTCGCCGGACGGTTCGGCACTGATCTTGAACGGCGACGGGAAGCTGTGGCGTCTGGACGTGGCCAGCCGCGAACTCACCCACATCCCCCTCACCGGCATCCCGGACCTGAACAACGATCATGTCCTGGCTCCGGACGGGAAGAACATCTTCCTCTCCGCCAACGACGGCCACATCTACCGGGCACCGCTCACCGGCGGCCACGCGGAACGGATCACCGAGGACGACGGCTCCTGGCACTTCCTCCACGGCGTCAGCCCGGACGGCGCGGAGCTCGCGTACGTGGGGATCGCGGACGGCGACTTCTCGCAGCCGGGCCGCCTCCTGACCATCAAGTCCGACGGCGGTGCTGCCGCCGGCGTCGATGTCGGACCCGGCCACTGCGACGGCCCGGAATACTCCCCGGACGGAAAGTGGCTGTACCTCAACACGGAATCCTTCAGCTCGGTCAAAGGCCACGCCCAGCTGGCCCGGATCCGGGTGGACGGAACCGGCTTCGAACAACTCCTTGAGTCCGACACCGTGGACTGGTTCCCGCACCTTTCCCCTGATGCCCAGTACGCCTCCTACATCCGGTTCCCCAGCGGAACCGAAGGCCACCCCGCGGACTTGCCGGTCGCCGTCGTACTCGTCCCAACAGGTGACTGGCGCACTCCGCTGCACACCTGGCCGCTGTTTGGTGGCCAAGGTACGCTCAACGTCAACAGCTGGTCGCCGGACTCCGGGCGCTTCGCGTTCGTCGCGTACCCCCTCACTGACTCACCAAAGGACTAACAACGTGACCCACATCCAAGGCACTTCCGACGGCACCATCCGTTGGGGAATCCTCGGCACCGGCTTCATCGCCGGACTGCAAACGCAGGACCTGCGCGAGAACGGCTTCACGGTCCAGGCCGTGGGCTCCCGCTCCCTGGACTCCTCCAAGGCGTTCGCCGAACAACACGGCATCCCCACCGCGCACGGCAGCTACGAAGACCTCGCCGCGGACCCCGATGTGGACGTCATCTACATCGCAACCCCGCACCCGATGCACCACGCCAACGCGCTGCTGGCCCTGAACGCCGGAAAGCATGTGCTCGTTGAGAAGTCGTTCACCATGAACGCCCGGGAGGCCCGCGAGATTGTTGATCTGGCGGAGGAAAAGGGACTCGTGGCACTGGAGGCCATGTGGACCCGGTTCCTGCCCCACATGATCCGGATCCGCGAGATCATCGCGGCCGGCACCATCGGCGAGGTCCGCAAGGTCGTGGCCAGCCACAACCAGAGCCTTCCCACCGACCCCGCCCACCGGCTCAACGACCCCGCCCTGGGCGGCGGCGCGTTGCTGGACCTCGGCATCTACCCGGTCTCCTTCGCGATCGACATCCTCGGAGCGCCGTCGCGCGTCACCGCGACCGCGGTCATGTCTGCTACCGGCGTCGACCGCCAGACCGCCGCGATCTTCGACTACGACGGCGGTGCGCAGGCTTTGGTGGATTGCGAACTGGACGCGGCCAGCGCCAACCGTGCGTTGGTGATCGGGACGGAAGGCTGGATCGACATCGAGCACACCTGGTACAACCCCGTACCGTTCACCGTTCACGCCGTTGATGGGTCAGTGGTGGAACGCTTCGACGAGCCCGTGAACAGCCGCGGCATGCAGTACCAGGCTGCCGAGCTGGAGCGGCTGGTGGCGGCCGGTTCGACGGCGGGCACCATCCTGCCGCCTTCCGAGAGCGCTGCGATCATGGCCACGATGGACGAGATCCGCCGGCAGATCGGCCTGAGCTACGAGGCGGATGCTGCATGAGTGAATCACCCCGGCTGCTTGAATTGCGGCAGCAGGAAGAGGAACTGGTCTTCGACAGCTTCGACCACCACGATGCGTGGCGGCTCGGCTCGCTGATCGCCAACCATGCCATCGCGTCGGGTTTCGGGGTGGCAATCGATATCCGCCGGCACAACATCGTGCTGTTCCGCTGCATCCTTCCCGGCGCCACGTCAGACCAGGAAGAGTGGATCCGCCGGAAGTCGGCCTCGGTGCTTCGGTTCGAGCACAGCACCGCCTACCTCACCGAACAATTCGCCGACTATGACCCAATCCAGGGCGGCTGGCTCGCACCAGAGAACTACACCCTGGCCGGCGGCTCCTTCCCCATCCGGGTCAGTGGAGCCGGAGTCATCGGAGCCATCACGGCGTCAGGCCTGGCTTCCGACGAGGACCACCAATTGGTAGTGGACGGCATCCGGAACTACCTGAAGACGGTCGGGACGTGAATTTCTAGGCCATCAACCACACGGCGCCCAGGCCCAGGGCGGCGATCAAGGCCCAAGCGCACAATGCCATGACAAGGGACCGTGGTCCGGCATGCAGGAGTTCCCGCACCTGGACCGCGGAACCCAGCCCAAAGAGGGCCGTCCCGAGTGCGATCTCCTGCAGCAGTCCCCCAACATCCAGGACCATCGGCGAAGCCCAGCCGAGGGTTCGGAGGGCGATCATGGCCAGGAAGCCCAGCACGAAGAGCGGCACGATCGGCGGAAACTTACCTGGGGTGCCCGGGGCGCCCGCACCGCCCCGTACCCGTCGGCGGCGCTCCCACACGCCAGCCGTCGCAACGATGGGTGCCAGCAAAACCACCCGCGTGAGTTTGATGACCACCGCAGCACTCAACGCCACCGCACCGGCGGTCTGGGCGGCGGCCACCACCTGCCCCACGTCGTGTACTGATGCCCCCACCCAGCGTCCGAAGCCCACAGCGTCCAAACCCAGAGGGTGCATCAGCAACGGCAGGGTGCCAATCGCCAGCGTGCCGCACAGGGTCACCAGGGCCACCGGCAGCACGGTGTCCTCATGCTTGGTTCCCCGGACGGCGGCCATGGCCCCAATCGCCGAGGCACCGCAAATGGAGAATCCAGTGGCGATCAGCAGCGCCGCGTCGCCTGGAAGCTTGAAGAGCCTGCCCAGTGCGTAAGTCCCGGCAAAGGCGAGCAACACCACGGCGACGATAAGCCCGAAGGCCTGCCAGCCCAGCGAAGCGACATCTCCCAGGCTCAGCTTCAGGCCCAAAAGGACAATGCCCGCTCGCATCAAATGCTTGGAGGCAAAGCGGAGACCCGGCTGCCGGGCACCGCCCACCCAGCCTGAAACTCCGGGCACATTCGCGGCACCAATGCCCAAAACCACCGCCAACGTCATGGCAGGCAGGGACGGCAGCAGGGCGTGAAGCCCGAAGGCGACGCCCACGGCGACGACGCAGGCGGCAAGTCCGGGAGCCAGAGCAAGGACAGCCGGCAATGCGGGGGCCTTCGTCGTCGCCGGGACGTGTGCGCTGCGCGGCCTGGTTGTGCTCATGATTCCACGATCCCCCTAAAACATGCGCCGCGGTAGCCGTTCCTTCAGCCTGAACCCATGCTTAATTGACATGGGCTGAAGGCGAGGCATATCTTCCAAGCATGAGCAGTCGTCCGGATCTGACCGCCTTGGAAATCCTCGTCCTGGTCGCCGAGACGGGCTCGCTCGGCGCTGCGGCCCGCCGCGTGGGCATGGCCCAGCCCAATGCCAGCCGCGCCCTCGCCCGGCTGGAACGGCAACTGGGACTCACCTTGGTGATCCGCACACCGGCTGGATCGAGGGTCACGAACGAGGGCGAAGTGGTGACGGCCTGGGCCCGCGAGGCGCTCGGAGCCATGGACCGGATGATCCTGGGGGCACGGTCGCTGGCGGCTGAGCGTGCTGCCCATCTAACTGTGGCTGCCAGCCTCACCATTGCCGAGTACCTGGCCCCGCGGTGGTTGGCGCGCTTCCGCAGGGCGCACACGGACCTGCACGTCAGCCTGGCCGTGGGGAACTCCGGGGAGGTCCTGGAACAGGTAGCCGCCCGGCAGGTTCCCCTGGGCTTCGTGGAAACCCCGACGCTTCCCCGCAGTGTTGCATCAACCACCGTGGCCCGCGACGAACTGGTGGTGGTGGTCGGCACTACCCACCCGTGGGCGCGCAGGCGTACACCGGTGGATCCCCAGGAACTGACCGGAGCCGACCTGGTGCTCCGGGAGGTTGGATCGGGAACCCGCGACACCCTGGTCCGGGCGCTGGAGAGATCGGGCACGCCGTTGCCCGAGGCACGCCTGGAGCTTGCCAGCACCGTCGCCGTCAAAGCGGCAGCCGTCGAAGGCACAGCCGTGGCCGTGCTGAGCGAGCTCGCCGTCACGGCCGAACTCGCCACCGGGCAACTCGTCGCCGTCCCCGTTCAAGGACTGGACCTCACCCGTTCCCTGAGGGCCGTTTGGCTGCCGGAACGCCGCCCCGAGGGCAGCGCGGCGCAACTGATCCGCATCGCCAAGGCAAGCAGCTAGGAACGGTCACCGGCCTTTTAGCACGTAGCGCCTTTCAGGACGTCCGACGCCGTACTTCAGCTTCACGTCAAGGGCGCCGGCATCATGGAGGTACTCCAGGTAACGCCGGGCGCTGACCCGCGAGGTGCCCAATTGCTCGGCCACCTCGGCTGCAGAAAGATCTCCTGACGCCGCCTTCAACGTCTCCTCAACCCGCTCCAACGTCTCAACGCTGCACCCCTTAGGCAGGCTCCGCTCCGAGGCACCGAGGCCGAAGACCCTGTTGACGTCGGACTGCTCCGCTTCCACCTTGGAGCCATCCAAGCCGTGGTACGCGTTCAGGTAATGCTCCAGCCGCTCCTGAAGATCAGCTTGGGAAAAGGGCTTGATGAGGTAGTGCACAATCCCGCCGCGCAGTGCCTTGCGGACGGTCTCCACCTCCCGCGCGGCACTGATCACCAGCACGTCCAGGTCCGGGGCCACCGCACGCAATCGATGCATGAGGTCCAGCCCATTGATGTCCGGGAGGTGGATGTCCAGCAGCACCAGATCCGGTTGGAGCCGCTCCGTTTCCAGCACGGCCTGCACGCCGGTGTGCGCCACTCCGAGCACCACGAAACCCGGCGTCCGCTGGATGAAGCCGGCATGTACCTTGGCCACCATGAAGTCGTCATCGACAATCAGGACCTTGATCACGGGCGGACTGCCTCCTTCTTGAATCGGGCGGCAAACACGGCACCGCCCTCGTTTGAGACCGTCAGGTCGCCCCCACCGCGCCGGCAAATGACCCGGGACAGGGCCAGGCCGAAACCACGAGCCTCACCCGGATCCGGGTCCTTGGTGGAGAAGCCCTGCTGGAAGATTTCCTCCACGGCATCATCCGGCACACCCGGACCATTGTCCCGCACGGTCACAGTTACCGAGCCCTCCGTGTCCACCACCAGCACGGTGACGGATGCCCCGGGAAGGCCCGTGACGGCGTCGAACGCGTTGTCCACCAGGTTCCCCGCAACTGTGGCGAGGTCGCGGGAGAGTTCCTCCGGTACGCGCGGCAGGGCCGATTCCGGCGCGAGCTGAAGCTCCACGCCGCGCTCAGCCGCAAGGCTGGCTTTGGCAATCAACAAGGCGGCGAGCGCCGGGTCCTGGATGCGGCTGGTGACTTCGTCGTTGAGGCGCGTGCGGTCCACCTGGGCTCCGTTGACGAACTGGATCACCGAGTCGTATTCCTCCAGTTGGAGCAGGCCGGAGATCACGTGGAGTTGGTTGGCGAACTCGTGGGCCTGGGCGCGCAGGGTGTTGGTTACCGTCCGCGTTGCCCCGAGTTCGCGTTCCAGCGAGGACAGTTCCGTGCGGTCCCGCAAAGTGGTCACGGAGCCGATGTCCCGGCTGCCGGACTTCAGCGCCACCCTGTTCATGACCACCAGGCGGTCCCCCACCAACACCAACTGGTCCGGGTCGGCCTGCTCCCGCGCCAGGACCACTTTCAGCGCCGGATCAACGGACAGGGAGCCGAGGCGCTTTCCCACGCAATCGTCAGGCAGGCCCAGGAGTTGCCGGGCACTCTGGTTGGCCACCGTGATCCGTTCGTGGGGATCCAAGGCCACCACCCCTTCTTTCAGGCCTTGCAGCATGGCTTCGCGGTTCTCCACCAGGCCCGTGATCTCGTGTGGTTCCATGCCCAGGGTTTGCCGTTTCACCCTGCGGGACATCAGGAGGGAACCGGCAACGCCCAGGACGCTGGCCACGCCCAGGTAGGTGAGCAGGTTCGGGGCGGCGTCTCCCAGCCTTTCCAGTGTGGAGGGGTAGTTGCGGCTGATGGAGGCGATGCCGATCATCTTGCCGGCGTCGTCCAGGACCGGGACGTGCGCCGAGAGGACAGGACTGTTCCCGCCTGCCACCACACCGGTCCAGGCCCGCCCCTCCATCACCCGGCTCTCGCCGAGCGGGAGGGCCTTGCCAACCAGCCCGGGGTCGGACGCGGTGACCACTGTGCCGTCCAGCTTTGCCAAGGCCACCTGGGCTGAGCCGGACACCGTACGGACCGATTCCGCAACGGCTGGAAGGGATGAACCGGCGCGGGGTTCCGCCGTCGGAAGCAGTTCGCGCACGGTGGGATTGTTCCCCAGGGCCTCGGCAGCGGAGAGCGCCCGGCGTCCCTCCGTACGTTCAAAGGTTGCCGCCGACTCGGCAAGGGAGATGGCGGCGACAGCTACCAGCACGGCGAGGACAATCAGCAGCTGAAGCACAAGGTATTGTCCCGCGAGGGACATGCCTCTTCTTCGAGACGGTCGGGTCAAGGTGTGGTCCTTTGGATGATGTCCACGTTGCCGGACGCTGCTGGGGGCTTCGATGCGATCGCTGGCTGTCCGCCATGGAGTACCGGAACTATACCCCAGTGCTGGCCAACAGCGCTCCGGAGCGTGAACGCAATGAACTTAAAGATCACTGCGAACACAAGAGTGATCCCCGTCACGGACGGTCCTAGCATCGACGGCAGGGCAGGAACCCGAAGACGGGCCCTGCACAGGAATTCGACGAAGAATTTTCACACTGAGATGAGGAACACCATGCGCCAGATCCGCGCATTGCGCATTGCCGCCGTAGCAGCCGGCATCGCCCTGATGGCCACCGGTTGTGGTGCCACCAGCAAGAACTCCACGGGCACGGAAAGCTCCGGGGCCGCCAAGCCCATCAGCGGGCTCCAGATCATGGTCCCCAACACCCCTGGTGGTGGCTACGACACCACAGCCCGCGCGGCGGCCAAGGTCCTGGATGACGAGAAGATCACCAGCAACACCGAAGTCTTCAACCTGGCCGGAGCCGGTGGCACCGTGGGCTTGGCGCGCGTGGTCAACGAGAAGGGCAACGGCGACCTGGCAATGCTCATGGGCCTGGGCGTGGTGGGTGCCAGCTACACCAACAAGTCCGAGTCGAAGCTGACCCAGACCACCCCGCTGGCCCGGCTGATCGAGGAACCAGGCGCGATCATGGTCAGCAAGGACTCCCCCTACAAGACCATCGACGACCTGGTGAAGGCGTGGAAGGCCAATCCGGGCTCCATCGCCGTGGGTGGCGGTTCCTCGCCGGGCGGCCCGGACCACCTCCTGCCTATGCAGCTGGCGGGGGCCGTAGGCATCGATGCCACCAAGGTGAACTTCGTTTCCTACGACGGCGGCGGCGACCTGCTGCCTGCGATCCTTGGCAACAAGCTCGGCTTCGCGGCCTCCGGCGCCGGTGAATACCTGGAGCAGATCAAGTCCGGCGAGGTCCGCGTCCTGGCCACCAGCGGTGAGAAGCGGCTGGACGGTGTGGACGCCCCCACCCTCAAGGAATCCAACATCGACCTGGTGTTCACCAACTGGCGCGGCATCGTGGCCCCTCCCGGCATCAGCGACGAGGACAAGAAGTCCCTGATCGCGGCGTTGGAGAAGATGCACGAATCCGCTGGCTGGAAGGAAGCCCTGAAGACCCACAGCTGGACCGATGCGTTCATCACCGGGGACGAATTCCAGACCTTCCTGACCGACCAGGACAAGCGCGTTGCCGATGTCCTCACCAAGCTTGGCTTGGCGTGAGCACTGCAGTAAAAGCCCTCAAAGGCCGCGCCGAGCTGGGGGTCTCCCTCCTGCTCGGCGCGGCCGGGGTCCTGGTTTTCCTGGACGCCAATGGCCTGGTCACCCCGTATTCGAAGTCGGACCCGGTGGGGCCCAAGACTGTGCCGTTCATCGTGGCCGGGCTCCTGGTGGTTTGTGCCGTGTTGCTGGCCATCAACGTCCTCCGTGGCGGCAAGGGTGAAGCCGAGGGTGGCGAAGACGTGGACCTCGCCCACCCCGCCGACTGGAAGACCGTCCTCCCCTTGGCCGGCGCGTTCATCCTGAACATCCTGCTGATCGACTGGGCCGGCTGGGTAATCTCCGGCACCGTCCTTTTCTGGGGCAGCGTCCTGGCCCTGGGCAGCCGAAAGTATGTCCGGGACGGCCTAATCGCACTGGCCCTTTCCTTGCTGACCTTCTATGGCTTCTACCTCGGTCTTGGCATCGCACTGCCTGCCGGGCTTCTGGAAGGAATCCTCTGATGGACGTCCTGTCCTCCCTGATGGACGGTTTCGCTACCGCCCTGACCCCCATGAATTTGCTCTACGCCATGATCGGCGTGCTCCTGGGCACGGCCGTCGGTGTCCTGCCGGGGCTCGGGCCTGCCATGACAGTGGCACTGCTGCTTCCCGTCACGTACGCCCTGGAACCCACCAGCGCCTTCATCATGTTCGCCGGCATCTACTACGGCGGCATGTACGGCGGCTCCACTACCTCGATCCTCCTTAACACCCCCGGAGAATCGTCTTCGGTGGTCACGGCGATCGAGGGCAACAAGATGGCCAAGGCCGGACGCGCAGCGCAGGCCCTGGCCACAGCCGCCATCGGATCCTTCGTTGCCGGAACCATCGGAACCGCCCTGCTTGCTGTCTTCGCGCCGATCGTGGTGAAGTTCGCCGTCAGCCTCGGCGCGCCCAGCTACTTCGCCATCATGATCCTGGCCCTGCTGGCCGTCACTGCTGTGCTGGGCTCTTCGCGGCTCCGCGGCTTCGCCTCCCTGGCCCTCGGCCTGGCGATTGGCCTGGTGGGCATGGATTCCGTGACAGGCCAGCGCCGCTTGACGTTCGGCCAGCCGCTGCTTGCCGACGGCCTGGACATCGTTGTGGTTGCGGTGGCCATCTTCGCCGTGGGTGAGGCCCTCTGGGTTGCCGCCCACCTTCGCCGCAGCCCGCTCCACATCATCCCCGTGGGCCGTCCATGGATGGGCCGGAAAGATTGGTCCCGCTCCTGGAAGCCGTGGCTTCGCGGGACGGCTTTCGGTTTCCCCTTCGGCGCCTTGCCGGCGGGTGGAGCGGAGATCCCCACCTTCCTCTCCTACGTGACCGAAAAGCGGCTGAGCAAGCACAAGGAAGAGTTCGGCAAGGGAGCCATCGAAGGCGTCGCCGGGCCGGAAGCCGCCAACAACGCAGCGGCAGCCGGGACCCTGACCCCCATGCTGGCGCTGGGCCTCCCCACGAACGCAACGGCCGCCGTCATGCTCGCAGCGTTCACCACCTACGGCATCCAGCCAGGACCACAGCTCTTCTCCAGCCAAGGACCACTCGTCTGGGCGCTCATTGCCAGCCTGTTCATCGGCAACCTTTTGCTGCTGCTGATCAACCTTCCCTTGGCTCCCCTTTGGGCGAAGCTCTTGCAACTCCCCCGGCCCTACTTGTACGCGGGCATCCTGTTCTTCGCCACCCTTGGCGCGTACTCGGTCAACCTGCAGGCCTTCGACCTGGTGATCCTGCTGGTCCTCGGTGCGCTCGGCTTCATGATGCGCCGCTTCGGGCTCCCTGTCCTGCCGCTGATCCTGGGCGTCATCCTCGGCCCACGCATCGAAGGCCAACTCCGCAAGACCCTGCAACTCAGCGCCGGCGACCCCTCCGGACTCTTCAGCGAACCCATTGCGATCGTCGTCTACATCATCGTGGCGATCGTGCTGGTGTGGCCCTTTGCCTACAAGCTCATCAAGCCCAAGCGGAAAGCCAAGGACCCGCTGCTCCCCGCCAACTCCGGCGCTGGCGACTACAGCGTCTAACCCCAGAAACAGGAGAACCCATGACCATCGTGGTGGGATACGTCCCCACACCCGAGGGCGAAGCAGCCCTGACGCAGGCCATCGCCGAAGCCAAGAACCGCAAGGACACGCTGCTCGTCATCAATTCCTCCAAGGGCGATGCGCTGGTGGACAACCGCTACGCCCAGGAGCCGGACATCCAGACCGTGGAGGACCGGCTGGCGCAGGAAGGCATCCAGCACACCATCAAACAACCGGTACGTGGCCACGACGCTGCGGCCGAGGTCCTGGACGCAGCCGACGAACACGACGCGGAACTCATTGTGATCGGCCTGCGCCGGCGCAGCCCCGTAGGCAAGCTCATCATGGGCAGCGTCTCGCAGCGGATCCTCCTCGAGGCCGACTGCCCGGTGTTGGCGGTGAAGGCGGACTAGGAGTCCATACAGAAAATGCCCCTAAGATGCGTTCTTAGGGGCATTTTCCGTACGCACTTTCCCAGGGGGACCTCATGACCGAAACCATCCGCACTGCCCGCACGGGCGACGCCGGGAAGCTGGCCGAGTTGGCCGCCGTCACCTTTCCGCTGGCGTGCCCTCCCGGGGCATCGCCGGCAGACATCCAGGCCCACCTTGAGCGCACGCTCAGCGAGGCCAACTTCATGGAGTACCTCGCCGATGCGAACATCACCATCCTGGTGCTCGACGACGGCGGGCAGCTGAACGGGTACACCATGCTGATCGCCAAACCGGCAAGCGACCCGGATGTCGCGTCGGTCCTCTCGGCGCTGCCCTCCACAGAGCTCAGCAAATGCTATGTGCACCCCGACCATCACGGCCAGGGTGCAGCGTCCCGCCTGATCAGGGCCTCCTTGGCCGATGCCGCGGACAAGGGTGCCGCCGGTGTGTGGCTGGGTGTCAACAGCGAGAATGCCAAGGCCATCCGCTTCTACGAGAAGTCCGGTTTCCAGCGGGTGGGCACTAAGTCCTTCAAACTCGGCGACTCCGTGGAGCACGACTTCGTGATGGAGCACCGGCTTTAGTCAGGCGGAGGGAGCCGCCTGAAAGGCCCTCGAACGGAACTCTTCGATCACCCGTGAGTACAACGCCACGTGCTCCCCAGCCATCCGGGTGGCACTGAAGTACTCGTCCACCGCTCGACGGCAGGCCGCCCTGGACAAGGAAACCGCCGCCTCCACGTAGTCGGCCAAATCTCCCACATCAGCGAGATAGCCGGTTTCACCGTGCCTCACGATCTCGGGAGCTGCACCCATCCTGGTGGCCAACACAGGGGTACCCGTGGCGAGTGCCTCGATCATCACCAGGCCGAACGGCTCGGGCCACTGTATGGGGTTGATCAGGGCTACGGCACCACCCATGAGTTCATACTTTTCCGGGTCGGAGAGCTCGCCGAGGAACTCTTCGTCCGGGCCCAGGAAAGGCCGAACCACATCCTGGTAGAACCGGACTTCGTCCTTGGCGTGCATCTTGGCGGCGATCCGGAGCGGGACACCTGCCTCCCGTGCGATGTGCACCGCCTCCATGAGGCCTTTGTCCGGGCACATGCGTCCCACGAAACACGCGTAGCCACCGCTTCCGTCGCCAACGGACACCGTGGAGAGGTCCAGTCCGTGGTGGATGACGGAGGCAACGTCGAAGTCCGGCACCATGGACCGTTGGTCGTGGGAGATCGCGATGATGGCAGTGTCCCCGGCCATGGCGCGGTAAAGCCCGGCCGATTGCGCCGTGAGCTGGCCGTGGATGGTGGTCACCACGGGAGTGTCGGCAGGCCGGTGGGCATAGAGGGGACCGGCCAAGGTGTGGTCGTGGATGATGTCCATGCCGCGCAACCCCTGGTAGGCCCGCGCCACGTGGCTCAGCTCGCTCAGCGTGCACCCGAGTTCTTCCGGCACGCTGGGGCCGAAGCCGTCCAACTGGGGCACAGGACACGTACTGTCCGAAGCCGCCGCAAGGAGAACCTCATGCCCGGCGTCCACGAGGGCCCGTGCCAAGGCGTCAACAACCCGTTCGGTGCCGCCGTATCTCTCAGGTGGGACGGTGAACCAGGGTCCAACAATGAGTCCGATGCGCATGCTGGGGCCTCCGCGCAAAACCCCCAAAACCAGGAGCTGACTGCACAACCCTCATTAAGGCTATAAGCCCCGTGAGGAATCTAACAGGCCTTTTTCGGAATGCTCCTCCGTTCCTCCCGGTTGACGAAACCATGAAGATTGAGATCTGGTCCGACGTCGCGTGCCCCTGGTGCTACATCGGCAAGCGCCGTTTTGAAACTGCCCTGGCACAGTTCCCGCACCGCGAATCCGTGGATGTTGAATGGAAGAGCTACCAGCTGGACCCTTCCGTCCCCGAGCAATACGACGGCACCGAGCTGGACTACTTGAGCAAGCGCAAGGGCATGGCCCCGGAGCAGGTCAAGCAGATGTTCGCCCACGTCACGGAGACCGCCAAGGGAGAAGGCCTCGACTACCACTTCGACAAAGTGGTTGTCGCCAACAGCTTCACGGCACACCGACTCATCCACCTCGCTGCGACCCACGGCAAGCAGGACGCCGCCAAGGAACGCCTGCTCAGCGACCACTTTGAGCACGGCAAGGACATTGGCAACCAGGACTACCTCAGCGAACTCGGTGCTTCCCTGGGCCTTCCGGAAAGCGAAGTCGCGGAGCTCTTCACCACGGACAAGTTCACCGACGAGGTCAACCAGGACATCAACGAAGCCCGCGCCATTGGTGTTACGGGTGTCCCGTTCTTCGTCATTGACCGCAAGTACGGCATCTCGGGCGCCCAACCGGCGGAGCTCTTCAGCCAGGCCCTCAACCAGGCCTGGCAGGAAGCCAACCCCCTGATCCCGGTGGGCGCCACAGACGCCGAGGCCTGCGGCCCCGACGGCTGCAGCATCTAGCCAGCTAGGCTTTCGCCACCTCAAGCTCGACGACGGCCCAGGACAGGGCGGGCAGCGTCAACCGTAGCTCGGACCCGCTGGCCTTGACGTTCTCAAGCGGCGTCAGCCCAACCCGGTCCGGCTGGGACTTGCTGTTGACCGTGAACCGGTCGCCGCCGTCGGGCATTTCCAGGACTTCGGCGCGCACCACCTGACGCGCGTCGAAACCCCGCAAGGCCGTCTCGACGTCGGCCGCCTCGTCCAGGCCGCGGTTGGCGAAGAAGAGGGCAACCCGGCCGGTCTCCTCGTTCCAGGTGGCGCTGACGTCCACCAGGTCCGTGTCACCGAAGCGGTTGTTCGAGTACTTGTCCGAGTCCACGGACAAGCGCAGGATCTGCCCCTTGGCCAGCTCGGCCATGCGCGCGAACGGATGGAAGATGGTCTGCTTCCATGCCGGTCCGTTTTCTTCCGACAGGATCGGCGCGATCACGTTGACCAGCTGCGCCTGGTTGGCAATGTGAACGCGGTCGCCATGGCGGAGCAGCGAGTTGAGCAGCGTTCCGACCACCACGGCGTCCGTCACGTTGTACTTGTCCTCGATCACGCGGGGATGCTCGCGCCACGGTCCCTTGACGATGTTGCTGAGCTGGTCCTCGGTGTCGCGGCCACGCTGGTACCAGACGTTCCACTCGTCGAAGGACAGGTTGATGTGCTTCTTGTGCTTGCCCTTCGCCCGCACCGCATCCGCCGTGGCTATGACCGACTCGATGAAGTAATCGGTGTCGACGGCGGAAGCCAGGAAGCTGCCCACGTCGCCTTCTTCTTCGAAGTAGTAGGCGTGGAGGGAAACGTAGTCCACCTCGTCATAGGTGTGCGTGAGGACCGTCTGCTCCCAGTCACCGAAGGTGGGCATCCGGGAGTTCGAGCTGCCGCACGCCACGAGTTCAATGGACGGATCCACGTAGCGCATGGCCTTGGCGGCTTCCTGGGCCAGGCGTCCGTATTCGTCGGCGGTCTTGTGGCCGATCTGCCACGGCCCGTCCATCTCGTTCCCGAGGCACCAGAGCTTGATGTCGAACGGATCCTTGTGGCCGTTCTTCGCACGGAGGTCGGACCAGTAGCTGCCTCCGGGGTGGTTTGAATACTCCACGATGGCGCGGGCTTCCTCGACGCCCTTGGTGCCAAGGTTGATGGCCTCCATGATCTCCGTGCCGGCCTGCCGGGACCAGTCGACGAATTCGTGCAGGCCGAAGGCGTTGGTTTCCACCGTGTGCCAGGCACCATCCAGCCGGCGGGGCCTGCTTTCGCGCGGCCCAATGCCGTCTTCCCAGTTGTAGCCGGACACGAAGTTGCCGCCTGGGTAGCGGATCACGGTAGCACCGAGCTCCTTGACGAGCTTGAGGACGTCCTGCCGGAAGCCTTGCTCGTCGGCTTCGGGGTGGCCGGGTTCGTAGATGCCGGTGTACACGCAGCGGCCCATGTGCTCCACGAAGGAACCGAAGAGGCGGCGGGGTACTTCCCCGACGGTGAAATCGCGGTCGAGGGTAATGCGGGCGCGGGACATGGTTCTCCTTAAGTCTGGTGATTGCTGGAAAAGGTGCCGGGTCAGGTTCCGGCGAGTCCCGTCGTCGCCACGCCTTTGATGATCTGGCGCTGGAAGAACAGGAAGACGAGGATGAGCGGCAGGGCCGCGAGCAACGCGGATGCCATGTTCTGCGCATACTGGATGCCGTAGGCGCTCTTGATGGTCTGCAGTCCAACGGGCAGGGTCAGCAACGAATCGTCGTTGGTGGCGATGAACGGCCACAGGAAGTTGTTCCACGCGCCGATGAACACGAAGATCGCGACGGCGGCCAGGATGGGCCGGGACAACGGCAGGATGATCTGGGTGAAGATCCGCAAACGGCTGGCCCCGTCCATCACTGCCGCTTCTTCGAGTTCGCGGGGAATCTGGTCGAAGAACTTCTTCAGCACGAACACCATGGCAGGGTGGATGACCTGCGGCAGGATGATGGCCCATGAGGTGTCGATCATGTTCAGCGCAAGCATTTGGTAGAACAGCGGGATGATCAACACCGGTGGCGGGACGATGATCGAGGCAATGATCACGGTCATGAGGACCTTCTTGCCCTTGAAGTCGATCCTGGACAAGGCATACGCCACGAGTGCCGAGATCACCAGTGTGATCGCCGTGATGGCCACCGAGGTGTAGAGCGAGTTCCAGGTCCAGAGCGGGATGTTTCCGTCCTGGAACACCTTGACGAACGCGTCCACGGTAAAGCCCGACGGCGGCACCCACGTCACCTTTGGAGCGGCGGCATCCGTCTCGGACTTGAAGGCGGTGACGGTGGCCCAGGCAAAGGGAACCAGCCACAGGACAGCGATCACGGCCGCGACGACGATGGCCGCGATCTTGCCGATGGTCGGCTTCTTGCGGGGTTGGCGGAGCTGTTGCGCGGCCGCTTGCGGTGCCGCGGGCCGGGTAAGGGTTGTGGTTGCCATGGTTATGCGCTCCTGCGGCGGGTGATGACGAACTGCATGACGGAGACCAACACGATCAGTCCGAAGAAGATGTAGGAGATGGCTGCGGAGTAGCCCAGCCGATAGCCGGTGAACCCGGATTCGAAGATGTACTGCACCACGGGACGGGTTGATCCACCGGGACCACCGGCCGTCATTTGGTACACCTGGTCGAAGATCTTCAACGAGGCCAGTATCTGCAGGAGCACGATCATCACCGTGGTTGGCGTGAGCTGCGGCAAGGTGATGGAGAAGAACTGACGCCAGGCCCCCGCACCGTCCAGCGATGCCGCCTCATAGTGCTGGGCAGGAATGTTCTGCATGGCTGCCAGGTAAAGGAGGAAGTTGAAGCCCACGGTCCACCAGAGCGTGGCGATGACTATGGCCCACATGGCCACATTGGGATCGTTGAGCCAAGCCACTTTGGGCAGGCCGATCTTGGCCAGGAAGTCATTGATCAGGCCCAACTGCGGGTTGTACATCCAGGTGAAGAACAAGCTCACCACGGTGGAGGCCAACAGGTACGGCGCAAAGTAGGAGAGCCGCCAAAGCCACTGTGCCGGCAGCCCGATGTTGAGCAGGGCCGCCATCACCAAGGCCACCAGGACCAAGGGAACGGTGCTGATCACGGTGAAGTAAACCGTATTGCCCAGGGACCGCCACATGTCTGCGTCGGCCAGGGCTTCGGCGTAGTTGGCGAAACCGATGAGGCTGTCATTGGCCCCGGTGAGGGATTTGCCGGTGAAGCTCATGTACAGCCCGTAAATGAGCGGCCATACGAGGAACACCAGGAAGAACACCAGGAACGGGGTGGCAAAACCCCAGCCGCTGAGGTTGTCGCGGGAGCGTCGCAGGGACTTGGCTGTACCTGCGGCAGGAATGGTGGGGGTCCCGGGGTTTTGCCGGGACAAGGTAGGGGAACTCATCTAAGGACTCCTTTGTCGCTCGGGGCTTGGCCCGTTACACCGGGTTGGGTCGGGAAAGAAGGGTGTTGGTGCGGCGTTCGAAGGCATCCCAGCCAGCGGCTGCCTTGTCCCTGCCGAGCAGCACGTTCTGGACGTTCTCCGCGAAGTACGTCTGCCAGTCGGAGCCCGAGCCGCTGAACCAGGCCTCAGGATCGTAGGCAATGATGTCCGCCGCGTTGGCGTAGTGGATCTGGGGCGTCAGCTCGCGGTACGCCTGCGATTGGACCACCGGCTGGTACGCGGGAATGTGGCCGGCCTCCGCCCAGGACAGCGAGCCTTTCAGGACGTCGCTGACGAACTTGTAGACGTCCCGCCGTTTCTCCTCGTTGACCCTGAGTTGCCGCGGAAGGACGAAGGAGTGCGAATCCGCGTATGACGCCGGTGTGCCGTAGAGCGTGGGGATGGTGGCAGCATCCACGGGAATGCCGGCCTTCTTCATGGTGGGCAGTTCCCACACACCGCTGAACAGCATTCCGGAACCGCCACGGGCAAACTCGGCGATGCCCGTACTGATGTCACCGCTCTTGGCCGCGATGGTGTCGTCGAACAGCGATGCCATGAACTCCAAGGACTCGATCGCTGCGTCCCGGTCCACCTTCATGGGCTGTCCCGGGGTCAGTTCCATGTCCGCTCCGTGCTGCTTATAGAGCGTGTAGAAGAGGCGCCACATCTGGGAGCCACTGCCCAGGTAGCCGAAGGACAACCCGTGGGCCCCGGTAACTTTCTGCATCTCGACTGCCATGGCCTTGAAGTCCTGCGGCGACGCAACGTCCTGGAGTTGGCCGTCGCTCCCCATGACCCCGGCTTTGTCCGCCACGTCCCTGTTGTAGAACATGATGAACGGGTGCGAGTCCAGTGCTATGGAGAAGACCTTGCCGCTCTGCTGGCTCTTCTCCCAGATGCGCGGCGCGAAATGCTCGCCCGTGATGCCGTTCTCGGCCAGCAGATCCAGGTCCCACGGATCGATCAAGCCGCCGGGAGCGTAGCCGGGCACCCTGCTTGCGTGCATGATGGCGACCTCTGGCGGACGTCCTCCCGCCGAGGCCATGGCGAGCTTGGTGTAGTACGGCGGTCCCCAGGCGAGAACTGTTGGGTGCACCGTGAACCCGGGATTGGCCTTGTTGGCGCTGTTGATCATGGCCTGCATCTTGATCCCGTCACCTCCGGAGAGGAGGTGCCAGAAGTCGATGTCCTGCGCCGCCGTCGCTTGGGCCGCACCGCCGCAACCACTGAGGCTGCCGGCAAGGGCAAGGCCTCCCAAGGCCGCGGATCCGGCGATGAGTTGCCTGCGGGATAGCTGTCTCCCGGTCAAAGATTCGAACTGCTTCACCCGTCACTCCTTTGGATGGGTCCGCTGAAAGGGCACTGCTTCATTGCAAAAGTCCGGTTCCGGTGCTTCACGGTTCCGGGTAAATGGTGGCCCGGCGAGTGACGCAGCTCTCACATTACATCGATGTAATAGACACGGCAAGAGAAAATTGTTAGCGCGAACAATTTGCTCATTCCGAAGGGCCAAGACGCGGGCCGCCGATGGCAATCGGAGGTTCAGCCGCCAGTACTGGCCCGCTCCACGATCGAATAGGGCACCTGCACCACCCGCTGCTCCTGATGCCTGCTGGCCATCCGTTCGGTCAACAACCGGATGGCCTCGGAGGCGATGGTGCGCTTATCGAAAGACACCGTGGTCAACGGCGGGACGGCAAAGCGTCCGTCCGCAACGTCGTCGAATCCGGCGACGGCGATGTCTTCGGGCACACGGATTCCGAGCTTCCACAGCGCATTGAGCGCGCCCAGTGCCATGGAGTCCGTAAAACAGAAGAGGGCTTCCGGCACTGGATGGGAATCCAGATACTCCGTGAGCGCCTGCGCTGCCGACTCGGAGGTCCATTTTTCGCAGCGGATCAGGAGCTCGTCATCGGCCTCGACACCGAGGGATTCCAACGCCGCTTCATAACCAGCCGCCCGGTGGATCGCAGTGGCCGAATGCCGTCCGCGGTTGATGCCCAAGGCCGCGATCCGCCGTCGTCCGTTCTTCGCCAGCGCCAATGTCATGTCCCGGGCCGCAGCAAAGCTGTCCACATACACGCGGTCCGCCAGGTGCTGGGTTACCTCACCCAAAAGGACCACGGGAGGAAGGGAAATCCCAACCTTCACGGCGCTTTCCTGCAACACCACAGGGTTCAGAATGAGCCCGTCAATCAGGTTTGCCCTGGCGCGGGTCATGAGTTCCTGCTCGCGATGCGGGTCCGAGCCGGTTTCTTCGATTTGGACACTCCAACCCTGCTCATGGGCGACTTCCACCAGGTGGTGTGCCATCTCGGCCGAGAAGGGTGTAGCCAGGTCCGGCAAGGCCAGGCCGATGACCCCGGACCGGCCGTTACGGAGACCCCGCGCGGACAAATTGGGAACGTAGTCCAGCTCCTGCATGGCCTGCTCCACCCGGAGACGCGTCGATTCGCTCACCGGCACGACCCCGTTCATGACGTTCGAGACGGTTTTCGGCGACACCCCCGCGCGGCGCGCCACATCCTTGACCGTTGCCCGCAACAGTCCCCCTTTTGAATTTTGTCCGGTTGGATCGATGCTACGCGAGTTTGCGCCCACCCCGCTGCGGCGGCAGGGTGTCCGCGTCCCCCAGGCAGCCCACTGTCGTCCAGGATCCGGCACACGAAGGTTGTTTATCCAAATAACGGGTAATATTATCGCGTATGTGAATACTCAAGCCTCAGCGCTTTCACCCCTGTTTCGCTCGGATGCGCAGGGTGAGATCCTGGCCAGGATCTTCCTGAATCCCGATCGCAGTTTCACGGTTGCGGAACTTGCCCGCGCTGCCGGAACCCCCTACGCCAGCGCTCATCGCGAAGTGGCACGCATCGTGAAAATGGGCTTAGCGAAATCGGAAAAACGCGGACAGTCCCTGGATATCCGAGTTTCAACAGACTCGCCTTTATATCGCCCGCTGGCCGAAATACTCCGATTTACCTATGGTCCTCCGGCCATCCTGCCCAGGTTCCTCGCCCAAGTCCAAGGCATTGATGAAGCGTACATTTATGGTTCATGGGCCGCCCGCAGAGAGGGCGAACAGGGCAGCGCGCCGAATGACCTGGACGTCTTATTGGTCGGTAACCCGCCCCGCGCTGAAGCCTATGACTCAGCCCAGCGCGCGGGTTCTGCGCTGGGCAGGGAAGTTAACGTGCGTATTCTGAGCCCGGCCACATGGGCGGCCGCGAATGACCCCTTCACCAAGACCCTGAAGAAGCGTCCGCTTGTGAAACTCGAGTTGAAGGAGAGTGTTGAATGATTGACCGATGGGACCGTGGCCGCGCTGAAGTCGACCAATTAATTGAGCAATCGAGGCTCACCGAGGTTACGCCGAACCCGGAGTTGGCCGATCACTATATCAGCCAGGCACACACCCACCTCAAAGCCGCGGAGACCCTACGTGAGCAGGATCCTGCCGGTGCATTCACACTTGCTTATGATGCCGCTCGTCTGTCACTGGCCTCGATCCTCGTCGTTCAAGGATTACGGCCACGAGGAGAGGGCGCTCATGGCGTCCTCTTGGAAGTGGCGATATTTCAGTTGGAACCGCCACGGCAAAAGGAAATCCGCGAGTTTGATTGGATGCGCCGCCTGCGGAACGACACCCAATACCCCGACGTAGATCGTCCAACAGCCGGTGTCGATGACGTGGACCAAGCCATCCCCGCCGCCCGCGCGATTGTTGAGCGAGCTGAACGACTGGTAGGCATCATGCCGCCCTACAGGGGGTGACCCGGAGTTTTTCTTTTAAGCAGTGGCGAGCCTTGCGCGTCCACGACGGGCCACAAGGAACGCACGGTACGAGCTGCTCAACTTGCTGACAGATCCCTGTAAAGTGTCTATATGCCAAGGATCACGGCCGCCACGAATGCTGCCCAACGCGCCGAGACCCAACGACGGATACTGACCGCCTTCGGAGAGCTGCTCTTCACCCATGGGCTCCCCGGGCTCACCATGACGGACGTGGCCCGGCACGCAGGGGTTGGCCGAACCGCCGTCTACAACTACTACGCGGACATGGAGCAACTGCTCATCGCGTACGCCCTGGACGAGACCGAGCGCTTCATCGTGGACCTTCGGGAGTCGCTGGCCGCCTTGGAGAATCCCGTGGACCGCCTGGCGCTCTACGTTCGCGCACAAGTGGAGGACCTGAGCCGCCGGCACCTGCCACCCGGTCCGGCAATGGCCGCAGTCCTCTCCCCCGGCTCCTTCTCCAAACTCGCGGACCACGTGGGCGAGTTGAACATCCTGCTTGAGGACATCCTCAAGGACGGCGTCCAGCAGGGCTACCTGCCGGACATCGACGTGGCCCAGTTGGCGCGGCTCATCCACGGAACGCTCTCCGCCAGCGCCGCGCGCCGCAACCGGACGCCCGACGGCGACAGTCCGGTCCCGGCCCCGCTCGCCGACGTCGAAACCGCCACGGCGCAGACGGTGCGCTTTATCCAATTGGGTGCGGGCGCGCGTTTCGACGACGCCGGCCGGCCAGTGCGCAACGGCGCGGCGGACACGCTGGCCAGCTAGCTCCCTACTGCCCTGCAGGATTGGTGGGGATGATGGGCCACTTGGTGCCGTCCACTACGCGCTGGTCCTCGCGCGGGCAACTGAGCTTCCCGGGCGTCTGGTCCACCAACTGCGCATCAACCAGGCCTTGGTATCCCGGAGTGAGGACGACGTCTACCGACTCGTCCTCACGGTTGTCCTGGTAGTAGTCCGTCCCTGCGAGGTTCCGCTGGACGTTGAAGGCTGCTGCTTGGCCCTTGACGCCGGAAATCACTACACCCACACCCGAGTACGCGGTATCGCTGTTGTCTACGGAGGCCACCTTGTAGCCACGTGACGCGAACTGGTCGGCGACGGTGCGGGCCAGTCCACCGCGGGAGGTGGCGTTGAAGACGTTGAGGTTCACGGTTTCGTTCGGGATGTAGTCGAACGTGGTGCTGGGACACAGGCTGCTCGGGGCTTTGCTGGCCACTGCCGTGGGCACTTTGATGACGCCGTTCATGACCGCCCAGGCACCAACCGCTCCGGCGGCAATGACGCCGATCAAAAGGACCAGGACAATGGCGTGGAAAAGTCGACGCCCGAAGCGGGAGCGGGGAACCTCGGCGTCTTCAGCGAACGTGGCGCGAAGCTCGGCCCCCGTGACCACATGGTGGCCGTGGAGCCGGGTGGCGTCCGCGGGCCGCTTAGCCATCGATCACCAACACGCGTGCGTGGATGGCGGTGCGCTGGTGGAGCGCAGTCCTGACTGCCCGGTGCAGGCCATCCTCCAGGTACATGACGCCCTGGTACTGGACCACGTGGGGGAACAAGTCACCGAAAAACGTTGAATCCTCGGCCAGCAATGCCTCCAAATCCAAAGTGCGTTTGGTGGTCACCAATTCGTCCAGCCGGACGGGTCGCGGCGGGAGGGCTGCCCAGTCACGCGGCGCAGAGTATCCATGGTCAGGGTACGGGCGTCCCTCGCCCACAGCTTTGAAGATCACCCTGCAAGCCTATGGAAGTTGCCGCCCTAACGGAACTTGTGACCCGCAGCACACGCAGGTTGTAGCCAAATGGTGACTATCCTTTCGCGCTGCGTCATAGCTGTGGAGGACCCGCCGCGGACTGACAGAATAGGGGCATGACTCAACCGCTCCACGGCACTGACCGGACCGCTGCCCAGAAAGCCCCGGCCCTCGCGCTGCTGCTCGACGTCGATGGCCCCATCGCCAGCCCTGTGACGCGGGACGTCAAGCCGGACATCATTGCAGACCTCGTGGCGCTGGCCTCCGCCGGAATTCCCGTCATCTTCAACACCGGCCGCTCTGACGCCTTCATCGCCCAGCAGGTCATGGAGCCGATGATCGCTGCCGGTATGCCAGCGGGAACCGTCATCCACGCCATCTGCGAAAAGGGCGCGGTCTGGTTCAGCTACACCTCCGCCGGACCGGGCCCCATCCATGTGGACCACGAGCTCGCCGTGCCCAAGGCCTACGGGGACGACATCCGCCGGCTGGTGGCCGAGGATTACTCGGCGCACATGTTCTTCGACGAGACCAAGCGGGCCATGGTTTCCGTGGAACAGCACCTGGACGTTGCCAGCGCCGACTATCTCGAGGAACAGAAGCTCTTCGACGCCGATGCCCTGGATATCCTGAACCGGCACGGCCTCAACGCCGCGCTCCTGGACCACCATGCGCCGGAATCGGACGATACCGCCGACTACCGCCTGGACCCCACCATCATTTCCACGGATATCGAATCCGTGCGCCTGGGCAAGGACCTGGGCGCCAGCCGCGCCGTCGAACTTCTCGCGGCCCAAGGCATCACGCCGCTGGCGTGGCGGACGGTGGGCGATTCCCGCACGGACTACGCCATGGCAGACTGGCTCCACCACAACGACCACGAGGTCAAGCATGTGGATGTCCGTCCCGCGGACGGCGTGCCCGTCAAGCCCTACACCATCCTCACCGCAGCCGACCTGGAGCTGGCGGAGGACGTCATCCACGACGACGCCGGCGGCGCCTTCCTGCGCAGCTGGCGCGAAGCGCTGGACATCTAGAAGCCTGCCCACCCACGCACCACGGAACAGTACGGAGAAGCAGCCATCACTGAAGCACAGGTCGATCCGGTTTACCACGGCAGCCCCACCGTCGAAGAGGACGCGATCGTCGAGGCGTCCTCGCCTGCCGTCGTCGCGCACCTCAAGCACAGGTCCGACGTCGTCCGTCACCGCGGGCGGTACGCGCTGGTCAATGCGGACCTCACACCGCAACAGGCCATGGTGTCCGACCTCCTGGCCGTCCGGGCGGCGCTGGACGCTGCCGGCGTCGACTTCATCCTGGTGCGCGGCAACGACGAGCGGCCCGTCATCGCCGTCGATTGGGAGTCCCGGAAGGCCGTCCGGGACGCACTGGTGGAAGCCTTCCGGAACGAACCCTTCTACTCGATGACCGTGGACGCCAAGAAGAAGGCCTCGGTGCTGGTGGCTGACGGCGAGTTGTCCGCCAACCGCAAGTCCCGCATCTTCCGGCTGTACCGGCCCCGGGTGGAGACCGAAGGAGGCCTCTGGTACGGCCCTGCGCTCGGTGTCCAACTGGAGCTGTGGCGCTTCGACGGCGACCGGCTGGAACTGCCCGTGGAGAACTCGCTGACCCGCCGGACCCTGCTGCGGCAGGACGCGGTCCGCGGCTCCGTGCAGCGTCATGGACTGGAATGGCCCACCATCGAGAACATGTTCGCGGACCACGCGAGCGATATCGACTTCGACGTGGATATCGTCTTCTCCTGGGTTGACGGCACGGACCCTGCCTACATCGCGGCGCGGCGGGCCCAGCAGGCGGACGCTGTCCTGGGCGAGGGCGACGACCACGAGGCCCGCTACCGCCAGATCAACGAACTCAAGTACGCGCTGCGTTCGGTGCACATGTTCGCGCCCTGGATCCGCCGGATCTTCATCGCCACGGACTCCCCCGCCCCGGCTTGGCTGGCTGACCATCCAAAGGTGACGATTGTCCGCAGCGAGGAGTTTTTCGCCGACCCCTCGGTGCTGCCCACGCACAATTCACAGGCCGTCGAGTGCCAGCTCCACCACATCGATGGGCTCTCGGAGCATTTCCTCTACTCCAACGACGACATGTTCTTTGGCCGTCCGGTTGGCCCGGACATGTTCTTCACCCCCGGAGGCATCACCAAGTTCATCGAGGCCAGCACCAGGATCGGCCTGGGCGAGAACGACGCCGAACGCAGCGGATTTGAAAATGCGGCCCGCGTCAACCGCAAGCTGCTCTGGAAGCGCTTCGGCAGGATCACCACCCGGCACCTGGAACACACCGCTGCCCCGATCCGCCGCAGCGTGGTGGCACGCATGGAGCAGGAGTTCCCGGAGGAGTTCACCAAGACTGCGGCCAGCCGGTTCCGGGCCGCGGACAACATCTCGGTGACCAACTCGTTCTACCACTATTACGCGCTCCTGACGGGCCGTGCAGTCACCCAGACCAACGCCAAGGTCAAGTACGTGGACACCACGTTGTGGTCCGGGTTGCACTACCTGCCCAAGCTCCTGGCCAAGCGGAACATGGACCTCTTCTGCCTCAACGACGGCAGCTTCCCAGAGGTCCACGCAGACGAACGGGCCGGGCTGGTCACCGACTTCCTGGAGAAGTACTTCCCCGTCAAGGCACCTTGGGAGAAGTAGCACCACGCGGTGCCACGGGCACCCGGGGCTGCCGCGGCCGGCTGGTCCGCGGGTGCTTCGGGATGCTGATTCCGGCTGCGGCGAGACGCCGCTGAACCTCCTCGGCATCCACGGGCTCGCCCACGGTCACCCCGCCGGACATCGGCACCACGGAGTGCACAATCGTGTGCTCGTACACGTGCACCATGTTGTAGGCCTGCGCACCGTCGCGCCCGCGCTGGCCGCCGGCTGTGACGCCCAGGTCCTGCGTGTAGCACGTGGCGGAGGCCACCGACACAGGGATGCCGGCGAAGCTCGCCGTGGTGGAGAAATGCAGGTGGCCGCCCAGGATGGAGCGGACATCCGTATTGCGCACGACGGCGGCCAGCGCGGCTTGGCCACGGAGCTCTACCAGGACCGCCAGGTCCTGGACGCACGGCACGGGTGGGTGATGCAGCGCGAGGATGGTGCCGTCCGGCGCCGGGGTGGAGAGCTCGTCCGCAAGCCATTCCAACTGTTCCTCGGACAGTTCGCCGTGGTGGAAGCCGGGAACCGTGGTGTCCAGGGTGATGATCCGCAGGCCGTTGACGAAGTAGCTGCGGTCCATCGGGTCCTGGGGCCGGCTGTTTTCCGAGGCATCCACGAACGCGGATCGGAAATTGGCGCGGTCATCATGGTTGCCCATGGCCCAGATGGCCTTGGCTCCGAGGGCATCGCACACGGGCTCGATCATCCCGCGGAGCCGCCGGTACGCTTCGAGTTCGCCGCGGTCGGCAAGGTCTCCGGTGAAGATGATGGCTTCCGGCTTCAGCCTTGAAGCGACAATCTGATCGCAGATCTCCTGCAGCCTGGCAGCGCTGTCCACCGATCCGTAGAGTGTGCCGGGTCCACCCACCAGGTGAAGATCGCTCAAGTGCAACAGCACATGACCTGGTTTCGGGTACTCGGCCTCGATGAGCTCCATAGCTGCCTTAGCGTTAGGTGGGAGACGGCGCCTCCCGTGTAACCCCAGTAGGACCAATCCAACCAGACGGGAAGCCAACACTTGGCTAATATCCGGCGGAATGTTGGAAAATTACTTTCCTCCTTTCTGGAATTCCAGGCTTATGCCAATGCCTTTTCCACTGCTTCTACAAGGTCTTCGGAGTCGGGCTCAACGGCGGATGGGAACCGTGCGATCATTTCTCCCTGCCGGTTGATGACGAACTTTTCGAAGTTCCATTTCACCTTCACCGGCTGGCCGTCCTCGTCCCGGGTCAACTCCGAGAACAGCGGATGCTGCTCCTTGCCCAGGACGTTGGCCTTGGCGGTCAGGGGGAAGGAGACGCCAAAATTGCGCTCACAGAATTCGGCGATTTCCTGGTCCGAACCCGGCTCCTGGCCCGCGAACTGGTTGCACGGAACACCCAGGATTTCCAGTCCCTCGCCGCGGTACTTCCCGTAGAGCTCCTCCAGGCCGGCGTACTGGCGCGTGTAGCCACACTTGGAAGCGACGTTGACCACCAGCACCGCCTTGCCCTCGAACCGGCCGAAGTCAGCTTCGGTGCCATCGTTGAAGGTGAGTGGAATGCTGTAGAGGGTGCTCATGGATCGCTTCCTGACGACGTCGGCTGGCGGGATTGCCGCCATCGAGCTTACGGGAGCTTCGTAAGGGCCACGAAACGCGGGGTGTCCGCGTTTCGTCGCGCTACGGGGTGGGAAGAATGAGGCTGGACAACGGCACCGTTGTGCCGTCCGGCTTCCGGACCAGGTCCGGAGCAATCAGGACGTATCCAGGCGGAAGAACCACCGTTGGCAACGTGGCAGCGAGCGTCGTAGTCGGAGCAGGCGCAGGCGCTGCCGGGGTGACCGGCGCCGCCGGCTGCGTCACCACGGGAGCCGGCGCAACAACCGACGGTGCCGGCGCGACTACTTTCGGTGCAGGCACGACGGCGACAGGCGCCGAAGCAGGGACGCTCGGCTGAGTGGCGGGGGCAACCGGAGCGACTGCCGGTGCCGGTGCGGTAGTGGTGACCGGAGCCGGCGTCGTGGCCGTTGCAGCTGGTGCCGTGGCGGTCGCACTCGGGGTCGGCGTAACCGTCGGCGTTGCCGTAGTGCTCGGCGAAGGCGAAGCAGTCGCCGTCGGGCTCGGGGTAGCCGTAGCGGACGGCGAAGGCGAGGCAGTCGCCGTCGGGCTTGGCGTAACGGTCGCGGACGGCGAAGGCTTGGCAGTCGCCGTCGGGGTTTGCGTCACGGGAGGCGTGGAGGTGCCGGTACCGCCCGGCGTGGTGGCTGTACCGCCCGGGTTGCTTGGAGTGACCGGCGGGGCGACGTCTTCCTCGTGTTCGCCACCAATAACGGCGCGGTTGGTGCCATCCGAAACGGGAACGGCCCACTGCGGCGAGCTGGAACCGGCGCCGACGCCCGGCTGGTAGTTGACCATGGTGATCGGCTGCAGCGGATCCACCTGTTTGGTGGGCAGGAGCTGCCACTGGTTGGGGTTGGTGTGGAGGCCGTTGACGATTGTTTCGAAGTGGAGGTGGCAGCCAGTGGACCACCCGGTGGTTCCGACTTCGGCGATGACCTGGCCAACCCGGACGCTTTGGCCTTGGGTCACTCCAATGGCCTGGAGGTGGTTGTAGGTGGTCACCAGTCCGTTGCCGTGCTCGATCTCCACGCGGTTGCCACCGCCCCAGATGTGCCAGCCCACGGCCTTGACCACGCCTGAATCGGCAGCGTAGACGCGGGTTCCACAGGCCGCGGCGTAGTCCTGTCCCCAGTGGAACTCACCGGGCAGGCCAGTGAGCGGGCTGTAACGGTAGCCGTAGGGCGAGCTGGGGTTGAGCACCTCGAGGGGTGCGTAGAGGTAACCTGCGGGTGGCCGGGACAGCCCGGCGGATGCGACATTCAGGGCGCCTGACCCATCGGCACCTACAGCGTGGACCAGTGCCCGGTCGAAGAACACCATGGGCGTGCCGGCCGTTTGCTGCGGAGGCTCGGGCAGGTCGTCCATCACCAGGGTCTGGGCCTCGGGCGGCGTCAGGCTGCCCAAGGAATTCGGTCCTACAACCCCCTGGGCCGAGGCTCCATTCAGGGACGTTGAGGACGCGGACGTCAGTGGTTGGAATCCGAAAGCAAAAAACGCGGCCACTGCGAGGGTTGCGGCGAAGAAGACGCGGCGAAAACCCTCGGTGCGCACCAGGGTTGCTACCCGGTCTGATTCATGATGCTTGCCCACAAAAACACTCCCCAAAAGCCAGCGGCACCAAACCCCAGCCTGGCGTGCAAGCACCATTGTTGCCGTTCTCAGGGCGAAAATAAAGTCTTCCAGGTTGCCTGCTGGTGAAAGGTTGGCTCAGTTTTTCCTCAAGACGTCTTGAGCAATTGGGAGGGTCGGCTCAGGCCAGGTTCTCCTTGAGCAAGGCCCGGTGCTCAATAGCTGCCGAAGTATGCAAGGCCCGGCCTGCCTCGGTCAGTTCCAGGAAGAGGGACCGCCGGTCATCGGCGCACGTTTGGCGTGAAACCAAGCCGGCTTTTTCCAGCCTGTCCACTACTTTGGACACGGCACTTTGGGTCATGGGGGTGCGCTCCCCCAGTTGCTTCATGCGGCACGCGGCGTCGGCGCATTCGGCTACGAGGTCAAGGATCTCGAACTCGTTCAGGCCGATGTCGAACTTTGCTTCCAGGGCACGGTCCAAAGCTCCCGCCGTGCGGAAGTAGGAGTCCTGGATGGTGCGCCACTGCTCAACCAGTTGGCGGTCACGCGTCGTTGCCATGGTCCGATTCTAGTTCATGACGCCATTTGAATCCACGTCATAAGATGACACGTCATATTCCTTGTCATTGAATGACGTGTCATCTACATTGAAGAACATGACATCACCCACCACCCTTCAAAGACCTGCCGATGCCCTGGCCTCCGCGGTCCGCTGGACCCGGGCCCAATGGCTCCTGCTGATGGTCGTGTGCACCGTCCTGGCCCTGGACGGCCTGGACGTCTCCATGGTTGGCGTGGCCCTGCCCTCCATCGGTCACGAACTCAACCTCGGCACCGATTCCCTGCAATGGATCGTTTCCGCCTACGTTCTTGGCTACGGAAGCCTGCTCCTCCTGGGTGGGCGGCTCGCGGACCTTTTGGGCCGCCGTCGTATCTTCCTCATAGCGCTCTCAGTCTTCGCCGGCGCATCGCTCCTGGGTGGATTGGTTGACGACCCCGCCATCCTGATCGCAACGCGCTTCGTGAAGGGCCTCGCTGCGGCGTTCACCGCGCCCACCGGCTTCTCCATCATCACCACCAACTTCGCCGAGGGCCGCGCCCGCAACAAGGCGCTGTCCATCTTCACTACCTTCGGCGCCAGCGGCTTCTCCCTGGGCCTGGTGGTTGGCGGCCTCATGACCAGCCTGAGCTGGCGCTGGACCTTCCTCGTTTCGGTTCCCATCGCCGTGATCGTGGTGCTGCTGGGCATCAGGTTCATCCCGAAGGACAAGCCCTCCGCCGAGAACAGCGGGCACGACATCTGGGGTGCCGTCACGCTGGCACTGGGCATGCTCGGACTGGTGTACACCTTGGTGTCCGCACCTGAGCAGGGCTGGGGATCTGTGGCAACAATCGCCGGATTCGCAGTATCTGCCGCCGTGCTGGCAGCCTTCGCGGTCATCGAGAACAAGGTGAAGCACCCGTTGATCCGCTTCGGCATCCTGAAGGAGGGCTGGGTGGCCCGAGCCAACCTCAGCGCCGTCGGGCTGTTCGGGTCCTACCTGAGCTTCCAGTTCATCGTCACCATGTTCCTGCAGTCGGTGCTCGGCTGGACTCCCTTGGGCATGGCCCTGGCACTGCTTCCCGCAGGCCTGCTCGTGGCCACGAGTGCGCCCTTCGCGGACCGGCTGATCGAAAAGTTCGGGGCAAAGCAACTCATCCTCACCGGACTTACCGCCCTTGGCCTGGGCTACGTCCTGTTCCTTCGCGTTGGCACCACGCCCAACTACGCGCTGGACATCCTGCCCTCGGTGGTCCTGCTGGGCATTGGTTTCGCCTTGGCCTTCCCGTCCATCAACGTGCTGGCCACGGAAGGCATCAGCGATTCGGAGCAGGGACTCGCCGCCGGCCTGATCCAAACCAGCACCCAGGTAGGTGCGGCACTCGTTCTCGCCGTCACCACGGCTTTGGTGAGCGGACACGGCCAGGCTGTGGGTACCGTCAGCGCCCAGGCCATGCTGGAACAGTACCGTCCGGGACTCATCCTGAGTGCCGTCGTCGCCATTGCCGCCCTGTTGGTGGCAGCGGCACCTGCCAAGCGCCGCGCCCGCGTGTAGTTTGTAGGCATGAGGAACCTTTTCCTCGACTACCGGCACGAACTCCAGCGCACGTTTACGGGAACCTCCGGAACGCCGCCGGATTGGGTGCCGCGCCTTGCCGAAGGGAACGACGCCGGATATCACCTTCCGGGGTCGGCGGTCTGGGCTGTGCACGGCTCAATGTCCACCATCGTTGCCGGAATCCGGGTGCTCCTGATGCAGGCCCTGCATCCAGGAGCACTCGCCGGCGTGTACGAACACTCCGGCTTCAAGGAAGATCCCCTCGGCCGCCTCGCCACCACCATCCGCTGGATCTTCACGGTGACCTACGGGTCCACGGAAGCGGCCGAGGAGGCGAGCGGCCGGGTCCGGAAGATCCACAAACACGTCAGAGGGACGTATGTGGATGGCAACGGGGCCCAGCGGACGTACCAGGCCAATGATCCCGAACTCCTCCGGTGGGTACACGTGACGTACGCCGAGTCCTTCCTCACGGCGCACCGCATCTTCGGGGGGCCAATTCCTGGCGGACCCGATGCGTACGTCCGTCAGTGGGCTTCGGCGGGCCGGCTCATGGGCGTGGAGTATCCGCCCCTCACAGAGGCCTCTGTCCGACGGGAAATCGAAGAGTGGCGCGCCTCCGGCGTCCTCCGCTCCGATCATCGGCTGGCCGAGACCGTGGCTTTCATCCGCCGCCCGCCACTGAGCCCCTTGCTGAGGCCGGGGTACCGCATCCTCTTCGCGGCCGCCGTCGAAAGCCTCGAACCGGAGTACCGGGAGATGCTTGGACTCAAGACGGCCCGGATCGGCCCGGTCCCACTGCCCGCGATCCCGGCCGCACGAGTCGCCCTGGCCATGGTTCACCTGGCCCTGGGCCGGCGCGGCCCCAGCGAACTAGCGGCCCGAAGCCGGCTTGAGCGGCTGGGTTGGCCGAACTAAGGCATCCCACTTTGACGTGACAAGTGAGAGTGGTAGCTTGGTAAATGCAAGGCCCTAGGCAGTTCATCTGGCTGTACAAAGGGTCTTGCATCCCGCGAACCCTCCGATTGCCGGAGGGTTCTTGCGTTAAGGATGCCTCCACCAAATCATTCCCTGGTCAGAACCATCCAACCAATGCTTGCGGAGCCTGCTGAAGGCGATCGCTGCCCCGGGCAAAGGCGTGATGCCGTCACCCCAAATTTCGGGATGGTCCTGAAGGTGTTTGTGGAATGAGCAATAGGCAATAAGGTCGACCGCCTGGATCAGCTGGCTGTATCTGCTGTCCTGCATCAAAACATCTTCCAGAACCCGTCGGTCCGCGATGTCGAGGCTGCGATGCACCCTCCTGTAGGCGGCCGCGTTTCTGGCTGCTGCGGTCCACTGCTCCCACCCTTTGTGCGGCTCCAGGAGGTCGTCATCGAGCAGATGTTTGAAGCCCTGCAAGCCGTCGTAGAAGACAACTACGTATGTATCCTCGGAGCGCGCCCAGTCATCCAGGTGTGCGATGACTTCCTTATAGAGTTCGTGATTTCGCGTCGTTGCCATTCCAAAGCTGACAACCCTGAATTGTTCGTAGTCAGCCAGCGTCCTAAGAAGGACCCGACTGGCGGCGGCGCGGGCAGCCTTGCCAAATTTCCTGTCCTGCTCGGGCGTATCACAGAAAGAACCCCGTCCCTTCAGGAACTTGTTCGCGTGTATTTCCGTATTCTTACCCACACCCCATTCAGTGTGGATGCGCCGGCGCCCTTCAAGCCATGACTTCAGGAGTCCGTTCCAATGCTTGTCTTCCACCAGAAGCGCCGACATCGTGGAGCCAACCCTGGAATCGCCCGAATCATCGATGTAGCAGAAATACACAACAGTTCCTCCCGCGCCAAGCCCCGCAAACACGGGTCTTCTGTAGGTGGGCGGGATCGATGATTTCTGACGCGATTGAAGGAGGCGACGCCGGGCCTTCCGCAGAATCAGAAAGCCCGGCGCCGCGCGGCTGCTAGATCAGTTCGTCCGAGAGGTGGTTCGGCGTGCCGAAGCGGTGGGCCGTGATGGACACAGCCTGTTCGCGGAGGAACGGCAGCATCTCGATCCGGCCGGCCTGGGTCACCGCACCGTGGTAGACAGCGATGTCCGGACGGCCACCGGTCGCCGCGCTCAGCGCGGTGAAGTCGCCACCGATCAGGCGGATGCGGCCGCCGTCGAACGCTGCTGCGCGGGCCAGCCACGCGGCGTCGTCCTCAACCCGCACGCTGACGCCCAGGTTCGCGAACACGGTCACCACGGCGTCCGGAAGTACGACGGCGGAACTCACCTTGAGGGCCGAGCCTGCCACTGCGCCGGCAGCCACCGTGCGGAGCAGGTCCACGAGCCGCTCGCCTTCGGAAAGGCGGATGGTGACGGGGATGGGGCGGTAGCGGAAGACGTTGCGTTCTGCGGTCAGTCCGGAGACGTCCTTGCGGGTGCCGAACTCCGAATCCCAGGCGGCAGCGTCGCTGAAGAGTGCTTGCTGGAGGGTCTGGAGTTCGTCGGCCGTAACGTCAGCCGACTTGGCAGCGGTCAGGATCTGCGAGGCTTCGCCCTGGAACGTGGTGCCGCGCTTGGCAGTGGCCTCGGCCGGGAGCCAGGAACCCAGGCCGATCAGGTAGTTGGGGCCACCTGCCTTGGTTCCGGCTCCGACCGCGGACTTCTTCCAACCACCGAACGGCTGGCGTTGCACGATCGCACCGGTGATGCCGCGGTTGACGTAGAGGTTTCCGGCTTGGATGGTGTCCAGCCAGATGCCCATTTCGGCGGAGTCCAGGGAGTGCAGGCCGGCGGTGAGGCCGTACTCGATCTCGTTCTGGATGGCGATGGCCTCTTCGAGGGTTTCGGCGGTCATGACGCCCAGGACCGGGCCGAAGAACTCGGTCAGGTGGAAGTAGGAACCGCGCTTGACGCCCGAGCGGATGCCCGGGGACCACAGGCGGCCGGACTCGTCGAGGCGTTCGGGCTTGATGGCCCAGGTTTCACCCTCGCCCAGGGTGGTGAGGGCGTTCAGGAGCTTGCCGTTGGCGGGCTCGATGATCGGTCCCATCTGCGTGGTGGCGGTCTCCGGGTAGCCAACGGTCAGGGAACGGGCGGCGTCGATGAGTTGGTTGTGGAACCGCTTGGACTTGGCCACCGAGCCAACCAGGATCACGAGCGACGCGGCGGAGCACTTCTGGCCGGCGTGACCGAACGCGGAGTACACAACGTCCTTCGCTGCCAGGTCCAGGTCAGCGCTCGGGGTCACGATGATGGCGTTCTTGCCCGAGGTTTCCGCGAGCAACGGCAGGTCCTGGCGGAAGGAACGGAACAGCTCAGCGGTTTCGTAGCCACCGGTGAGGATCACGCGGTCAACGCTCGGGTGCGAGACCAACTGGGTGCCCAGCTCCCGCTCTTCGAGCTGCACGAGTGCCAGTACGTCCTTGGGAACGCCCGCCTCCCACAGCGCCTCCACCATGACCGAACCTGAACGGCGGGCCTGCTTTGCGGGTTTGATCACGACGGCGGAACCCGAGGCGAGTGCCGCCAGCGTCGACCCAGCGGGGATCGCCACCGGGAAGTTCCACGGCGGGGTCACTACGGTGAGTTTCGCTGGGACGAACGTGGCGCCGTCGACCGTTTCCAGGTCCTTGGCGCGCTCTGCGTAGTAGTGCGCGAAGTCGATCGCTTCGCTGACCTCGGGGTCGCCTTGGTCGATGGTCTTACCTGTCTCGGAAGCCATGACTTCGAGGAGTTCGGCGCGGCGGGCTTCGAGGACCTCGCCGGCGCGGTGCAGGATCGCGGCACGCTCGACGGCGGGGCGGGCACCCCAGGCCTGGCCGGCATCCACTGCGGTGGTGATGATGCGCTCAAGTTCGGCAGCGTCGGAGACCTTGGTGGACTCAACGGTCTTGTTGCCTGCCGTGGAACCGGGGATGCGGGCCAGGATGTCGCGGCCCCAGGCACGGTTTGCGGGGAGGGCAGGGTCCGTGTCCGGGGTGTTGCGGAAGCCTTCGGTCGGAGCAGGCTCAGCCGGGAGGCGGCGGTCCTGCTTGCGGTTTGGGCCAGGGACGGTCTCGCTGAGGTTCGCCAGGGAGTTCAGGAAGCGCTGCTTCTCGCGCTCAAAGAGGGGTTCGTTCTCACTGAGCTCAAAGACCGCGGACATGAAGTTTTCCTGGCTGGCCCCCTCTTCGAGACGGCGGATCAGGTACGCAATGGCGACGTCGAATTCGCCAGGGTGGACTACGGGTGTGTAGAGGAGCAGGCTGCCAACGTCCTTGCGGACCGCAGTGGCCTGCCCGGTTGCCATGCCCAGCAGCATCTCGAACTCGATGCCCTCAGTGACACCGCGCTGCTTGGCCAAGAGCCACGCGAAGGCGACGTCAAAGAGGTTGTGCCCGGCAACACCGATGCGGACGGCGTCCACGCGCTCCGGCGTGAGGGCGTAGTTGATGACACTCTTGTAGCTGGTGTCCGAGTCCTGCTTGGTTCCCCACGTTGCCAGCGGCCAGTCGTGAAGGGATGCCTCAACCTGCTCCATGGGAAGGTTGGCGCCCTTGACCACGCGGACCTTGATGGGAGCACCGCCCTGGGCGCGGCGGGCCGCGGCCCATTCCTGGAGTTCCTGCATGGCGCCCAGGGCGTCCGGGAGGTAGGCCTGCAGCACGATGCCGGCCTCGAGGTTCTTGAATTCAGGCATGTCCAGGATCCGCTTGAAGACGGCGATGGTCATGCTCAGGTCCTTGTATTCCTCCATGTCCAGGTTGATGAACTTGGGCTTGCTGAAGGACGCAGCGAGGCGGTACAGCGGGGTGAGCTTCTCCACCACGTGGTTGACGGCTTCGTCGAAGGCCCACGGGGAATGCGGAGCCACGGTGGAGGATTCCTTGATGGAGACGTAGTCCACGTCCTCGCGGGCAAGGAGCTTGAGCGTACCATCGAGGCGGCGCTGCGCTTCGTGCTCGCCGAGGACAGCTTCGCCCAGAAGGTTCACGTTGAGGTGCACGCCGTCCTGGCGGATCTTGGAAATGGCCGGGCCAAGCTTGGCATCAGTGGCATCCACGATCAAGTGGCCCACCATCTCACGGAGCACGCGGCGGGCAATCGGTATAACCACCTGCGGCATGACCGGAGCCATCAGGCCACCCACGCGGACCGCGCTGCGCATGTACCAGGGCAGGAACGTGGGCACCTTGGGGGCAAGTTCGGCAAGTTTCCGGGCGGCGACCGAGAGATCCTCCGGGCGGATGACGCCGTCGACGAAACCAACCGTGAAGTCCAATCCGTTCGGGTCCTTCAGGACGCCAGCCAGGCGCTGCGCGGAGACATCAACGGGGATCTTGCTGGCTTCTGTCAGCCAGTGACGGACCAAGGCAATGGCTTCGGTTGCCAGTGCGTCGAACTGCCCGGAATCCTGGGTGCGCGGGGAGGTCGCATCCGGGAGGGTGCTGGTCATGAAGGGCTCCTTATGGGACGGAGTAGTTTGCTTGTTTCCATCAGTATGGATCTACAATCCCATTAGGAAAAGCGATCTTTTCTGACGAATATTCGTTATCCATCCCGATGTTTTGGAGGCAGCCGTGCTGGACGTCCGCAGGCTCCGTTTGCTGCACGAATTGAAGATCCGCGGGACCCTCGCGGAAGTGGCCGATGCCATGCAGTACAGCCCCTCGTCGGTATCCCAGCAGTTGACGCTCCTGGAGAAGGAAGCCGGCGTTGAGCTGCTCCGGAAGGCCGGGCGCCGCGTGCAGCTCACACCACAGGCGGAGATCCTGGTGGCGCACACAGCGGCGCTCCTGGAAACGCTGGAACGCGCCGAGACTGAACTGGCCGCCTCCCTGTCCACGGTCACCGGTACCGTGCGGCTGGCCGTCTTCCAGTCCGCGGCACTGGCACTGCTCCCCGACTTCCTCACCATCATGCGCCAGGAGTACCCCGAGGTCCGCGTGGAGATGACCCAGCGCGAACCGGAGACAGCCCTGTATGAGACGTGGGCCCGGGACTTCGACATTGTGGTGGCCGAGCAGTACCCCGGACACGCCGCCCCGCACCACCCCGGCCTTGATCGCGCCACCCTGACCAGCGACGCCATCCGGCTCGCCACTCCCCCGGTGGGCCTGGGCGGCGAACACATTGCGTCCATCGCGGACACGGCGTCCATGCCCTGGGTCATGGAACCCCGCGGCGCGGCATCCCGGCATTGGGCAGAACAGGCCTGCCGTTCGGCGGGCTTCGAGCCGGACGTACGCTACGAAACCGCGGACCTCCAGGCACAGATCCGACTCATCGAGTCAGGAAACGCCGTGGCTTTGATGCCCGATCTTGTGTGGACGGACATGGAGCGGCCGGTGCAACTGCTTGACCTCCCCGGGTTGCCCGCCCGCACCATCTTCACGTCCACCCGGACAGCAGGGCGGATCCACCCGGCCATCCTCGCCTGCCGCGAGGTTCTGGAGCGGGTGGCAGCCGCGCACCGCCAGTAATCCCAGGCACAATCCCTGGGCACGCAAAAGGCCCCGATCCAAAGGACCGGGGCCAAACGCGGAGAATGGGGGATTTGAACCCCCGAGGGCGTTAACCCAACACGCGTTCCAGGCGTGCGCCATAGGCCGCTAGGCGAATTCTCCTTGCTTTCGAACCGAAAGCAGATACCACTGTACCCGAGATTTTCGGCATCGCCCAATCGGGGGTCGGCACTCACATCAGGCAGCGTTTCCGGCTCGCGCTTTAACGGAAAAATGGACGCCCCCAACGCGCCCATTCTTGCGGTATCACCGTTGAGCTGCCGGGTCCGGCCCCTCTTGCCCAGGCCCCGCAGCTCACAATCTGGAAATTGCCCCAATCGGTGTACATACTTATGGTCCGCTGTGACTCGCGGATATGCAATGCTTTGGCCGCCTTTTGGCGTTCTTTACTGACAGGATGTGCCCATGACGCAGCTCCACGCCCTGGTCACCTACGTGCCGGTGGACCACCTCGACGAGGTTCTGCGGGCGATCGGGGATGCCGGTGCAGGCCGGATCGGCGATTACTCACATTGCGCCTTCACGTCCCCTGGGACGGGCCATTTCACGCCCCTCGCAGGAGCCCAACCCTTCATCGGTGAAGTGGGCGTCGCGGAGCAGGTGCCTGAAGTGCGGGTTGAGTGCGTGGTTGCCGCGGACATGCTCGACGGCGTGGTGCTGGCTTTACGGGCAGCACACCCGTATGAGGAACCGGCTTTCATGACCTGGCCGGTACAGGGGTGGCGGTGAGGGTCTGGGCCCCCACATCCGGGGATTCGCCTGCTCTGATTCTTTGGGCTCGCTAACCAGCCGCTAGGGCGGGCCGCCACCCAAGGCCCTTGCGACGGTGGAGATACTGACGCCCAGCGTGCTGGCGATTTCGCCGAGGGTCATCTTCTTGAGCCTGAGGTCGCGGGCCGTCTCCAACTTGTTCTGCGTCATCGCTGGAGGCCTTCCGCCAAGCCGGCCCCGGGCACGCGCCGCATTCAGCCCGGCCCTGGTGCGTTCGGACATCCGGTTGCGCTCGTATCTGCCAATCGATTCGAAGATCTCAAGGATGAGTTGACCACACGGGCTCCCCGTATCCAGCCACGGTTCAGCGAGGGCGCGGAACCTGACGCCTTTTCCGGCGAGCGAGGCAACAATATCGGCCAGATCCACCGCGCTGCGGCCCAGACGGGACATGTCACTGACCATGAGCGTGTCTCCGCTCTTCAACTCCTCGATGCAAGCCCGCCACTGCTCCCTGATTTCAGTAGCTCCCGAGGCGCGCTCCTCATACACCTTCACTGCTCCCGCCGCCTTGAGGGTGGCGATTTGGAACGAAAGCGATGGACCCACCGTCCCTTCCCTCGCGTAACCAACTGAAATATTTCCTTCCAACAATTTCCCAAAAACCTCCCTTTCTTGGGTTTCTCGCTTTTTGATTCAGAGAACGACTTTTGACATGCAAACCCTTTCATTCAAGCGCATGAAACCCGGCGGGAAGTTTCGTTTGCAGAAATCGACTTTAGAGGGAACCCTCCCCGAGTCGATCACGGAAACCGCTTATGGCCTCCGCACGGCCATTATGACACACGGCGAAGAATGGGAGCCGGAAATGAGAAATTGCCGGATAAGAGGATTTTGTCCTGTCCCAGTGGATGGCAATACTCAATTCACGTCAGGCAATCCGCCTGATCACGTTTCCCTCAAAAGGATGGATCACGATGGAAAACAGCTATTCAGCTCCCCGCATTGCCCACGCCGGCTCGTTCCGCAAGGTAACGAACGGAATCTGGTGTGGCCGCTACCGCGACCTCTTCTGCGGCCGCTCCATTTTCAAGCCCTGGTTCTGCTAGGACCTTGAACCAACTCAAGGCGGGTGCCGCCTCTTTGCGGTAACCCGTGTTGATTTCGGCAACGGGTTTTGGCAAAGGATCATCCCTTGCACGAGGTGGTCCACCCGGCACAAACCCTACTTTCCCGGGATTGACTTTCGGGAATTAGCTGGAGGAACAATTAATAAGCTCTCCAAGGGAAGGAGGAAATCGATGGAAAACACCTATTCCGCTCCGCGCATCGCACGGGTTGGTTCGTTCCGCAAGGTGACGAATGGATATTGGTTCGGGCGTTGGCGTGACATCTTCGGCGGTCGCGCCTTCATCAAGATCACCATTGGCTAACCCGCATCACGCCGTTCAGGCGGGAGCCCCACCCTCGGGACGGGGCTCCCGCTCTGCGCCACTCTCCACCCTCCGACGAATACCGCAGGTGCCATCGATTCCATGCATGAATACTTCCTTCCCCACCACGCTTCCGCCGCTGGCCAGGCCGGGTTGATTCCTGCCGGCGCCCAGGTCACCTTCCTCGATCCGGACTACGACTCCGTTACCCGGCCCCGCCGCAACCAAGCCCCGGCTGAAGGTCCGGAGCCGCGCTACGCCCCTTTCGCGTACGGCTCCCTTTCCACGGCACGGACGCTGTACTGGACCGACATCGAGGGAACTCACGTCGGGTCAACATCCCAGGGCGCCCTCCGTCGAATCGCCAAGAGGAAGTTGGACCAAAACCGTGTCCGCTTGGCACTTTGCGCCAACTTGCCGGGCTTCCTCCGCCACTTGCCCTTCTGGGAAGGTGTGCACGCCGTACAGCCCGGCTTCGCCCTGACATTCAATGATGGCCGCGCCAAGTCGGTGGACCTTGCACCAGTGGCGGGTGAACCTTTCGCCGACCTGTCGGACGCAGCACTTGCCATGTCCGGTGCACTCAAGGAGTCCATCGCCGGACGGCTGGCCAGCTACGGAACGGTGAGCGCCGATGTCTCAGGGGGCATGGACTCCACAAGTTTGGCGTTCTTCCTGGACTCGCTGCAGGAAGGAAGCATCTTCTATCACGCGGGCACCGACGATCCGCAGAACCGCGACTCCGAGTTCGCGCGGAGGGCAGCCGACGTCTTGAGGGGCCAACTCATTGAACTGGAATCGCTGACGTCCACCTCTGCCGCCTTTGGCGAACCCGACCCCGCCATTGGCGCCCTCGACGACGGCCCTCCCGGTTGGGCTGCGAACTCGCACCACCTGGGCTCATTGTTTACGGATGCCGCCCGACGCGGTGTGCGCGCCCATCTGACCGGGATTGGCGGAGACGAACTGTTCGATCCCCTTCCCGCCATGGCCCTCGGACTCCTCTCCACGTCCTCGTGGAAAGCCGGCGTCCGCGTCCTGCGACGGCTCGGCAAAATGCAACGATGGCCGGCCATCTCGCTCGGCCGGGCCGTCGCGTCCAAAGTCGGATTCGACACGGAGGTGCTGCGGCGCGCCGGGAATGTCGGCAATCCCGTTGATGGACCCGGCGAAGCCTTCTCGTGGGCTCCGGGGTTCGGCCTGTCGCGCTTCGCCACCGAGGAAGCCCGCGAGGCGGTGGCTTACAAAGTACGCGAAGGCCTGGAACGGGGAGCCCGGCCCCACCATGCTGAGCGCTTCAGGCACCAAATGACCGAATCCCTGATGTTCCAAGGCGAGATCGCCCGCCAGGTCAACCATGCGTACAGCCAGCTGGGCGTCGCATGGGAAGCGCCTTTCCTGGACGACCACGTCATTCGGCTGGTCCAGAACCTGCCTGTCGAAGCGATCCTGGGCGTGGTGGAAAGCAAACCGCTCCTGGCGCGCGCCACCAACGGAGTGGTACCCCGCTGGATCTTCACCCGCGAAGACAAAGGGGAATACAGCTCGGACCTTTTCCAGGAGTTCAAGGCAAGGCGCCGCGAACTGTCCAGGCTGTTCGATGACAGCTGCCTGGTGGACATGGGACACGTTGACCCGACTGCCGTACGGAGTGCGCTCAGCATGCCGGTCATCGGCACGGACGAACTGTATGAACTGGAGCACCTGGCCGGTGTGGAGCGATGGATAAGGAGACTCATATGAGGAAAGCCACCAAGGCGATCGCCGATTCGGATGTTTTTGAAACAGCGCCCAAGCTGACGTTCAACCTCGACGACGACGGCCTGACGGTTTTCGACGCACGCGGCGGCTCGTACTGGCGCGGGAACGCAACGGCGGGAGAAGTGATGGAAGGCATCCGGCTGGGTCGGCCGGTCAACAGCCTCATCACGTCCATCGCAGAGGCCTACAAGGTGGACCAGGAACGCGTGCGCGGGGATGTTCATGCGCTCCTGGCAGAGCTGGAGCAGCACGGAATCATCCAGCGGGTTCGGCAATGAGCCTGCCCATCGTTCCCCAGCGCGCCATCATGCCCCGGGGACTGGCATTGCTGAGAACACGGATGGTGGTTGCTTTGGCGTGGCCCATGACCTTGCTTCCCCCGGCCCTGCTCGAGTCAGTCTTCCGGGCCGTGGTGCACCGCTCCCGTGCAAGCAGCCATGCCCAAGCGCGCCGCATCCGGGCTGCCGTGTGCGCGGTCAGCTCCCGGTGCGCGGGCGAGGGCTGTTTGCAGCGTTCCATCGCCGTGTTCCTCCTCTGCCGTTTGGAGGGCCATTCCCCAGCGTGGAAGACCGGCTACCGGCTTGAGCCGTTCACGGCACACGCGTGGGTAGAGGTGGATGGTCAGCCAGTCGACGAGCCGGCGGCCATCAGCGGCTACATCCCGGTGCTCGCCGTCAGCCAACCAAGGACCGCCTCATGACCATCGAAACCCAGGCTGTGGGTTCCCGGCGGGCAGGGCTGGCCGAACTGTTCCGCCACGTCGCCGTCCAGCGCCGATTACTCGCGGTCATCATCGTCCTGAGCCTCGCCGGGTCCGGTCTTTCCCTCGCACAACCGTTGCTGGTGCGCGAGGTAATCGACCGTGTTACCGGCTCAAGGCCCCTTGAACTGTTGCCGTGGCTGGTAGGCGGGCTCGTCGTCGTCGGCGGAATCCTGGGCGGCGTCAACCAATACCTGATCCAGCGCACCGCGGAGACGGCCATCAGGAGGTCAAGGCACGGCCTGATCCACCACATCCTCCACTTGCCGGTGGCCACGCTCGACCAACGCCGTGTGGGAGACCTCGTGGCCCGGGTCACGACGGACACCACCGTGGTCCGCAACATGCTCAGCCAAGGTTTCGTCGAGTCCTTCGCCGGCATCTTCACTGTCATTGGTGCGCTCGTTTCCATGTTCTTCCTGGACCCGGTCCTCCTGCTCATTGCAGTTGGTGCCTCCGTTGGGGCGGTCATTGCCGTGGCCTGGGTGACCTCCCATATTGAACGTGCCAGCCTGGGTGTACAGAACTCCCTGGGCAAGCTGGCCGCCTCAATGGATCGCGCCATCAGGGCCACCCGGACGGTCCGCGCCGCCAATGCCACGGAGCACGAAGCCGGCCGCGTGGAGGACGACGCAACGAGCGTGTGGAAGGTCGGGCTGAAGGTAGCCGCCACAACGGCACTTGTTTCGCCCATCTCGTCCATCTCCACGCAAGCCACCTTCCTCGCCGTCATCGGCGTCGGCGGCTGGAGGGTGGCGTCCGGAGCGCTGACGGTGGCCGACCTCGTCTCCTTCATCCTCTTCCTGTTCCTCCTGATCGTGCCGCTCGGTCAGCTCTTCGGTACCGTCACCGCCATTGGCGAGGCCCTGGGCGGAGTGGCCCGGATCAACGAGATACTGCAGCTTCCAGTCGAGAACGACCGGCCAAAGCGTGCGCCGACCGGCACCATTGGCAATTCGAGCCTGGTTTTTGAGGGCGTGGGTTTTCAGTACACCGACCACGACGGCGGTGACCAAGCCCGGCAGGCGACGCTCAGCGACGTTTCTTTCCGCGTGGAACCCGGGCAAACAGTGGCCATTGTTGGCCCCTCCGGAGCCGGCAAGAGCACCATCCTGAACCTTATTGCCCGCTTCTACGACGCTTCGGCGGGCCGCATCCTCTTCGGGGGTGCCGACGTCGAAAGCGTCACCAGGTCAGCAGTCCGCTCGCGGATTGCCTACGTCGAACAGGACGCACCGGCGCTTGCGGGAACGCTGCGTGACAACCTCAGCATCGGAAATCCCAACGCCACTGATGAGGACATGGTGTCCATCCTTGAGCACTTGAACCTGGGGTCCGTGCTCCGGCGATCGGAGCACGGGCTCGACGCCGGGATCGGCGAGGGAGCCGTCCTGCTGTCCGGCGGCGAGCGCCAGCGGATCGCGGTGGCCCGGGCACTCCTGGGAAACCCCGCGGTGCTGATCCTTGACGAATCAACATCCAACCTTGACGGCGTCAGCGAGGACCGGGTCCAGGAACTCATCGCCGAGCGCGCGTCGGGTTGCACCCTGGTGATCGTTGCCCACCGGCTGGCCACCGTGCAGGGCGCTGACATGATCCTGGTTATGGACAGGGGCAGGGTGGCCGCCTCGGGTACGCACGCTGAGCTGGTCCAGAACTCACCGTTGTACCGCGAACTGGCCGCCAAGCAGTTCCTCAACAGGGAGTCCGACGGCGGGATAGTGTCCGACGGCGGGGCGCTGCCTTACGCGCACGACGCCGTTGGTTGAGGCAGCGACGGACATGCCAGACGGTGACCAACCATGGATCGTGACGCTTGCGCGCGCTGCCAGGTCGGAAAGCACCAAGCTCCTGACCCTGCCGTTGTTCCTTTACACCGCAGTTGGGACCATCCTGTTGAGCATCGGCTTTTCGTGGATCACCACCGCGTTGGTTGCCGCGGCACTGGCGGCGGGAAAACCCGAAGAGACCGGTGGATTGGACGCGGGCAGCGCTTTCCTCACAATCCTTCATTTCGGCCAGATAGGCGTCATCCTGGTGGGCGCTTGGGCAGTGCACCAGGAGGTTGACTCCGGCTCGCTCCGCAGCACCCTCATTGCCGTTCCGCAACGCTCCGCGGTTTTCGCCGCCAAGGCACTGGTGGTTTCCGGTGGCGTACTGCTGACGGCAATACCCAGCGTGGTGGGAGCAACGGCGGTCCGGTGCCTTGCGGTGGACTGTTCCGCCGAGGGTGCCCGGATAGCGCCCGACGTACTCCTGGGCGTGGTCCTCTACTGGATCCTCATTGCCCTCTTCACGTATGCCCTGTCCGTCATCCTCCGCAGCGGCCTGGCAGCGATGAGCGCGGTCCTGGCCTTGGCCCTGATCGTGTCCACGTATTTGCTTCCCATCACAGCCGCAGCGAAGTTTCTTCCGGACCAGGCCGGCGCGCAACTCTACCAACTGCCTCCACTGCCTGTTGATGCCCTGGGGCCGGTGGGAGGCGGGCTGGTCCTCCTTGCCTGGGTGGCGGCGGCAATGGGTGGCGCCTTGGTGCTGTTCATCCGCCAGCCGGTCCGAAATTGAGAACCAAAGGGAGAAGAATCCAGTGATCGAAATCAAGAACCTGTGCAAGCGTTACGGGAAGTCAGCCGGCATAGAAGATGTCACGCTGACGGCCGAGCCGGGAAAGGTGACGGCCTTCCTTGGACCCAACGGCGCGGGAAAGTCCACCACGTTCCGGCTGCTCCTGGGGCTGGACCGCGAGGACAGCGGGTCGGCGCTGATCGAAGGAAAGCCCTACCGGGATTTCGCCTCGCCCCTGTGGACCATCGGCGCACAGTTCGATGGCTCCGGCGCGCACAAGGGCCGCACAGCACGCGCCCATCTCACCTGGATGGCCCAATCCAACGGCATCCCCACCTCTCGCATCCCTGAGGTCCTCGAGTTGGTGGGCCTTAAGGATGCGGCCGGCAAACGCGTTGGCAAGTTCTCCCTGGGGATGGGCCAACGGCTGGGAATCGCTGCCGCGCTTCTGGGCGATCCTCGGATCGTGGTCCTCGACGAGCCAACCAACGGACTGGATCCTGACGGCATCCGCTGGATCCGCATGCTCCTGCGCAGCCTCGCCGAGGCAGGCAAGACCGTCCTGCTCTCAAGCCACCTCATCAACGAGGTGGAGCACATGGCAGATCACGTCGTGGTCATCTCCCAAGGCCACATTGTGCGTTCGGGCAGTGTTCCAGACCTGGTTGCGGGCTACCCGGACCTTGAGTCGGCGTACTTCGGACTGACGGGCAACCCGGCGTTGGACAGTGCATCGTGAGTGCGCCCGCCATCGCCAGGAGCCGACCCCGGCTGCTGGGATCCGAACTGTCCAAACTCATCACGCTGCGAGCCGTGTGGATCAGCGCCCTGGCGACTTTCGCCGTCGTCGTCCTCATGGGGTGGTCACAAGCGGGGCCGGTGGGGGAAGGGCTCCGGCGCCACGATCCGGACCTGGCACCTGGCGCAAGCCCGGCGACCGTAGGCTTCGACTGGGTGGCGCTTGGCCTCATCGGGATCATCGTCATCGGAGTCATTTCAGCAAGCAGCGAGTTCGTCTCAGGGCAGTTGCGTTCCAGCATGGTGGCAGTCCCCCAGCGCTGGCGCCTGTACGGAGCCAAGTGTGCGGCTGTGCTGCTGTTCGTCACCGCGATAGGTCTGGTGACCATTCCCCTTTTGAGCTTGTTGTCGCAGGCGGCCATCGGTGAACTGTCCGTGCTGGACGGCGGTCTTCCGGCAGAGTTGGTTTTTCGTTGGCTGGGCGCCATCGTGTTCTGGGACGCGTCTGCGTTGATTGGCTTCTCGCTGGGCATCCTGTTGAGGCAGGGCTTGATCCCCTTGTTCCTGCTGATCGTCCTGTCCCAGCTTTCGCTGATGCTGCTCCTTCTGGGACCCGCCCTTGCCTACCTGCCAACCATCGCCGGAGTCCAGCTTTTCGACGCCGGTTTGGTCACCGGTTCGTTCCCGAACGCCGCCCTCGGGGTTCCCCTGGCAGCCACTGCCACGGCTGCCTGGACGGCGGGCTTGCTGCTGCTGGCCGGCTGGAAGTTCGTGGCCAGGGACGTCCGGAACTAGCCGGTTCGGCGGCACGCCGCCACCCGCCGTCGGGCGTTTTCCACACCCCTCACCAGCCGATTCGAACCCCGAAGTAAGTTCGGGTAAGCTTGTCGACGGCCCCTCATGTGGCGTCATCCTGTTGAACTCCCCCAGGACCGGAAGGTAGCAAGGGTAGATGGGCTCTGGCGGGTGCATGAGGGGTCTCTTATTTAAATGTCAGTCCCTATAGGTAGGTTTCCCCTGTGACTGTTACAACTGCCCTGTACCGACGCTACCGCCCGGACTCTTTCGCGGACGTTATCGGGCAGGAACACGTCACGGAGCCGTTGATGACGGCGCTGCGCAAGAACCGCGTCAACCACGCCTACCTCTTCTCCGGTCCCCGCGGCTGCGGCAAGACCACCTCCGCGCGCATCCTGGCGCGTTGCCTGAACTGCGCCGAAGGCCCCACCGACACCCCCTGCGGTACGTGCCCCAGTTGCGTCGAGCTGGCCCGCGGCGGTTCGGGATCCCTGGACGTGATCGAGATCGACGCTGCCAGCCACGGTGGCGTGGACGACGCCCGGGACCTCCGCGAGCGCGCTACGTTCGCCCCCGTTCGCGACCGCTACAAGATCTTCATCATCGACGAGGCCCACATGGTCACGTCCGCCGGCTTCAACGCTTTGCTCAAGATCGTCGAAGAGCCGCCGGAACACATCAAGTTCATCTTCGCCACCACCGAACCTGACAAGGTCATCGGGACCATCCGCTCCCGCACGCACCACTACCCGTTCCGTTTGGTGCCGCCCGAGCCGCTCATGAAGTACCTGGAACTGCTGTGCCACCAGGAGAACGTTCCGGTGGCCCCGGGTGTCCTGTCGCTCGTGATCCGGGCCGGCGGCGGTTCCGTCCGTGACTCCTTGTCCGTCCTGGACCAGCTGATGGCCGGCGCCGGAGCCAACGGCCTCGACTACGAGCTCGCAGTGGCCCTCCTGGGCTACACCCACGCTTCGCTGCTGGACGACGTCGTTGATGCCGTCGCCGCTGCGGACGCCGCAACGGTGTTCCGCGCCGTGGACCGCGTGATCCAAACCGGCCATGATCCCCGCCGCTTCGTCGAGGACCTGCTGGAGCGGTTCCGCGACCTCATCATCGTCCAGGCCATGCCGGAGAGCGCCCACGCAATCCTCCGTGGCATGCCCGAGGACCAGATTGCCCGCATGCGCAACCAGGCCACCAACCTGGGCGCCGCCGAGCTCTCCCGGGCCGCGGACGTCACCAACACGGCCCTCACCGAGATGACCGGCGCCACCTCCCCGCGCCTGCACTTGGAGCTGCTCTGCGCCCGCATCCTGTTGCCCAGTTCCGAGCAGACGGAGCGGGGAATCGCCGCGCGCATCGACCGCGTGGAACGCCGCCTTAACTACGCGGGCGACGCCGGGATCCCGGCTCCCGCCGCCACGGCGCCTTCGGCCGGGGCTGCTTCCGCCGCGTCGGCAAGCAACACTGGGTCCAGCGTCCAGCCAGCGGCATCCGAACCGCAGCAGTCAGCACCCGCGCCGTCAGCACGCCCGGCTTCTCAGGCCCAAACTTCTCAGGCGCAGGCTTCTCAGGCCCAGGCCGCACAGCAGCCGGGTCCGTCCACTCCCGCCCCATCGGCCCCCGCGGAGCAGCCGGCACCGGCACAGCAATCCGCAGCGCCGTCGGGCCCGGCGGCGCCAGCCCCCACGGAATCCCGCTCCCCGCTCACCGCTCCCCGGGTATCCACCAGCGACTGGCCGGTAGAAGACCGGACGGCGACTGCAGCGCGCCCCACGCAGGAAACCCCAGGCGGGGCCATGCAGGGCGGCTACCCCCAGGGCAGCAACGCCCACGGTGCAGGCTCAACGTCACCAGCTGATCAGTCCCACACCGCCACCCCACCGACGGCACAAACACCGCCACCCGCAACCGCGCCCACCCCCGCGCCTGTGCCGTCCAACCCGGCAGCGTCGAACGCACCGGCCAATACGGCACCATCCCACCCGGCGCCGTCGAACGCACCGGCTGGAGCCGGGGACGTCGAGGCTCTCCGCCGGGCGTGGCCTGAAGTCCTGCAAACCTTGACCAAGGTCAAGCGCAGCACGTGGGCCCTGGTGGAACCCAATGCCCAGGTTGCCCAGTTCGACGGCCAGGTCCTGACCCTCGCCTTCACCACGGGCGGCCTCGCAGGAGCCTTCGGCCGCGGCGACCATTCGGAGAACCTTAGGCAGGCCATCCACAAAACCATCGGCATCGACTGCCAGATCGTGGCAGTCGCTGGCGGCAACAGCTCAGCGAGCTCTGAGCCAAACCCAAAAGCGCCTACTAGCCGGGAGACCCCGGCTCCGCCTGCTCCGGCGCCCGCACAAGCATCAGCACCGGCACAAGCACCGGCACCGGCACCGGCTGCTGCACCGTCGACGCCCAGCGCCGTCTCGGCCGTGGATACAGCCTGGGGACTGGCGCCCGCAAGCGCAGGCACACTAAATGGCAGCAAGCCTCCCGTACCCGGCGAAAGCAACCCACCCGCGCCGGGCGGCGCCCACGCGCCCAACCCCGACCGCACTGCCACGCCGAGCCCCAGCAGCGCGCCGAGCCCCACCAACGCGGCCGAGGCCGGCCAGGCTGCCTCAGACACCCGCACCACCACTCCGGCAAGCAGCACCCCACCCTCAAGCGCCAGTGGCACATCCACCACGGGCCTCACTGCTCAAGGCGCCTCGCAAGCCTCCGTCAACGGGCCGAACACCCCAGGCGAACTGGCGAGCCCCGCGACCGAGGCACCAAGCGGGACAGCACGGCCCGAGTGGCCCACGCCGGCCACCCAGCGAGGCAACACCACCGCTGAAACGGCCACCCCGGCGACCCCCGCCGCGCAAGCGCCCCTCAACGGGCCGGACACCTCCGTCCCGGAGTCGGCGGGCGATTACTCGTACCCCGACGACGATTGGGGTCCGCCGCTGGACGAGGACGCCCCGCCCCTGGACGAGGAACCCCCAATGGATTGGGAGCCATCGCCACGATACGGCTCCCCCACGGCAAACCAGGCCGGAGCAACAAACACCGGCCGGGAAACTACAGCTCAGGCACCAACAGCTCAGGCACCCACCGCCCAGGCAAGCCCGGTCCCGTCCCCGTCCCAGCCAAGCAACCCAACCTCCGGCACCACCAACCACAGCGGTCCCGAAACCACCACCCAGCCGGACAGCACCCAGGACCCGTGGTCCCGGGCCGTCGAGCAGGCCCCGGGCACGTGGGTGGTCGGAACGGAATCCAACGTGGGCGCCAAGTCCACCCAGCCGGCCGAGGAAGCAGCACCGGCCAGCGTCCCGGACTACGAACCGGCAGCGGCACAGGTCCCGGAGACCGTGGAGTACGGCCGCCCAACCAGTGGCGAACAGACCGGACCGTCGGGCTGGAACGTCGCACCGGCGTCGGACTGGCCCGGAACTGCGGGCGCACAAGCCCAAGCCCCCGCCGCATGGCCCTCAACAGCAGCGTCATCCGAGCCCCAGGAAGCGCGCGGCTCCGTCGCGACGCTCGAGGAGGGTGCGCCGTCGGGAAGGCCGGCCAAGCAGAGCCTGTATCAGCGGCTGACCAACAGCCCGGAAGCCCAGATGGGTCGTGTCCAGGCGCCCGCCCGCACCCAGGTCCAGCAAGAACCCACGGCTGAGGACATCCCGAGCCCGGAAGACGAAACCATCGAGGAATCGCGGGTGTTTGGGCGTGCCGCCGTGGAGCGTATTCTGGGCGGAAAGCTGATCGAGGAACGGGCCTTGGATGGCTCGCCGCTCAACCTGCGCTGACGGTGCACTCAGCCCACAAGCAACTAAACGAACGAGGAAATTGTGTACGAAGGTGCAGTTCAAGAGCTGATTGACGAGCTCGGCCGGCTTCCCGGCGTGGGCCCCAAGTCGGCGCAGCGCCTGGCGTTCCACATCCTTGAGGCCGACCCCGAGGACATGAAGCGGCTGGTGGCTGCCATCACCACGGTCAAGGAGCGCGTGAAGTTCTGCTCGGTCTGCTTCAACGTCACCGAGCAGGAGACGTGCAACATCTGCCGCGATCCGCGCCGGGATCCCTCGGTGATCTGCGTGGTGGAAGAGTCCAAGGATGTGCTGGCCGTGGAGCGTACCCGCACTTTCCGCGGCCGGTACCACGTGCTTGGCGGCGCCATCAATCCGATCGCGGGCGTGGGCCCTGAACAGTTGAGGATCCGCGAACTCCTGACCCGCCTCAATGATGGCGCCATCCAGGAGATCATCATTGCCACGGACCCCAACCTTGAAGGCGAGGCCACGGCAACGTACTTGGCCCGCATGTTGAAGACGATCGGGATCGCCGTGACCCGGCTTGCGTCCGGTTTGCCTGTGGGCGGTGACCTTGAGTACGCCGATGAGGTAACGCTCGGCCGCGCGTTCGAGGGTCGCCGCAACGCTTTGGCGTAGGCGGACTCAAACCCCCGCCGACGGCGAACGCCTGGTCCGCGCCAACCGTCCTGGCACATACACTGACGCAACCACCGCGCTTTGGAGCGCCAGTCCCGTGAGCGCAACGGGCAAGGTGGGCGGCAGTCCGTCGCTGGATTCGCCGCCGAGGCACGGCACGTCACGCTGGGGTCCGTCGGCTGCCCACTGCAGGCCAGAGAGTACCCAGGCGAGTTCGTTGTCCTGCGTCATTGATCCGGCCGCCACGCTGCCGAAAACCATAGCCGGGTTGCTGGCCGCGATCCACGCCACCCGGTCCGTGTGCGCAACCTCCACGGAGTGCAACTGTCCCACGCACTCGTAGGCAGTGATTCGGCCGGTATCGTCGCGTTCCACGTTCACCGGAATAGAAGCTTGCTCCACTGACATGGTGGACGGGATCAGCAGGACGGTGAGCACAAAATTGCCTGCGCCAAAGAACACCAGCAGCAGTCCCAGCAGGATGGCCCCGGGAGCCACGCGTGCGAACAATGCCCTGAGGCCCGCACCCATGAGCCCGAACAGCGTCACTTCCACGGCGGCAATCACGACGGCGGCACCCGCCAACGCGATCGGCCCACGACTGCTGGCCCCCACCAGGGCGAGGACGATCCCGGCCGGCACGGCGAACGCAGCACCGCGCAGGAGTCCCACCATGAGTGCGATGAGGAACCGTGACGCTGCTCGTCGAAAGCCCCACACGGCGCCCAGGATGGCTGCGGCAATGGCCAGCCACGCACCCATGACCAGATACACAGCCGCGGCGACCGGCGTCGAGAACCAGGCATTGGACTCCCCCAACGCGATGAGGCCCGCTGCGAGACCCCATGAGGCCAGGATTCCGAGTCCGCAGGCCAGCCAAAACCACACAGACCCGAATGATGCCCGCGCTTCACCCCACGCAGTCCATGCGGCGTCAACCATCACGTCCATGGGGCCAGGCTTGGGAGGGCTCGGCTCGGCATCGACCAGGTCTTCGCGGTGCGGGAAACGGTCATCGATCACGCCGCTGCCACCGATCAGTTCATAATCGGATTCACTGCCCCGCGTGGAATCCTGCCCGGGGCGGGCCACCGGCTCCTCAGGAACCTTGCCCACGGGTGCTCGCTAGCGTCATAAATTGGATGGTACGCCCGGCACGGTCGAGCCGAAACGCCCAGCGTAACCGCCATTTGGTCACAATTCCTGTGCGGACAGTCCGCGGCGATAAACTTTCCAAATAAGCTACGCGGGCGTGCCCAAATTGGTGCGTGCCGCGTTCGAACCCTATTGATGCAGTGAGGGTGCGCGCATGACTATGCCCACTACCGAAGTGAAAATCGAAGAGCTCCCTGACGGGGCTGCCATTACCAAGCAGCTGATCGTTCAGAAGTTCGGCGGTTCCTCGGTCGCCGACGCTGATGGCATCAAGCGCGTGGCCCAGCGCGTCGTGGACGCGCAGAAGGCCGGTAACGAGGTTGTGGTTGTTGTTTCCGCCATGGGCGACACCACCGACGAACTCCTTGACCTCGCAGCACAGGTCACGGATTCCGCGCCCGCCCGCGAGATGGACATGCTGTTGTCCGCCGGTGAGCGTATTTCCATGGCCCTGCTTGCCATGGCCATCAACAAGTTCGGTGCCTCTGCCCAGTCCTTCACGGGCTCGCAGGCCGGCATGATCACCGATGGTATCCATGGCAAGGCCCGGATCATCGACGTGGACCCGCACCGCATCCGCACTGCCCTGGACAAGGGACACATCGCGATCGTGGCCGGTTTCCAGGGCATGAGCCGCAGCACCAATGAGATCACCACGCTGGGTCGCGGCGGCTCGGACACCACGGCCGTCGCTTTGGCGGCTGCCCTTGAGGCCGATGTGTGCGAGATCTACACGGACGTTGACGGCATCTACACTGCCGATCCCCGCGTTGTCTCCTCGGCGCAGAAGATCGACCGCATCTCCAGCGAGGAAATGCTTGAACTTGCCGCATCCGGTGCCAAGATCCTGCACCTTCGTTGCGTCGAGTACGCACGCCGCTTTGGTGTGCCGCTGCACGTCCGTTCCTCATTCAGCCACCACGAAGGCACCTGGGTCATCCCGGGCGCCGATGAAAAGTTCAACATTCAAGAGGGAGTTGCCTTGGAGCAGCCAATCATCTCCGGCGTTGCGCACGACCGGTCCGAAGCCAAGGTCACCGTAGTCGGCGTTCCGGACATCCCCGGCAAGGCCGCAGCCATCTTCCAGGTCATTGCCGATGCCCACTCGAACATCGACATGATCGTCCAGAACGTCTCCACGCACGGCACGGGCCGCACGGACATTTCGTTCACCCTGCCGATCGTCGAAGGCGCAGACGCCCTGACCGCCCTGCGCGCTGCCGAGGGCCAGATCGGCTTCGAAAGCATCGAGTACAACGAGAACGTCGGCAAGCTCTCCCTGATCGGTGCCGGCATGCGTTCGCACCCGGGCGTTTCGGCCACCTTCTTCAAGGCCCTGTCCGACGCCGGGATCAACATCGACATGATCTCCACCTCGGAAATCCGCATCTCCGTGGTCACCAGCGCCGACAAGCTGGACGCGGCCGTCATCGCCATCCACAACGCCTTTGAGCTCGACGGCGAAGCGGAAGCTACCGTCTACGGCGGCACCGGCCGCTGACCCCAGCGAAAGCAACGCAAACGCACGACGGCGACTGCCGCCGTCGTGCGTTCGAAGGACCGGAGCACGCGCTCCGGTCCTTCGGCGTTTGTAGCAGGGTTGTCACCCCAGGCGGGCGTACCGCCACGACCCACTTTGGGACCGGCCCCGCGGGACACGCCGCGTTTTCAGGCATCTCCTGGTTTGTGCGCGTTCAAAGTCGGTGGTGGCGGCACGGCCGGGAGGAGCACTAGGCGGGCCCGTCAGGGGCCAGCAGCACGTCCACCAGCTTCCTGAGCCCTTCCGCCATGTCCACGTCCTTGTCGTAGAGCCACTGCAGCTGGAGCCCGTCGAAAGCGGCGATGACCAGCCGGGCAAGCGTCAGGGAGTCCACGTCCCCCCTGACCTCGCCGTCCTGCTGGCGACGGGCAATGTCCTCGCTGACCTCGCGAACCACGTTCTGGTAGCGCTCCTTGAAGTAGCCGTGGGAGTCGTGCCCGGGATCGTTGGCGGTTGCGGACGCGACGGCGTAGAGCGTGGTGAGCCCGGGCTCCCGACGGTTCCGCTCAGCGATGGGTGCCATGAGACGGACCCCCACCTCGGACTCTTCGCCCACAGCAACGGAGCGGCGGTCCCTCTCTGCCAGGACTGCGGTGAGCAGTTCCTGCTTGCCCTTGAAGTAGTGGAACAGCGTGGCTTCCCGGACTCCGACCAACTCTGCGACGCGTTTGAGCGCGGTCCCTTCGAACCCTTCGGTGGCGAAAACATCGGTGGCTGTCTGGATGATCTGTTCCCGACGCTCCGCACCTTTTGCGTACTGGCCGCGCGCCTTCGAAGTTGACATTGGTTCAGTGTATTTCACCGTCACACCATAAAAATCTAGTCAGACTCGGTTTTGATGGGTACAGTGAAAGCAGAGGTCCACGAAGCACAAAGGAGTCACGCCATGAACCCCGCCCTCTCCCCCGTGGTGACCACCCCGACCGCCGGTTCACCCGATGCCGAGGCACGAATCCGCGAATTGGCGCAGAGCCTGTCCCTTGAGCAGCAGGTCCAGTTGCTGACCGGCGCCGATGTCTGGTCCACGCATGCCATCCCGGAGATCGGCATGAGCCGCATCGTGATGTCCGATGGCCCCGCAGGTGTCCGCGGCGAGGACTTCGACGAGCGCCACGATTCCATTTCCCTGCCCTCATCCTCGGCATTGTCCGCCACGTGGAGCGTCGAAACCGCCCGCCGTTACGGCCAGGTCCTGGGCCAGGAAGCCCGCCGCAAGGGTGTGCATGCCGTCCTGGGCCCCACCATCAACCTGCACCGCTCCCCGCTGGGCGGACGCCACTTTGAATGCATGAGCGAGGACCCCCGGCTTACGGCCACCATCGCCGCCGGCTATGTGGAGGGCGTGCAGTCCATGGGCGTGGGCGCCACGCCTAAGCACTACATTGCCAACGAGGCCGAGACAGACCGCTTCACGGCCGATTCCGTGGTGGACGAGCGTCCCCTGCGCGAGCTGTACCTCGCGGCCTTCGAGGACGCCATCACCGAGGCCCGTTCGTGGCTGGTGATGAGTTCCTACAACTCCATCAACGGAACCACCGCCAGTGAGAACAAGCTGCTGGAGACCCCGCTCTCCACGGAATGGGGATTCGACGGCGTGGTGGTCTCAGACTGGACCGGCGTCCGCTCGGTTGAGGCCGCGAACGCCCACCAGGACCTGGAAATGCCCGGACCGGTAGGCCATTGGGGTCCCAAGCTCCTGGCCGCCATCAACGAAGGAAAGGTGAGCCGGGAAGCCATCTTGGAGAAGGTCACCCGCATCCTGCGCCTGGCGGCACGGGTGGGCTCCCTCGAAGGCTTCACACCCGCTGTCACCGCGCCGCCCGCCGAACTGAACGGAGCCGCCGTCGCACGTGAAGTAGCTACGCGCGGCGCAGTGCTGGTCCGCAATAACGGCGTCCTCCCGCTCGACGCCACGCAGCTCAAGAGCGTTGCCGTCATTGGCCACAACGCCGATGAGGCCCGCACCCAGGGCGGCGGCAGCGCCACGGTCATGCCGAAGCACACCGTCTCGCCATTGGAAGGGCTCAGGAAAGGACTGCCCGACGGCGTCCAGGTCACCTACGCGCGTGGCGCCAAGGTGGCCGAGGGCCTCCAGGCCTTCCCTCGCACGGCAATCCACAATCCGGTTTCCAATGTGCCGGGCATCCGGGTCACCTTCCTGGACACGGACGGCGCGGTGATCTCGGGCGAGGACCGGCTGGCCACGCACCTCATCTGGTTCGGCATTGGCATCCCCGAAGGTGCAGCATCCATCCACATGGAGACCGACTGGACGGCCCCGACTGCCGGCATCCACCATCTCGGAATTGGAACCGTAGGCCAGATCAGCTTTGCCTTGAACGGCGAGGAAGTGTTCAACAGTGAGCTCGAGGACGATACCGACGTCCTTGGCGCTGCCCTGTTTGATCCGCCCAAGACGGTCCACGCCATCGAGGCCGTTGCCGGCGAGGTGGTCCGGATCGAGGCCGAGTACCAGTTGCCAAAGCAGCAGGTCATCCCGTTCACAGCCATCCTCCTGGGTGAGGAAACCGTGGTGGAGGACCCGCAGGCCGAGATCGATGCCGCCGTCGAGGCAGCTCGGGCCGCGGACGTGGCCGTGGTGGTGGTCGGCACCAACGCTGCCATCGAATCCGAGGGCTTCGACCGGAAGAACCTCGACCTCCCCGGACACCAGAATGAGCTCGTGGCAGCCATTGCCGCCGCCAACCCGCGCACCGTAGTGGTGGTGAACTCGGGTTCACCGGTCCTCATGCCGTGGCTGGACGATGTAAGCGCCGTGCTCCTGGGCTGGTTTGGCGGCCAAGAATTCGGCCACGCGATCGCGGACATCCTGTTGGGCAACGAGGAGCCAGGCGGCCGCCTCCCCACCACCTGGCCCGCCGCGCTGGAAGACGTTCCCGTCCTGAACACCACCCCAGTGGACGGAAAGGTGGTCTACTCCGAAGGCATCCACGTAGGCTACCGCGCCTGGCTCAAGCAGCAGGCAGAGGGTGGCGCCGCTCCGGCGTTGCCGTTCGGTTTTGGCTTGGGCTACACCACCATCGAACTCGGCAAGGCCTCCGCTCCGCAGTGCGTCCCCGCAGGCAAGGATGTGGTGGTGCACGTCCCGGTGAAGAACACGGGCACCCGCACCGGCCGCGAAGTGGTCCAGGCGTACCTGGCACGCAAGGATTCCTCCGTGGAACGCCCCGTCCGTTGGCTGGCCGGCTACGCCGGAACGCACCTCGCGCCTTCCGGTACGGACAGCGTCGAGGTGCGGATTCCCGCCAAGGCTTTCGGCCATTACGACGGCGGCTGGCAGCTTGAGCCGGGCACGTTCACCCTGCTGGTGGGCCGCCACTCTGCTGACACGTTCCAGGAGTTGGAGATCGAAATCCGCTGAATCAGTCGTGACGGCTGCCACTTTGGGGACCTTCATTACCGTGGTTTTCCCCACATGTAGCTTCTTTACGGTATGGTATGGAATTTTCATGGCATGCTGTACGTTGCATAGCCGTAACTCCCCTATCTGAAGAGGCAAGAAAACAAGTGGCAGCCGATTACGACGAACTCCGCACAGACGTCAAAGAAAACCAGGAGCAGTCCCTCCAGGCGCTCCAGTCCGCCAGCGCCCCTACAGCCAAGAGCGTTGTGCTGGAACTCGACGAGACCGATGGCCTTGACGCCAACGGCCCTGGCGGCGAAATCGTCGCCGAGGAACTCGTCATCCAGGTCATCCCGCAGGCAAGCGACGAGTTCACCTGTAACTCGTGCTTCCTGGTCCGCCACCGTTCGCAGATCGCCCGCGAAAAGGATGGCGTCGCCTACTGCACTGACTGCGAAGGCTAAGACGACCCACCACCCGGGCGGTCTGATCGTCGTCAGGGAGTGCCGCCGTCGGGATTTAACTGCGGAAGGACCGGAGCACCTGCTCCGGTCCTTCCGCAGTTAACTAGCCAGCCCGCCTGCGGCGGTGATTGGTGATCCGCAACTGCAGAATGCGGGCACCACCTGCCAGGGCCACCAAGACTCCGCCACCCACGGCGGCGATGAACAGCGTGGTTCCCAGCGCCAGCGACCCCTCGAGCCCGAAGAACCTCACAGTGACCATGTCCTGGTTCTGGACGAAGAAGACGATCAGCAGCACCAGGACCACAAGTCCAACGGCCACTGCCACCCACACAGCGGCAGTGCGCGTGGGTCGGCTGCTCCCGGGAGGCACTGTTGGCTGCGCGGCCCCCGTCGGATCCACGCTGCTTGGATCCACGCTGCGCGGGCGCGCCGGCTGAACCGGCGTTCCGGCTCCCCCTGGCGGCAATCCGGCGTTTGGGTTTGATCCCGTAGTCGCCGGAATCCTCGCGGCGTCGTCCTGGAAACTCATGCTTGACCCCCTGTCCCACACGTCATTCACCCTGCCATCTAATAATAAGCATGCTGATTGACGGGCGGAAGGAGTGCGCAGAAGAGGGACCGGTCCATGTAGATCGGCCCCTCTGCGTCATTTCATTTCATGCTGTAATCCGTGCTGGTGGGCCCGGGGTCATCGTTCCGGACTGCGTAGTGGTGCCCTTCGGAATCCGTTTCGACATCGAAGTGCTTGAGGTCTTCCTCCGAGGCGGTCTCAAAATCATCGTGCTTGTGCACTACAGGAGAGTCCGCGTCCCCACGCGTTGCGGGGCCGAAAACGAACTGCAGCCTCTCGGTCACGTGCTGGAAGCCTTCCAACTTACGTCCCATTTCTTCCACCTCCCCTCCACAGGAAAATGAAAAACGGCAGGTCCGGTGAGCGCCGTACCAGTGAGCCAATTTTACGCCCGGAGGCAGGAAAAGGCCCCGCAAAGGCAACGCCTAGCGCAGCGACTTGTCCTCGGGATTCCGGGGCACCACGTACGTGCTGCCGTCCGGCCGTCGGATGGTTTCCCACTGCTGCGTCTCGGCTTGCCGCTGAGCCAGGAGGCGCCGGTTCTCCTCGGTCATTTCGTGGTCGAGAGAGCTGCTGTGCGCCGGACCGAAGATTACCCGCAGCTTGCCCGTTGCGCGCATGAACTTCCGGGCGAAGGTTTCCTGGGCCACTGGCGATCGACTCCTTCAGCTAGACATTTCGACCGATCAACACCTTCATAGTACGCTAATAATTAGTACACTAACTAATCATCGGATCCGGCCCTGGGAGGGAAGCCATGACAGCAGTCACCCACACGACCGAGGACGCCGACGACCTCCTCCTGGAACGCCAACTCTGCTTCGCCCTCACGGTGGCATCACGCAGCGTGGTGGGCATCTACAAGCCAGTCCTGGAGCGGATGGGGCTGACCCACCCGCAATACCTTGTGATGCTGGCCCTCTGGGAGCGGAGTCCGCGTACCCTCAAGGACATCAGCGACGCCCTCCTGCACGAGCCCGCCACGCTCTCCCCTCTTCTCCGCAGGCTGGAGGAAGCCGAATTGGTCACCCGTGAGCGTGTTCCCGGCAACGAACGCGCCCTGGCCATCAAGCTCACGGAGAAGGGCGCCGCGCTGCGGGCACAGGCAACGGCCGTGCCCGGCACCATCCGCGAGCGCCTGAACCTCAGCCGCGAGGAAGTGGCCGAGCTTCACCAGGCCATGACCGGACTCATCAGGGCAACCCAGCAGGACCCAGCCAACCCGTCAGCGTAAAATGGCATCATGCGCTTGCGATTCGCCCGGCCCGCACTGGCCATTCCCGCACTGGCAGTCCTCGCCATAGCCGGACTGGCGGCCTGCACGGGCACGCCCGCCCCGGACAACAGCACCAGCTCCCCAACATCAAGTGCCACTACCAGCGCCACGCAAGCACCGTCGTCGTCCGCTACCTCCAGCGGCACCCCCACACAGGTACCCACGAGCGTCGGTCCCAGCGATCCCGCTCCCACCCTGCCAGGAAGCACCGCCGGCCAAGGCAACGCCGAACTTTCCATCACCTTCCTGGCGTCCCCCGAGGCCGGACCGCAGAATTACACCTTGGTGTGCTCCGGCGGCGTACCGGCGGCAGAGAGCAAGCACCCCACCGCGGCAGCAGCCTGCGAGGCGTTGAAGAACTACCCCACCCTCCTGACCGCACCTGTTCCCGCCGACCAAAACTGCACCATGCAGTTCGGCGGCCCGGAAACAGCCACGGTGAGCGGCTCGGTGGACGGCACGGAAGTCAACAGGAAGTTCAGCCGGACCGACGGCTGCCAGATTGCACTGTGGGATGCGGCCAGCGTCCTTCTTGGCGCCAGCGGTGGAGCAGCCTAGCCCGCAGCACCTCCCGCAGGAGCAATGGCTCGGGCTGGAGGCTGCCCATCATGCCCGGGTGTCACAGTACGCTGACCCCTACCTGGCGCGGCGTTCGGCCGGGCGGAAGCACCCCGTGGAGGACTTCCTTTTCACGTATTACACCCAGAAGCCCGGCCAATTACTGCGCTGGCATCCCGGCGACGGCGTGATCCTCACGGGCGAGCGAGCCCTTGAACGGGCCGACTGGAAGTTCTACCACCGGCTCGACGACGGCCAGCTCGCCACCGCCGGGCTGGCTCCCGGAACGCCCGCCGTCGCCTTTGACCGCGACGGCTTTGCGTCCCAGCGCGCCGAAGCAGTCCGCTTCACGGGAATCATCCTGCGGGGCACGGCCATGCGCCCGGCCCAGTTCGGCTGCTTCGGGCTGCACGAGTGGGCCATGGTGTACCGGCAGGAAAAGTTCGAACTGCGGCACGAGTACCTGCAGCTGCGGCTCGGTGGCGCCGGCACGGATACTGTGGTGGAGCAGAACCGCATCCGGTGCACGCACTTCGACGCTTTCCGGTTCTACACGCCGGACGCCGTTCCGCTCAACGAGCTCACCCCTACCAGGGAGAACCAGCGCGCCCTGGAACAGCCCGGCTGCCTGCACGCCAACATGGACCTGTACAAGTGGGCCTACAAGCTGACGCCCGCACTGCCCAGCGAATTGGTGATGGATTGCTTCGAATTGTCATGGCGGATCCGTGCCATGGACATGCAGGCGTCCCCCTACGACCTCGAGGAATGGGGCTACCCGCCCATCAGGATCGAGACACCGGCGGGCAAGGCCGAGTACGTTGAGTACCAGCGGGCTTTCGCGGCCGAATCCCACATGCTGCGGGCCCGCGTGCTTGAGGCTGTTGGGCCGCTCCTGGACGCATTGCCCGCCTGAAGCACCCGCCGCCACCAGCGAAAGGTAAGCATGGTCTCCACCGAAAAACCCGAGTACGACGTCGACCTGACAGTCACGCTGACAGAGGCACCTGGTGCTGAACCCCGGGAGTTCCGGTTACGGTCCGTGGACGGCGTCCTGTCACCGGACGAAGGTTCGCTCGATTCGAACCTTCCGGACGCGCACGCGGCGCTTGCCGCCGTCGAGCAATTCGGCGAGGAAATCTTCTTTCCCGTCCCCCGCCCGGACCGGATCTGCACGCAACAGTACGGCGGCCCGCAGACGGCGCTGGTGACGGGCTCATTCCGTGGCCGGCCGGTCAACAGTTCCTTCAGCCGGACCGACGGTTGCGAGATCGCCCGCTGGAAAACCATGGCCCCACTACTGGGCAACACGGGCGGCGCGTCCGGCGCCACCTAAAGCAACGCGGGGTCACTTACGGCCCTTTATGGGCGCCCAGATGGGCTGTAAGTGACCCCGCGTTGCAGGAGTCCGGGGTTAGCCGGCGTTGTTCTCCTGGGTCTGTTCATCACCACGGATCTTGCCGCGGTTCTTCTTGTCCTTCTTGGGATCCTCGTTGTCCGGAACAACAGCGGTTCCGCCCGGGCTCACCACTACCGTGACGAAGCTCGGCTCACTGGTTCCCGCAAAGGTCAGCCTGCCGATGTACGATCCCGGCGCCAGGTTCTTCCAGTTCAGGGAGATGGTGCCCTTCTTGCCGTTGGCCAGTTTGATGGGATTCGGCGTCACCGAGGCGTTGCCTTCGTTGGCCCCAAGGACCGCGGCGTCAACGGAGGCCTTGGTGGGCTGGTTGTTGGGGCTCGCGTAGAGGTTGGCGAAGACGTAGTAGTCTCCTGCCTCCGGGTTCGGCACCGACAGCGACTCGCTGGCCGAGGCCGTAGCGGCCGGCAATTGCTGGCCGGACGGCGTGAGGACCAGCATGTCGAAGTCAGCAGCCTGGTCTGAGGAAATCACCGAGAACTTGGCAAGGGCACTGCCCGAACCCACGGTCACCTTCTTCACGAAGTTCGAGGCGTTGGTTTCGCCGGCGAAAGGACCCGGAACCAGTTCAATGGCCGAGGAGTCGGCCTTGGACAGCCCATCAACGGTGACGCCCACCGGCAGGTTGGTGCCGGAGGTGATGTTGATGGTTCCGGAGCCGTTGGGACCCGTTCCCGTGAAGGCGAGCGCGCGGTCCGCGATCACGGACTGGGGACGGACGGCGATCGGCGAGGTGACGGTCTTGTTGGCACCCTGCCAGCTCAGCGAACCCATGGCGAACTTGCCCAGTGCGGCATTCTTGTTCTCGAACTGCACCTTGAAGGACCGCTTCTCACCGGCACGGCTGAAGTTGAGCACGGACGGGGTGACCTTGACGTCCACACCCGGCACATTCACCGAAGCCCGGTAGAGGCCCGGCGTCAGGGCGGTGACGGTGCGGGTGACCTCGATCTTGCCTGCGAGGTTGCCCAGCGCGAACGATGGCACGTTGACGTCGCGGGCTGCCGTGGTGCCGAGGCCGGGAATGCCCAGGTCCATGCCGGTGCCCTGGACGAACTTGAGGTAGTCCTCGGTGGTGTTGTCGTACACCAGGCCCGGGGACAGCACCTTGGCGGGATCAACCTGCCCTGCGCCGGTGGCGAAGACGTCCGTGTTCGGGGCGCCATTGGCCAGCTTCACCTGGCCGGCCGTGGTCATCATGGCCGACTTCACCGTGGCGGGCGACCAGGTGGGGTTCTTGGACAGGATCAGCGCGCCGAAGCCTGCCACGTGCGGGGAGGCCATGGACGTTCCGGACAGGAAGCCGAAGTTGTCGCCGCCGGTTCCGATCGGTGAAACACCCGCGAGGATGGCAACACCGGGTGCGGAAACGTCCGGCTTCAGGAGGTCGGAGTCGGTGGCAAGCAGCGGTCCGCGCGAGGAGAATCCGGCGATCTGCGGCTGGGCTTCGAGCGGCAGGCCGGTGGTGTCGCGGTTGCGCAGCGAAACGGTGATGGCCGGGTTGGCCGTGACCTTGTCCTTGATGGCCTGCGTTGCCGGCGGGTTCACGTGGACAGTGGGAATAACATGCTTGTCCGTGTCCAGCGAGGAGTCGGTCAGGTTCACCAGGATCATGCCTACGCCACCGGCGCGCTGTACTTCCGCGCTCTTGGCGGTCCGGTCCACAACGCCGCGGTCGCAAACAACCACCTTGCCGGTCACCTTGGCCGGATCAAGTGAATCCGGAGCGCAGAGGGCCGCGTTGCCGTTGCCGCTTGCGGCGTTGGTGGAAAGCACGACGCCGGCCCCGCTCACCTCTTTGTTCATGATGCTCGCTCCGCGGAACTTGCTGCCATCGGAGAATTCGACGGTTCCCTGCAGTTCCTGGGAGAACGAGGTAGCGGCAACTGTGGTCAGCCACGGGGCTCCGTGGTTCACGGTGCTGGGGGTGGGACCGGAGTTGCCGGCGGAGGTTGCCACGAAGATGCCTGCGGAAGCCGCGGACAGGAAGGCCAGGGAAACCGGGTCCGTGGTTGAGGTGGTGGAACCGGAGATGGAGTAGTTCAGCACGTCCACGCCATCCAGGATGGCCTGCTCGATCGCGTCGATGGACGCCGATCCGTAGCAGCCGCCGGTAGCGGGATCCGTGTCTTCCCAGCAGACCTTGTAGATGGAGAGCTTCGCAGCCGGTGCAATGCCGCTGGTGGTGCCGAAGCTGCGGCCGTCCACGGTTGCTTCCACGTTGGCGTTGCCCGCCGCGGTGCTTGCGGTGTGGGTGCCGTGGCTGTCGACGTCCACGGGCGAGATGACTTCTTCGGGGGCTCGATTTTCCGGCGGAACGGTTTCAAGGAAGGCGTCCGCGAAGTAGTGGGTGCTCAGGACCTTGGAGTTGCAGGCGCTTCCGTCGTAGTCGGCGCCGGTGCCTGTTCCTGCCTGGCATTCGCCAACGAAGGTATCCCCGTCGGCCTTCAGCATGGCGATCTTGCCGTCACCCGTGCGGTAGGGAACGCCTACCTGCGGGTTGCCAACCAGCGGGCCCACGGGTTCACCAGCGAAGAACGGGTTGGACGGGGTGTAGCCGGTATCGATCACGCCAACAACCGTGCCCTTGCCGGCGTTGTCCACGCCGCCGTACTGGGTGTTCCACGTGCCGTTGGCTCCGCTGAGCTTCAGGAAATCGGTGGTGGAGTAGTCCGGGGCGTTCTGCGTGTCCGGGGAGACCAGCAGCACTTTGGGGTCCTTCGCCAGGTTGATGGCCTGGTCCGCGGTGAGGTTGGCGCTGAAGCCGTTCACAGCGGTGGTGAATTCACGCTGGATGGTGACGTTTTCCTGCTGCGCCACTTCCTTTTGTTTCTGCTGAAGGTGCGATTGGTACTGCTTGACCGGGGCGCTGTCCGCGTCAAGCTTCTTGCCCTCCTCCGGCTTGGTTGGCGCAAGCCCCGCAGTGCCGCCGTCGTAAGTGGCTGCCGGCTTCTCTGCCAGGACCACCATGTAGCGGCCGTCCTTGTAGGCGTTGGGGTCAAGGTTCTTCTTGGCTACCGACGCAACATTCCCTGGCGCGTTCTCCGCTGATGGAGCGGCCTGGGCCGGCAACGCCACTGAAGAGAGCAGCAACGGAACGCCTACGGCCAAGGCCGCTGCCTTCCGAAGCCCCCCGCTTCTGACGAAGCTCATTCCTTGTGATTTCACGAGTGACTGCACCTTTCACTGGGGAGGACCCGGCGCCTTCGCCCGGACCTGTCAACTGGAGATGGTTGCTTTTTTGACAGGTCCTGTCAAAATAACGCAACCAACCGAGTCACAGAGTACATAGCGACTGGGAATTATGACATACAGCACATTTCGGAAAATTTGTCTTGTCACACGCCGAGCAGCAGGCCATGTGACGAACAAAGAACGGCAGCCGCAGACCGTAGTCTGCGGCTGCCTCAACCCGCTAGGGCTGTGTCTGCCAGAGCCAGCGGACAAGTTCAACCACAAGGCGGCTGAGATTGACCAGCAGGTTCAGGCGTCCCCAAGGCTCGCGGCGTTTCCGCTGTCGAGTCATTGCGGCACCCCCTTCCAGGGAAAAGGGTGCGGCAGCGGGGAGTGCTTGCACCCCCATCGCCAAGGGACATACACTCAATTCGTAGGGATTGAGGTGTATGCCCTCATACCGCACCAATTGAGCGCATCGCTCTGAACTAAAGATCCGACTGCCATCGGATCTTTAGTTCTTTAACGATGCAGCAGGCTTCTGCCCGCTACCCCGAGTCTATGTGAGCGTGCGACAGTTCTCGGGCAGCGTGAGGGGAGGCCGCCGGTGCAGACACCGACTGCCTCCCCTCACAGCGGGTTCAGCCCTTCGGCGTCACTTGCAGCCGATCAAAGGAGACCTGTTGACCGTCCTTGTCCAGCACCACAACATCGTCCCGCCCATTCTTCACGTCCGAAGGAAGAATGAATTCCACGGTGTTATCCGTTGATGGGAAAATCCAGCCCAGGCGGTAGCTCTTCTTATTGAGATACACGTAGTACCACTGCCCGTATTCCAAGCCCTTCAAAACCACCTTCTGGCCGTTGCGGTACTTGAACTCCGTACCGAGATCGAACGGCGGCGTTTGGCCATCGAAGTCCTGGACGGTCAGTCGCGGTTCCACCGACGGCTGCTCCGGCTGGACCTTCAAGGCCAAGGTGTCGCCCTCCGCAGTCGCAGCGACGTCCTTGGCGCCGTTGTGTGCCGTCGCCTCGAAGGACACCGCGGCAAGCGATCCAGCGGCCACGTCGGCAGCCGTCAACACGTGCTCGTGCGTGGCGGTTACGCTGTCACCGGCAGCCAGCGAAGCAACCGAAATCCCGGCCGCGGGAGCTTCAACCCCGGTCAATGCCACGTTCCCGGCGTTACCCACCGTGTAGGTGTACGTCACGGGATCGCCTGCGCTGGCAAAGCGGTCCCCGTCCGCGTCAGACCATTCCGCTGCGACGGTCGCCGAAAGCGCAGCGTCGCGGGCCTTCAGGTCAACTTCGCCACCGTTGATCTGGTAGGTCTTGGTGGACTGCCCGGCAGCGCTGACCTCCCACGAAGTAAGAGGAACAAAGAAGCCCTGCTCAGCCTCGGCCGCTGTCACGGTGTGGCGAGGAGTAGCGCACTGGTAGCTCTGCCCCGCAGGCAACGACGAGTACCGGCAGTTGCCCGCCCCCTCCGGCAGGAACGGACTGAAGTTGCCGGCCATGGGCACTACCTTCTCCCCGAGCGCACTCGTGTTCTTCACGGTGAACGTGTAAGGGACCAGGTCGCCTGCCGCATACGGCTGGGTGGCGAGGTCACGCCCGACGTCGGCACGCGCCCCGCTGATGTCGGCCGCCAGCAGCCCGTCGCGCAAGGCCACCGCAGCGCCAGTGAACCGCACAGTCTTGGTGAGTGACGGCGTCGAGCTTGAGGTAACGGTGAAGCTGGCTTCGGGAACGAAGTAGCCCCGCTCGATATCGGCGGCAGTAATGACGTGCTTGGCCGTGTTGCAGGTGTAGCTGGCTCCTGCAGCGAGGTTGTTGTACCGGCAGTTGGGGGCCGCCGGCGGCAGGAAGCCGGAGTCGAAAGTCCCGGACACGGGCACCGCATTGGCGGTGACGTTGGCGGTGCTCTTGACCGTCAACGTGTAGGCGAGGGTCTCGCCGGCCTGGTAGGGGCTGGCCACGACGTCGCGGGAAGGGGCGGATCCCGTGATGGCGAGTCCCACCTGCGGTGCCACGGGCACCGTGGCAGTGAAGGTGTACTGCGAAACCCGGCCATCCGCCGCCGTGAAGGCCGCGTTCAGGTTCTGCGGCCCACTGGCGTTGGCCGGGGCGGTGAGGGCGACGTTCACGGTCACGGACGCTCCGGGAGCAACAGCGGGCACGGAAACGGTGGTGGCAGACCATCCCGACGGCGTGTAAACAGTGGCAGTGCCACCCGTCAGGGTGGTGGATTCCTGGTTGGTCACAGTCACGGGAACCTGCTGCGTGGCGCTCGGGGCAGTGGTGACCGCGGGAACGGAGAGCGGTGCGCAGGCGTAGTTCAACCACGCGTCATCGAACGTGGCGAACGGCATGTTGTCCGTGTAGTTGCCCTCGTAGAGCACGCCGAATTTTCCATCCGCCAGGCGGCTCACCGTGGAGTAGGCCGAGAAGCCTGAACGGATGGTGCGCACGCCGGGCCACGTGGCACCGTCGTCGCAGGACACCCGGGCGGAAACGTTCTCGCGGCCGGTCTTGGAGTTGGCGTTGGTGAAGATGAGCTTCTTCGCGTCGGCCGAGCCCTGGGCGGCGTTGGGGAACATCCGCGAGATGGCGCCGTTGTTGGCGGGGTCCGGCAGCTCAGTGTCCTGGGTGACGGGACCGTACGTGGCGCCGCCGTCCGTCGAGATGGCCACCTTGCGGTAGCCCTGGTTGGCGTTGTCGCGGGAGTTCAGCAGGACTCGGCCGTCGGAGAGCTCCACAGTCTTGTTTTCGTCCATCCGGTCGCCAACGTTGGCGCCCTTCTTCCAGGTTGCCCCGTGATCGTCGGAGTAGACGCTGTAGGCCTGGATCTTGTTGGTCCCATCGGACTGGCGCACATCGCCCGCGTATTGCTGGATGAGCCGGCCCTTGTACGGCCCGTACTTGAGCTGGATGCCTTCGCCTGAGGAAGCAAAGTTGGAGCGGACGTCCCCGGCCACCGGGCTGGTCTTGCTGGTGCCCGGCTTCGTGACGTTGGTGATGAGCCGCGGCTGGCTCCACGTAACGCCACCGTCCGAGGACTCGATGACGGCGGAGGAGATGACGTTCCTGTCAGCATCGTCGTTGCCGAACTGGCTGCCGCCGAAGCCCTGGTCCTTCGAGTAGACGAAGAACGCGAAGACTTTGTTGGCTTCGGCGTCGTAGATGTACGACGGGTCGCTGTAGCCGTACTTCGGGCCGCTTGAGTCGGCCACGTGGCCGGCGGCAATGACCTGCACCGGACCCCAGGTCTTGCCGCCATCGGTGCTGCGGCGCTGCACGATCGAGTTGGGGTTGGGGGCGTCCGCTGCCGAACCCGGGCGCCCATCCCACGCGGCGAGGACCACGTTGTTGGCCAGGTAGGTGAGGGCGGGGATGCGGTAGAAGAAGTTGGCCGCCGTGCGGTCGGCAGCGAGGTTGGTTTCGCTGAAGCTCCCCGGGGCGAGGGTGGGGTCGTTGGCTGGAATGGATGCGGCCTGTGCGGGCAGACCCAAACCAGCCACCAGGGTGACGGCCAAGGCACCTACGGAGGATAAACGTGCGAACGATAATGCGGGGGATCTCAAATCCAGTGTCCTTTCGAAACGGCGGGATCGATCCAACATGACCATTGGTGTTACGTGCCACGTCGAACGTCCTACAACCATAGGGTGTTGATCGTCACATTGCCAGAGATGAACCGGTGGAATGCGTCGGCCCGCATGCAGGTACTAACGTCGAGCACATACCGGCAAACCCTCAGTAATGGAGCTGCGCAGTGAAAATCCTCGTCCCCCACACCATCGCCCTGGACCTGAGCGCATCAGGGGAAACGGTCGCCACGTACCAGGTCGACCGGCCGATTCCTGACGAACACACGGACGCCGAGGTCCTGGTTGTCTGGCAGAACACCGCCGACAACCTGCGCGACGCGGCGCAGCGGCTCGGAAACCTCAAGCTCGTCCAAACACTCGCCGCAGGCCCTGACTCAGTCCTCGCCGCAGGCTTCGCAGGGAACGTGGCCATCACCTCGGGCCGCTCACTCCACGACGGCCCCGTGGCCGAACACGCCCTGGCCTTGGTCCTGGCAGCGGTCCGACGCTTGGACGTGCTGGCCGAGTCCCAAAAAGCTTCCACCTGGAACCGCGATTACAACGTGGCCCAGTCGTCGCCGGATACCGAACAGCTCTACACGCTCGACGGCGCCAAGGTCACCATTTGGGGGTTCGGCTCCATCGCCGGCCGGCTCGCTCCCCTGCTGGCCGCGCTGGGTGCCAAGGTCACCGGCGTCGCGAATTCCACCGGCGAGCGGTACGGGTTCCCAGTGGTCGCCACCTCCGAACTTCCCGAGGTGCTGAAGGCCACGGACGTGTTGGTCTCCATCCTGCCGGCGACTCAGGAAACCGAGAGCTCCCTCAACGCGGAGGTGCTCGCGGCCCTTCCGGAGACGGCCGTGTTCGTCAACGTGGGGCGCGGTGCCACCGTGGACGAGGACGCGTTGCTGGCGGCCCTCCGCAGCGGCAGCCTGCGCGCGGCTGCGCTGGACGTCACCAAAGTTGAGCCCCTGCCCGCGGATTCGGAGCTATGGTCGGCGCCCAACCTGATCATTACCCCGCACGTTGCAGGAAACCGGCCCAAGGGCTCATCGGCGCTGGTGCTGTCCAACCTGGCAGCCCTCCAGGAAGGCCGGGAACTGACCAACCAGGTAGCCGGCTAAGTCACAAGGGGTATGCAGGTACCCCCCCTGTTGCCTCATTGCAATACCTCCGGGAAGACTGATTCGTTGCCTCATTGAAAAAGCTCCGGGAGGTTAGTACTTCCAGGCCCTGTTGACCGGT
>NZ_JBIRZS010000005.1:0-233565 GCF_044391085.1 Paenarthrobacter sp. NPDC018779 | reverse complement strand
CCGAGACGGACAGTCCAATGATCTACCCGGAAGGCCAGAGCCCGCCAGAGCCCTGGCGAGCCACCCCGCATACTTTCCCGGCCCCACGGCGCGCCGAAGGCGCTCACACGCTGGGTCGCAGATCAGGTCGTTCCCAGCGCTGGGAACGACCTGAACTGCGACCTAGTTGGGCGGGTTAGTCCGCGGGGCGGTTGCGGTACGCCGCCAGGAAGTGCGAGATCCGGCGCACGGCTTCCTCGATGTCCCGGACGTTCGGCAGGATCACGAACCGGAAATGGTCCGGCGTGGGCCAGTTGAAGGCCGTGCCGTGGGAGACGAGGATCTTCTGCTCCTGGAGGAGTTGGAGGACAAACTTCTCGTCGGATTCGATGGGGTAGATCTCAGGATCGAGCCGCACAAACAGGTACATGGCTCCGGCGGCAGGGACGCAGGAAACTCCGGGGATGGCAGTGAGCAACTTCCAGGCGAGATCCCGCTGTTCGCGGAGGCGTCCGCCCGAAGCAATGAGTGCTTCGATGCTTTGGTATCCGCCCAGGCAGGTCTGGATGGCGTGTTGGGCGGGGACGTTGGAACACAAACGCAGGGATGCGAGCAGTTCCAGGGACTCCCGGTACGCTGCCGTGGCGGCCAACGGACCTGTAACGGCAACCCATCCCGCACGATAACCGGGCATGCGGTAAGCCTTCGAGAGCCCGCTGAAGGTGAGCACGCAGATGTCGTCCGCGATGGAGGCCGTGTGGATGTGCGGGGCATCGACGTAGCGGATCTTCTCGTAGATTTCGTCCGAGAACAGCACCAGATCATGCTTTCGCGCCAAGGAAGCGAACTGGTCCAGGATGTGCCGGGGGTAGACCGCACCCGTGGGGTTGTTCGGGTTAATGATGACGATGCCGCGGGTGCGAGGGGTGATCTTGGCCTCGATGTCGGCCATGTTCGGCCACCAGTTCTCGTCCTCATCGCAGAGGTAGTGCACGGCCTTGCCACCCGTGAGCGTGACGGTTGCCGTCCAGAGGGGGTAGTCCGGGGCGGGGATGAGGATTTCATCGCCGTTCTCCATGAAGGCCTGCAGCGTCATGGAGATGAGTTCGCTGACGCCGTTGCCGATGAAGATGTCTTCAACGCCGATGTTCATCAGCCCGCGGGTTTGGTAATACTGCGAGATCGCGGTCCTGGCGGAGAAGATGCCCTTGGAATCGCTGTACCCCTGCGCGCCGCGGATGTGGTGGATCATGTCCACCACCACGGACTCCGGCGCTTCCAGCCCGAACGGTGCGGTGTCCCCGAGGTTCATCTTGAGAATGCGGTGCCCCTCGGCCTCCATGGCTTTGGCCGCTTGGAGGATGGGCCCACGGAGTTCGTACCGGACGTTCTGGAGTTTGCTGGAGTGCTGCATCGGACGCATGGTTGATCTTTTCATGTCCCGGGCCCGTGCGCGTAAACCCGTCTCAAGGTTGCAGCCTCTGGACGCAGAACTGCGGATTGACCATGCAGATATTGGGCAGGGGATCGACCACGATGATGGACCGGGGCTCGGTCCGCACCAGCACCAGCGCGTTGACGTTGACTTTGGTTCCGACGTCCGGGTTCACGCCCACCACAATGCACGGCCGGAACAGCGGCTCAAAGGCGGACCCGAAGCACTGCGAGCCTTGGGTGAAGTCCAGCTGGATCTTCGCTGCTTGGAAGGCCGCCTTGGCATCCTCGATCCGTTTGCCCAGGACGTCGGGCACGGTAGGACGGGCAGGAATGGCCACCTCGATATTGACGTTGCTGCCTCGTCCCGCTTTTTCTCCACCGGCAGGGTTCTGGCTGACCACCGTGCCTTCGGCTTCGGCGCTCTCCACTTGGCTGCTGCCCACCGAGAACCCCGCGTCCGTGAGGATCTTGACCGCTTCCGCTTCCGGCTTGGATTTTACGTCCGGCACGTTGGCGTCCTTGAAGATGAAGAACAGGATGGCGCCAATGATGGCCAGGAGCACCACACCACCGATGATCACCCATAGCCACGGGAACTTCGGCGCCGGTTTGGGTGCCTCCGCCGCGGGCACGTTGAGCGTGACCACGTGGGCTTGGTCGGCGTAGTCCTCCGGTGCGTCGTCCGCGGAGTAGGCGATCAGCTTGACGGGGTAGCTTCCCGCGGCAGCGCCGGCGGTGTCGAAGTTGACCACGTATTGCTCGGTGGCCCCGGCGGCAATGGTCCGTAACGGGTTGGGGATGGTGGTGTACGTTTTCGACGGCGGATTGGTCACCTGCCCGGGGAAGGCGCCGAGGACCACCCGCTCGGGGCCGGGTGAGCCGTTGGTCACGGAGGCCGTCAGCGATCCCTTGCCGTCCTTCAGGATCACATCGGGGGAGCTCAACGTCATGGTGATGGTGGTCATGGCTTAACTCCTCTTGTCCGCGTGGATAGTTGCATGTCAGCCCGCTTCCTGGAGCAGCAGAACACACGTCCCGATGGCACGGCACGTAACGCCCAGTTGTCCACCCGAGGTTCCAAACGTCAGGTCCACGGACTTTCCGGGCCCTGAGTCCTGCTCCGCGCGGGTGCCCTGGATGAAGAGGGCTACGGTTACCGGCTGCTGCGGGACCAGCCGTGCCCGCTTGGTGGGCGGCCCGAAGTAGAACAGGCCGCCACCGAATTCCTTCACGTCGAGAACACAGGATCCGGTGACGGTGAGTTGTGTGTCGGACGCCGAACAGGATCCGCCCGCCACCGAGAGGTCCGCCGCCGTGAGTCGTCCCCCTGCGGCAGCCCCGGAGAACCCTGCCTGCCAGTCACCAGCCGCGTTGTTGTTCCCGCCGCAGCTCACGCCGAACACCAGCACCAGGATGGCGATCACCCCGCAGGCAAGGACAACCAGAATGGGCGTCCGGTTCTCCTTATTCACCGGGATCACCGGGCTGGCCGCCCGCGCCGGGTCCGGCGGGCTCGCCGAGTTGGCCGGGATCACCGGTTTCATCTGCTGGCCGCACAACAAGCTCGTCCGTCACGTGCGCAGGCTTCACGCCCTTCACGATCCTGCCGACCAGTTCCAGCTGATCCGCGGCGGCAGTGGGAACCAGGACTTTGATATGGAAAGCACCGGGCACGGATTCGACGCCGAACCCCGCAACTCCCGTAGCCAGGTGCAGGAACCGGGTGAGCCCGTCCACTGTGCCACGGCGGGCGGACAACTGTGCTGCCGCCGCAATCAAGTCGCGCTGCCGGGCGACGGGGATGCCGCCGGAGCGCGAACTTTCGGGTCCGGGCAGGGTCAGCCAGTCCAGGTCCACCCAGCGGGAAAGGAAGGGAATTAACGACGCCGGGGCCCGCCCGGGATCCGGAACGGTATGGATGCGGTCCAGGACTTCACGGACGGGCGCATGCATGTCCTCGGCCACGGCCAGCAGGGCCTGCATTGGTGGGCTGGTGTCGGCGGCCACCTGGAACACTTCGGGCAGCACCCGGAGGAGCTTTGAGCTGTCAGCCATTGCCGTGGACCACCTCGATTCTGTGGTCTCCGGAGCAGAACAGCCACGTGTCCGGCAGGGTCACGACGTCCTCCACCACGCGCCGGGTGCAGCTTTCCCAGGACACGGCGCTGTCCTTGCTGCGGTAAACGCCCTTGGGACCGGCAGCGAGCACCAAAGCGCCCCCTTCGGGCAGGACCGCTCCGGACACCGAACGTACGGGTTCGAACCGGGTCCGGTCCCGCAACGGCAGGTTGCAGTTGACGTCCGGAACGCTCCACTGCGCCGAGGCTTGCCCGAGCCGAAGCCGGAGTACGCCGCCGCTCTGGGTGGCCGCGTAGGCAGCGTTGCCCATCACATGCACACCCCAACAACTGCCACCGGTCCAACCTGCACTGAACTGCTCCCACGAATTCATGAATTGCTGGTCAAAGTCCGTACGGCCCAACTCGTCGATCTTCAGCCGAAGGCATCCCGTCCCGGTGCCTTCCGGCACTGCGCGGCCTAGCCACACATAGCTGGCACCGCCGTCGTACTGGACCGTCAGGCAGCGGATATCCTCGCCGGCCGCCTTCACCTGTTTGAAGCTCCCGGCGGTTCCGGCGTCGGGGGAAAGCCACACGCCGGCCGACGCTTCGGCCGCCACCACCACGCCGGTCCGGCCCCGAATATCCACCAAGGCGTCCACCGCATAAAAGCCACGGTCAGGTTGCGAGGTGTCCACCACGTTCTGCACCGGAATGGCCCCTTCGCTGACGGGAAGTTCGTACAGGCCGCGCTCGCCGGCCAGCAGGAGCAATGGCTCACCCTGGCGGTCCACCCAGCACAAATCCGCGACGACGAAACTTAGTTCCGCTGCCTTGCGCCAGGATTCGCCGAGGTCGTCGCTGATGTAGATGCGCGAGACCGTGTCCGTGACCGTGCTGACTGCCACCATTCCGGGATGCCGTTCCGGCCCTGCCCTCCCAGGGGCTGGCGTGCGGAAGGGGGCAATGGCCCGGACAGTTTCCTCCGGGCCCGCTGCAGCGTCACCGGCAGTGAACTCGGCGCAGGCTTCCCAGCCGTCGGCGGCGTTGGTGGTCCGGAAGAGCATGCCGTCCTGCGCCACGAACCACGTATTGTCCTGGCCCTCGGCCTGCACCAGCCCTACAGCGTCCGTGTCCGGAACCTTGTCCACTTCCAGGCGGACCCGGTCCACGTATTGCACGCCGGGCTCGGCTTCCTCCATGGCCCGGTAAAGATTCGAGACGCGGAGGGGCTTGCCGAAACCTGAACCGTACGACGACGAATCCGGGCTCAGCGGGCTGATGCCTTCAGACAGGCGGCCCACGATCCGGGTCTTCACGGCCTCGGCGTCCTCATCGGGACGGACCACGATCCGTGCGTCCACGAGCACCTGCTTGTAGAGGCCCCAGCGCACTACAGGCTCGGCGCCAACCGTGGACCGCCTGCGCAGGTATTGTTCCACGTCAGAGCGCACTTGGTCGCGGGCATGGGCCTCCAGATCCGCAGCCCGTAAGGGGTGCGCCGCGGCGTCCCGGCTCCCCGGAACGAACGGGACCAGGACGATTTCGACTTCGCCGGCTTGAGCGAAGGCCCACAGGTCCCGGCGCGTGAAGGCACGCGCGCGGCCCACCCCGGCATGGCGTCGGGCCAGGACTTCGTAATCGCGGACAGTCACTGCCCGGTCCCGTGCCTGGAAGTCCTGCGGAGCCCGCCGCAACGCATTCTCCAGGGATTCGCCGTCACGGCCGCCGGTAGCAGGCTCCGGATTGGTGACCTTCGCGCCGGGAACGGGTGTCCGCAGCACGGTCAGTTGCCCAGCTCCCACGTTGCCCGCGGCACCCCCGCCGCTGCGGTACCAGGCCCGGACCTCGGCACCCGGATCGGGCACCACGGTTGGCGTCCGGCCTGCGGACTCCTCATCCCACCAGGCGAACATTGCGACGCCGGCACTCCGGTCGATCCGTACCGGCATCTCCCCGGGGCTCGCGTCGGCGAACGCCTCCACCTCTTTGCAGTACCGGAAGGGCCGGCCGTCCACCAGCACCGCCTCGCCGCTGCCCAGGCGCGTACCTGCCGGAACTTCGACGGCGATCGCCAGGCCCGCGCCGGAAACGATCGGGGCGTTCGGGATCACGAAGCTCTGGCCCGGTCTGCCCGTTCCGGTGCCGATCGGGATGGCGTCGTACATGGTGACATCGGCTGCCGCCACCACAACGCTGGCCTGGCCGGGCGCCAAAGTGGCTGCCGCCGTCGTCGTGAACACCGGCTGCGGTGCGCCGGGTATGCCGGGCGGGCAACTGACCTGGGTGCCGCGGGGGATGCGGATCTCCTGGTCCGTGTTCGCGGCCGATGCCCTGCTGAATTCGAGCATGGTTTCCGCGGAGCTTGCGGGGTAGAGGGACGTGCCGAGCAGGTTCAGGTAGACGGCATAGAGCTTGTCCGGCACGCGGTTGAGCCGATACATCAGCGTGTCTGTGAGGTAAGCGAAGGCCTCCACGATGGTGATGCCGGGATCGTGCACCGACAGGTCGGTCCACTCCGGGGCGATCTGCTGGATCCGTTCGCGGGCACCGGCCACGAGCTCGGCGAAGCTCCGATCGTCCAGGTTCGGCACGGGAAGACTCATGCTGCACCTCCGGATTCCACGGGCAAGGCGATGACGATTTCGTCCTCAAGCTGGGATGTCCTGACCCGGTACTTCAGCCTGACCTCAAGGATCTCGGGGCTTTCGGTTGAGCGCGAGGCATCCAGGGACAGGACCGTGATGCGGCGTTCCCACTGCTCCACGGCCTTGGCCACGTAGTGGATGGCGAGCCCGGCCGTGGTGTCGTCGGCCGGAGCGAACGCCAGGCGGAACAAGTGGCAGCCGTACGTCGGGCGGTTCACACGCTCGCCCGGCCGGGTGCTCAGCAGCAGGAGGAGGGCCTGTCGGACCGAGGCCGCGTCCGTAACCGTCGCGAGCCTGCCCGCAGGAGTGGTCTTGAGCCCGGGCAGTCCGGCGGTGGCATCGAAGTCCGGGTGGATGAACGCCACGGACTTGTATCTGGGGGCGCTCACTTTGTTAGTCCCTTCATGAGCCGGCCTCCACGAACATTTGGCCCGGCCGGCGGACGTTGTACTTCACCGCGCCCGGGGGAGTCCCGTCTGTGAAACCCTCCACCGTGTCCAGGCACACGGCTTTGCCGGCAATGGTGATGAACGTGGAGTACCCCTTGGTCACGGGCAAGGTCTTGTTGCACGGCTTGATGTTGATTCCGACGTTCGGGCACATGCTGATGTCCCGGCCCTGTGGATCCGTGGCTACCAGGATCGCGGAGTCCTTGATGCGGACCCATTCCTGGGAGGGGACGTTTTCCACTTTGCCGTCGTGCCCGCAGCGGAGGATGGCTTCCTTGACGAGGAACTTCATGGCGTCTTCAGGCCTCCTCGAAGTCGACGGTCTTCGCGCGGATCTTCATGGCCTTGCCCGGGGCTTCCAAGACCAAATCCGTGGCTGCCGTGATGCGTAGTCTTTCCGGACCCAGCTCCACGGATGACCCGTGCCCGTCCGTGAAGCTGATGGTGCGGGCGCCGCCGTCGAGCATTAGCTCCTGGCCGTCCGTGCTCCGGAAGGTGTAGCGGCTGTTCCGGGGCGTCCCTACGCTGTGGTCCGGCGGCTGTTCGCGGCCGTAGAGACCGCCCAGGATGATTGCCTGGGCCGGGTCGCTTGCCGGTAGCAGCACCAGGACGGTGTCGCCCGGAGCGGGAGTTGCCACGAGGCCTTTGTCCGGGCCGGCCGCGGGGGTGAGGACCGGCGCCCACGCTGTTTGGAGGTCCGGGTAGGCCGGCAGCCGGACCTGCGCCCGTGCCCGCGCTTCGGGATCCTCGGCGTCCACGACGATCCCGAGCGTGAAGACATCTTGCTTGCGTTCCGGTGCTGCGGCGGGTGGCCGGGTGGTCACCGTGGTTTCGTAGCCCGTCCCGTCCAGCCGGTGCGCGGCGCTCGCGATCAGGTAGGTCCCCTCGATCTTCGAGGCAACGCCCACGATCCTGACCCTGCCGCCCGCCCTCAGCCGTGGATTGCCCTCGGCGACGAAAACGCCCGTCACCTGACCGGCCATCCGGGCGTCCAACTCCGCGTGGGCCAGGCAGTCCGCGAGCGCAGTGCTGTCCAGGAGTTCGTTATCCCTCCGGAAGGGGCCGCCCGCACCCACGCTGGCCAGGCCCGGGTCGGCAGAGACAATTGCCTTGGCGGTGGAGGAACTGGTTGTTGCCTGGTGGGTGGACGCATCCTCGGCGCGCCAACCATGGCTTGCGGCACTGGCGTAGGCAGGTTCCTGGCTGACTTCGATCTCTGCTGAGTGGAGCGTGGAGCCGAGCATGAGGTCCACGGGTTCGCCGTCGCCGTCGAGCCCGGTGAGGGTCAGGGTGCCATCGTGGACCACGGGATAGGCGCCTACGCGGGCGCTTTGTTCCACGAGCAGGCTTAGGTCTGTTCGGGCGCATTGGTAGACGTTGCCCAGGTGCTCGCCGCCGCCCACCACGTTCAGTCCTGTCCCGTCGCAGAGGGTCTTGGCCAAGGTGGCAAGGTCCGTATCGGAGTGCAGCCGCGTGAATTGGCGTTTGCGGAGCCGGTGCAGCGCATCGTAGGCACGGATGCGGATTTCCTGGCCGAGGTCCGCTCCGTAGCTGTACTCCACCACCGTGACTTCACCCGCGAAAAGGGGCGTACGTTGGCCGCCGAGTTCCACCCGTAGGGCATCGCCGGGCGCGGGGTCCACTCCGCCCCTTGCTGCGGCTGTCCGGCCCGGGCCTGGGCGCCAAGTGATGAGGCATTGGGCCGGCCTCGCCAGGGAACTCAGCACGTTGACGGACACGATGGCTGCCGTCTCCGCTGTGCCAAGCCTGCGACGGCCGAGCGTGACGATGAGCTCGGGGAGGCCTTGGAGCTGCCTCATGGTGCCTCACCGACCGGCGGGACCGCGAGGGGTCCATTGAAGTGGGCGGGGTCGTCGATGTTGTTGTACTCAAGGAGGAGTTTCCAGAGCAGGGGCGTGCCGAAGGCTGCAATGGACAGCCGCCCAAGCTCGGCCGGCGGTACCTCGGGAAGGAGGTCGCCGCCGTCGGGCATTAACGCGTCCCGGTCCGTGCTGCCGTCGCCGGTCACCGGGAGGGTGTCCACGGGTGGTGCCGTCAGGTCCACGGCAGGCAGGCGCTGTGCGAGCTCGTAATTCTCGCCGCCTTCCTCGTCAGCGGCCTGGCCCACCCGGACAAACACCATCCGCATCCACGAACGCAGGGGTGAGCCGTCCGGCGCGAAGCGGTCGAAACGTTCCGCCACTTCCGTCACGATCCCCGGCACGTTCCACGCGCGGCCCCAGACGAAACGGACCGACGGCGGCCGACGTTGCCGCTCCACTTCGGCGCTGTTTTCCGCGAGCGCCCAAATGGGCCGGGTCATCTGCCGCACGTCCTGCACATGGAGCGACGCCGGCGCGAGGTCGACGTCGAACAGGAGATCCAGCCGCAATTCCGTGTGGCCGCCACCGGTGAAAAGGAGGGGATCGTCCGCCAAACCCGTGCCGCTGAGCTTGCCGCCCGCACTGCGCCGAGGCTCCACGCCTGCAGTTCGCTGCATCACCACGGTTTCGGGGTTCAGCAAGCAGCCCAGGTGTTCCCCGGTGTCCTCGATCAGGAAGGCGACCCGTTCCATGTCACACCGCTTCCTGTTCCAGGGCCAGCCGGGTCTGGCGGGCCATGGCCTGGGCTACCGGGCTCGCCGCATTCGCTGGGTTGGCTGGCGGCAGGATGGGCCGGGGTGCCAGTTCCGGCCAGGCGCCAGATTGGGCAGGGGCGGGCGTGTGCGTCGTGGCGGGAGTGTGCGCGGCAGCGGAGGTGTGTGCGGTGGCCGGCGAGTGTGCTGTGGCGTGGTGGTCGTGCCGGGGTTGAGTGCGTTGTTGGGCCCGCTCTGCGCTCTTTGTTGGCTGGTTGGGGCGGAAAGCGGGCCCCACAAGGGGAATGCTTGGGGGCGTTTGGGATCCATCGGGTTGGTGTCTTTGGGGTTGGGTTGGTGTGCGCAGCCGCAAGGCAGGTGTCCGTTGTGGGGCCTGTTCTGCGTTTCTTGGACGCTCCGAAGCACGTACAGCGGGCCCCGCAACGGGAGTTGCCTGGGTGGGACTGCCTTGTGAGGCCTGCTCTGCGCTTTTTGTTGGCTGGTTGGGGCGCACAGCGGGCCTCGCAAGGGGAGTGCCTGCGGGCGTTTGGGGTCCTTCGGGTTGGTGTCTTTGTGAGCGGAATGGTGTGCGGAGCCTGAGCGCGGGGTTACGTTGTGGGGCCTGCTCTGCGCCTATTGGATGCTCCGAAGCACGTACAGCGGGCCTCGCAACGGGAGCTGTCTGGGTGCGACCGACTTGTGGGGCCCGCTCTGCATTCTTTGTTGGCTGGTTCGAGCGTAAAGCGGGCCCAGCAAGGGGAGTGTTTGCGGGTGCTTGGGGTCTTTGTGAGCGGGATGGTGTGCGAAGCCGCAGGGCAGGCGTCCGTTGTGGGGCCTGCTCTGCGCCTATTGGACGCTCCGAAGCACGTACAGCGGACCCCGCAACGGGAGGGGGTTCGTGTTGTGGGGCCTGCTTTGCGCGCCAGAGACGGCGAATGCCACGCGGAGCGGGCCTTGCAAGGGGAGTGGGTGAGAGCGGTTTGGAAGGAACGGAGCCGCCGGCTGCCTTAGGGGCCAGTCCTGCGTCCCGCAACAACGCGACCCAATGCTCGGGTGCGCCTTCGAGATCAAAGCCGCGGGCCGTCGTCGTGCCTTCCTCGAAGAGCCCCGAGGCGGGTTCCGCGCCGGACACGACGCTGGCCCCAGGTTCCGCGCCGGGCACGACGCTGGCATCCGCCGGGCCCAAGTCGGCACCAGGCGTCCAAACGGCGTCAGACCCGCGAACCGGCTCCACCCATGCGGCCACGCGGCGTAACCGCGCGGCCAGCGACCGCCGCCAAGAGAAGGGGTCAGGCGACGGGAGCGCGGGCATCGTCGAGCTCCAGGCGGTCGTAGGCGATACTCAGGGTCTCGATCGCGAGGTCCTTCCCCAGCGCGTCGAGGGGTGCTCCGAACCAGTCGCACGGCCAGGCGCCCAAGAGGTTCCAGCGCCGGACTTCCGCGGAACCGGCGTCGTTGAGCATGGCGATGGACACGTTGCGCCGCTCCACTGTCCCGTTCACGGCTTTGAACAGCCACTGCAGCATTTCCGTGGAATCGGTCAGGCCGTACTTCAACGTGACGGGCGTGTATTCGACTTGGCCGGGGATCACGCGGACGGTGCTGTTTTCGCCGCCGGAGCGGTAGAGGATGCGGCCGATCTTGAGTCCAAGGCCCTCGACGTTGGTGAAATGTCCTTGCACCACACCTTGGATCACGAGCTTGAAGTTGTACGCGCGGTACGGGTCCACCACGTTTCCGGGTTGGGCGGCAGGGGTTGGGGTGCTCATGTCAGGCTCCTGCGTTCTCTGTCTGGCTGGTGTTCTCGGCCGACTGCATGAGCTTGAAGATCACGAACTCGGCCGGTTTCACGGGCGCTATGCCAATCAGCGTGACCACTTGCCCGGCGTCGCGGACTTCGGGTGGGTTGGTTTCCTCATCGCATTTGACGAAGAAGGCCTGTTGAGGAGTAGTCCCGAGCAAGGCGCCGTCCCGCCAGACGTTGGTAAGGAACGCGCCGATGTCCCGCCGGATCGACTTCCACAGCGTGTGGTCGTTGGGCTCGAAGACTACCCAGCGTGTCCCGTCCGCCACGGATTCCTTGATCATGTTGGTGAGCCGCCGGACGTTCACGTAGCGGTATTCGCTGGCTTCGGGGGCCTTGGTCCGTGCCCCCCACACCCGGATGCCCTCGCCGGGGAAGTAGCGGATGCAGTTCACGCCCGCGGGGTTGAGGACTTCCTGCTCGCCCCGGCTCACCCGCCGCACCAGGTCGAGGGCGCCCTGGATGGGCTCGTTGGCTGGCGCCTTGTGGACTCCGCGGGTGGCGTCCACCCGCGCCCACACCCCGGCGATATGGCCCGACGGCGGTTGGGTCACCTTCTGGCCGGAGACGGGATCGATCATCACGATCCAGGGAAAGTACAGCGCCGTGTAGCCCCCGGGTGATTGTGGGGCTCCGAGGTCCTCCTGTTCAGCGGCGTCGGGTGTGCTGTCGCTCTTCTTCGGCGATGAAGCCGAACCAGTGTCCTCCGGGACGCCGGACGTCGCCGCCCGGGTGAGCGCGCCGACGTCGTCTATTTTCTCGAGCGTGTCCATGATCGCCATGCGGTCCTGGCGCAGCGGGTGTTCCACGTGTGCCTGAAGTGCCGCGTAGGCTTCGGCGGTGGCGTAGCCGGGGGCTGCCACCATGGAGATGTCGTCCACGGCTTCGAAGAGCGTGAGCCCGTTCGGCGCCGACGCGGTCCCGGTGAGGCTGCCGTCCGCCCCGATGTTCACCACATAGCAACGGCTTCCTCCGTTTGAGAAGAAGCCGTAAACAGCGTTGGAGAGGGGCGTCCCCGCAGCCGCGTTGCCGACGTATTGGTCCACGAACTGGGTCCAGTTGTCCAGCACGCGGAGTTCACCCACCAAGGCGTTCTTGTCCGGGGCCAGGCCCACAAAGCCGGCGATGCTCGTGTTCACTTGCCCGATGGCTCGCGCGCCGCTGGGCACTTCCTGTACATAAACGCCTGGCGCCTGATAGTTCGCCATGGTGCGCTCCCTTTCCTACCCGCCAAGCGGGCTCAGGTCCACCGGATGATGACCGGCAGGCTGCTGGTGCTGGCCGAGACTTCCCGTTCAGTGCCGCGTACCGCTACGGCAAAGTGCTGGAGTTCGTCCGCCGAGGCCAGGACCTCAAAGTGGCCGGTCGCATCGCTGACGACGGCCGTGGCGGAGGAATGGGCGTGGATGTAGGCGTCGGGGATGCCCTTGTTGTGGACGTCCACCAAGCGTCCGTGGATGCGCCGGGCAACGCCGGTCTTGGCGATGAGTGGCTCCAGGACGGGTGGTCCGGAGGGTTCTTCGAAGCGCAGCGCGACGGGGATGCGGACCAGGAACCCGAGCCCGTCTTCGATGCTTTCCTGATACTCGCCTGGCCGGTACTCGTTGCTGGAAACAATGGAGTACTGGCTGTGGCGTTCCACGGACAGCAGGAGCCGCTCCATGTTGTCGAGTTGTTCGGGGCCGTGGCATTCAATGGCTACGCGCAGTTCGAGATCGAGCACCGGTCCGTCCCGCCGTGAGCGGCCCACCCGGTTGAGTGCGACGGCGTGGACTACTACCGGAGCGTCGGGTGCCGGGACGCCTGCGGTGGGGGAGCCGTCGTCGAACCTGACGCGTTGGGGAGCGACGGCGTCGGAAAGGACCCCGAGAAGGTCGGACAGCGACGAACGCACATAGCCCACGGCAGAACCCCAGCGGTTAGGTGACCCACAAACGTAACTGGGAATAGGTTACTCCCGCCGTTGCGCGTAGTCACTGGGGAAACCGGGGTAACTCCATTCGTTTGAAAACGGCCGGCCCGGTACCCAACTGGGGGACAGCAAACGTTCCACTGAGCCGTGAATGGAACAGGTGCTGTCCCCCAGTTGCGTGGGGTCCCCTCGGACGGATCAGGCCAGGCCGGGAACCCGATCGTTGATGGTGAAGGACTTCTTGGTGCTGACCGGTGCGCCTGGCTTGGTGACGTAGTCCAGCACGCGGAAATCCGCCGTCAAGGAGTCCTTGGTGATGCGGGTGTTCACATAGCCGCGATTGTCGTTGTAGAACTTCAGATGCGGGTTCCAGGCCATGGTCGGGTCCGTGGTGGAGCCGCTGCCGTCGCCCGTGGACGTGATGGAGGAGCACACCAGTTCCGAGCCGACAACGGGCGACGCCGGATCCTTGTAATCCACCTTCAGGTCGGTGGCCCAGTGGCGGTGGACGTCGCCGGTAAGCACGACGGCGTTGCGCACCTTCGCGTCCACCCAGCCTTGGGTGATGCGGCGGCGGGAGGCGGCGTACCCGTCCCAGCCGTCCATGGAGACGTCGTCGACGTCGACCGCCTTGTCGCGGTCCCGCTCGGCGAAGAAGACCTGCTGCCCCAGGATGTCCCAGCGCTGCGTGGAGTTCCTGAAACCGTCCAGCAGCCACTTTTCCTGCTCGGCGCCGGTGATGGTGCGGTCCTCATCCAGGCGCTCGGCAACATTCTTCCGCCATCCGTCACCCGCGAGCTGGTCGTCGCGGTACTGCCGGGTGTCCATCATGTGGAAGTTGGCGAGCTGGCCCCACTGGATGGTGCGGTAGATCTTCATGTCGAACCCAGCCGGCAACGACGACCGACGCAGTGGCATGTTTTCGTAATACGCCTGGAACGCCGCTGCACGACGCTGCCGGAAGTGTTCGGTGGTGTCGTTGAGCTGGGCTGGGTCGCTGTTCTCGGGGATGTCGTCAGCCCAGTTGTTGTCCACCTCGTGGTCGTCCCACACCACCAGCCACGGGGCAATGGCATGGGCGGCCTGAAGGTCGGTGTCGGCCTTGTACTGTGCGTGCCGTTGGCGGTAACTTGCCAGTCCCACGGTCTCGGGACCTTCGTGGTCGCGCGGGTTGCCGCCGCCGATCACGTAACTGCCCTTCTTGTATTCGTAGAGGTAGTCGCCGAGGTGGAGCACCAGGTCCGGGTGGTCCTCCGCGAGGCGTGAGTAGGCCGTGAAGTAGCCGTGCTCGTACTGGGCGCAGCTGGCGAAGGCCATGGCGAGGGCGGCCGGTGTTTCACCGGGGGCGGGGCTGGTGAGGGCACGTCCCACAGCACTGATGTGGCGGCCCGTCCGGAAACGGTAGAAGTACTCCCTGCCTGGCTTAAGTCCTTTTACTTCGACGTGCACTGAGTGGGCGCTTTCGATCCGGGCATGTTCGACGCCGCGGGCTACTGTCCGGCGCATCGCCTGGTCCTCTGCCACCTCCCAGGCAACGGCGACGTTGCGGGACGGCATGCCGCCCAAGCCGTCTTCGGCCACGGGGTTTACAGCCAGGCGGGTCCACAGCACGAAGCCGTCCGGCCACGGCTCGCCGGAGGCGATACCGAGCGTGAACGGATCGGTGCGGAGACCGGCGTCGTCCGCTGTTGAAACGGCGACCGCATTGTTGGGGAGTGCGGCAACCAAGCCAGCGCCGAGGCCGACGGAAATGAGGGATCTGCGGGTGATGTTTTCCATGGCCTCGACGCTAAGGAACCTTAGTTGACAGGTGCCGAGGGTAGTGTGAATGGGGAGTTAACTGTGTGACAAAAGCGGTTAATCCGCGTCGGTGCTGCGCCGATCGCGAAACCTGCCTGACCCGCCAGGAATGTCAGTGGTTGCTGTGAGGCTTGACCTATGGAACTGAATCCCAATGCCGTGACCGGCTCGCGCGCAGTGTCCTTGCCCGAGGGCTACGCCGATGTTCCGGACGCATTTGTCCAACAGGCTGTTGGACAATTGCCGTGACGGTGTCTGGACGATTGCGTCCGGAGCGACAACGTCGCGCTCCTGAACAAAGTCAGTGACCACGATCTGAGGCGTTGGTATGCGTCCAAAGCCGTCCTCAATGGTTGGTCCGTTGCGGCCCTTGAACACCACATCCTCACACGACCCGACCAACCAACCCCACAACAAGGACTGAATAAGCCAGCGTCGGCCTGCTCATCTGTGGTTCACAGGTAAATGTGTTAGGTTCTATCCATCAGACATTGCCCCCCTCTGAGCCTCGGCTCAAGGGGGCAATTTTCGTTAGCGGGACGAGTCGGTGAAGTGTGGAGTACACCAAGGAATTCAAAGAGCGCGAAGAGTTGCTTCAACATCTGGAGGACCGTGGTCTGGCAGTTCCTGACCGCGATACAGCGCTGACGTTCCTTAGCCGGGTAGGCTACTTCCGGTCGGGTGCGTACCGATACATCTTTCGACGACTTCTTCCGGCCCACGAAGTCGACATCAGACTCCACCAGTACCGTTCGGATGACTACATCCCCGGCGCAAGTATCGACCATGTCATGGCGTTGGAAGCGTTCGACTTCAAACTCGCCCGCGTCTGCCAAGAAGGCCTGATGGACTTCGAAGTTCGTCTGAGGGCTGCGATTGCCCATACCCTCGCGGCGAGGGATGTGGCCGCACATGCGTCCAAGAGGTTCCTTGATGAGCACAATTGTGATCGGCCCGCGGGAGGTCGCACGAAGTTTGAGGCATGGACCTCCACCTGGCGGGGCGCTGTCGGGGCAGCGGCAGAAGACGAAGATTTCCTCAAGCATCACTTGCTGAAGTATCCGCAGCAAGAGGTCCCTATCTGGGCCGTCACCGAGGTGCTGAGCTTCGGAAATTTGCCGTATCTCTTTGAATTGATGCAGACACCTGATGCTCGCGAGGTAGCGCGCATGTTTGGGTTCGCCCACCCGCGGCGCTTCGGTGCAGTGCTCCGGATGATGGTCGACTTCCGAAACGCGTCTGCGCACGGCTCCCGGCTTTTCAATCGGGCCTTCAAAAGGGCCATCTCGCTCAAGGAGCACGACACCATCGGTGCCTTTTTGGCACATCTGACTCGACCTGACTTTACGGCCACGCCCAAAGCACATCAGAGACTCTACATTTATGCAGCAACCCTGGCCTTCATGCTTCGGTCGCACTCCGGCGGAACCAATTGGCACCTGACCTTTAGAACCCACATTAAGAAGTTGGATATCAGACTTCGCGCCCCAGGTGGGGCTGAACTCCTTTCTCCGTGTGTAAGCATGGGATTTCCCGAGGACTGGCAGAACTTGGCATTATGGCAGTCGCGGTGACTTCGAGCAGGTCCTAAGCCAGCGTCGCGCGCTTCGTCTGCCACCACGCCACCGTTGCCGCCGCTGCATCCTGCAGGGAAGTCGGTTCCAGGCCCAACAGCTCTTGGCTCTCACTCGAGTCCATAACAAAGGGGCGCTCGAACTGGTAGAGCAACTCCGCCAGTTCACGCATGTCCGTGAAGAAGACGCCCGCCGCGCGCAGGACCCAGCCGGGAATGGCGCTGACCTTCGGCTCGCCAAGGCCCGCCGCAGCAGCGTGGGCGGCAGCGAGTCCGCGCTGGGATATCGCCTGGCCGGTGGGCGCGTGAAGCACACGGTTCCACAGTTCGGGCCTTTGAGCCGCAGCAATCATGGCCGCGGCCAGGTCGGGGACGAAGGTAAAGGAGTGCGGGTGGTCGGCACTTCCCACCACCTGGACCGTCTTCCCTGCCAGCACCAGAGGAACCATGCGTTCCCCGGCGTGGGCCATCATGACCCGCGGCCCGAAGAAGTCGCCTGCCACGATGCTCACGGTGTTCGCCATATGGGCCTCCCGCGCCTTGAGCAGCTCCGTCCGGACGCCACGTTTGCCGCCGGTCGCCTCGCGAGGGCCGGCCTCCGTCATGATGCGGTCCGGCTCGCTATAGGAGTAGAGGCTTTCGGGAAAAACGACGACGGCGCCCACGGCTGCCGCTGCGTCCATCACCACCAGCTCGGCCCCAGGAAGTTCAGCTGCCCATTCCTTTGCGCGGTACTTGGAACCGTGAATGCAATGGAAGATCGCCTGCGCGCCTCGAACTGCTTCGCTGAACTGAGCGGCGTCAGAGGCGTCTCCGCGCACGCGTTGGATCAGGGGATGCTCCGGTCCGCTGCCTGATCTGGTGACCACCCGGACCTCGTTCCCTTGCATGGCGAGAGTTTCGGCCACGGTCCATCCAACAGGTCCTGCTCCGGTGACGACGTACATGGGGTTCCTTTCCTGGCTTCCTCTGAAATAGAGAGCAGTGCTCTCATAAATCTCAGAATGAACCCCCGCCGCCTTTAAGTCAAGAGCGCTGCTCTCTTTTGCTGACGACGCTCTCAAATGTGGCAAGCTGTCCTCATGCCGGAGACCCCCAAGCCACCTACGCCCAGGCAACGTGCCCGCGCCCAGACCATCGCCGACATCGTCCGGCTCGGCAGGGAACATCTGGCCACACACGGAGCCGCCGCACTTTCCCTTCGCGCAGTTGCCCGCGACCTGGGAGTGGTCTCCTCGGCCGTTTACCGCTACGTCGAGAGCCGCGACGAATTGCTGACCCTCCTCCTCATCGATGCCTACAACGATCTCGGTGACGAGGTAGACGCGGCGGTGGACTCCGCCGGCGGACAGGACTTCGCGGGGCAGTTCCAAGCGCTGGGCATGGCCGTCAGGAGATGGGCGCTTCGTGAGCCAGCCAGCTACGCACTCCTGTTCGGCAGTCCGGTCCCCGGATACCAAGCCCCTGGGGAGCGCACCACGGTGCCAGGCACCCGCGTCATTGTTCGCCTCGTTGGAATATTCGACGCCGCCTATCGCGCCGGCGCCTTGACCGCAGACGTGCCTCCCGCCGTCGTCATCCCTCCCAAGCTCGCCGGAGACCTCGCGAGAATCCGCGCGGAGATGGGGCTGGCAGCACCGGATGCGTCGCTCGCCAGGGGCGTGCTGGTGTGGACGTCCTTGTTCGGGGCGGTGAGCTTTGAGGTGTTTGGCCAGTATGGCGCGGACACCTTCGCCGCCCGCGATGAACTCTTCGAACACCAGCTGGCTGTCCTGCGGGGAGTCGCGGGGCTGTAAGGGGCGGAAGTAGAGTGTTCGGATGGCTCGTGGACTGGTTGACATCGGTGCGGAGGGCGTCCTGCTCGCCGGTGCGGGGCGTGCCATCCTCCTCCAGATCGCCGATCCGCGGGTGGGTCATGGCGTGGCGGAACACAGCAATTTCGCCGATCGGCCGCAGGATCGGCTCAAGGCCACGCTGACCTACGTCTACGCCGTGGTGTACGGGACCGAAGAGCAGATCGCCGCCGTCCGCCGGGCTGTTAACCGGGCCCATGCACCTGTCCGCAGGACCACCGATCATGAGTCCCGGGGTTACAACGCCTTCGACGCCTCATCGCAGCTGTGGGTGGTGGCCACCCTCTACAACACGGCCCTCACTGTCTACGAGCAAGTCCACGGAAAGCTCGACGACGAGACTGCGGACCTCATGTACCAGGACTACGCGCGGATCGGCACGGCCCTTCAGCTTCCGGCAGACATGTGGCCGGCAGATCGGGCGGCGTTTGCCGAGTATTGGAATGCGCAGATGGCGGTGCTGCAGCCGGACGAGAAGGCACGGAAGATCGCCCGGGACCTGCTCTATCCGGCGGGCGGGCCGGCGCTGATGCGACTCGTGATGCCTGTTGCCCGGTTCCTGACTGTCGGACTGTTGCCCGACCATCTCCGGCAAGGATTCGGCTTCGACTGGACGCCGGTGCATGCGCGCCGCTTTGACCGTGCAATGCGCCTGGTGGGGCACGTGTACCCACGTTTGCCGCAGCGGATCCGGTACTGGCCACGGGACTATTGCCTGAGCACGCTGAAGCCGGCGCAGCTCAGGGGTGCGGTTCGGCATGCGTAATTCCACGTCTGTTGAGCGGTCGATCGATGCCTTCGCCCACCGCTACCTGGACCGCTCGACAGGTGGCCTGCGTGCAGGACTTACGGAATTCCTTGTCTTCGGGCTGAAGCAGGCGTGGGCATGCGTTTTCGGAGCCTCGCTGTTGGCTGTCATCATTGCGGTGCGGCTCTGGTACCCCTCCAACGCCGGGCTGGCCAGCAACGACTTCATGACCATCGCGGCCGTGGCAATCCAGGTGTTGATGGTTGTCTTCCGGCTGGAGACCTTGCGCGAACTTCGCGTGATCGTCCTGTTCCATGTGGTGGGGACCGTCATGGAGCTGTTCAAAACGGACGTTGGCTCCTGGTCCTATGGTGCGGAGGGGATCCTTCGCATCGGCGCGGTTCCACTGTTCAGCGGCTTCATGTATGCCGCTGTGGGTTCCTATATGGTCCGCGTGTTCCGCCTGTTCGACCTCCGCTTCGACCGCTACCCTCGACGATGGATCACAGCCCTTGTTGCGGCCGGGATCTACGTGAATTTCTTCTCGCACCACTACATCTTCGACTTCCGCTGGGTGCTGCTGGCCGCCGTCGTACTCGTTTACGGCAGGTGCGTGATGCACTACCGCGTGTTCCGCAAGCGCTTCCGGATGCCCATCCTGGTGTCGTTCCTTCTCGTGGCGCTGTTCATCTGGTTCGCGGAGAACATCGGCACGTGGTCCCGCGCGTGGCTCTACCCGAACCAGTTGAACGGGTGGCAGGCCGTCTCGATCGACAAACTGCTGGCGTGGTTCCTGCTGATGATCATTTCGGTGGTGCTCGTGGCGTGGGTATACAAGCCGGAGCCACCTGAGCAGTTCACCGTAGGCGAAACGAGCCCGGAATTCCGTGTGAACACTGGGAAGTAGAGAAGCCGAGCCGCAAAGTTGAGTGCAATTGACTCAACTTTGGATTGACATCTTTTCGAGGCTGAGTACAGTTGAGTGCAGAACGCTCAACTAGCCGATTGTTGAGTGGGCTCCCGACAGCAAAACCCGCCTCAGCGGAGAGTGCTGTTCGGGTGCAATCATCAACATCGGTCATTGAAAGGAAACAAGATATGTCACGTGCAGTAGGTATCGACCTCGGAACCACCAACTCCGTGGTCTCTGTTCTTGAAGGTGGCGAGCCCACCGTCATCGCCAACGCAGAAGGCGGCCGCACCACGCCGTCCGTCGTCGCGTTCTCCAAGTCCGGCGAAGTCCTGGTTGGCGAGATCGCCAAGCGCCAGGCCGTCAACAACATCGACCGCACCATCGCCTCCGTCAAGCGCCACATGGGCACCGACTGGACCGTCGCCATCGATGACAAGAAGTACACGCCGCAGGAAATTTCCGCGCGTATCCTCATGAAGCTCAAGAACGACGCCGAGAGCTACTTGGGCGAAAAGGTCACCGACGCTGTGATCACCGTTCCGGCCTACTTCAACGACGCCGAGCGCCAGTCCACCAAGGAAGCCGGCGAGATCGCCGGCCTCAACGTCCTGCGCATCGTCAACGAGCCCACCGCGGCTGCCTTGGCTTACGGCCTGGACAAGGGCAAGGAAGACGAACTCATCCTGGTCTTCGACCTCGGTGGCGGTACCTTCGACGTCTCCCTCCTCGAAGTTGGCAAGGACGAAGACAACTTCTCCACCATCCAGGTTCGCGCAACCGCCGGTGACAACCGCCTCGGCGGCGACGACTGGGACAACCGCGTTGTCGAATGGCTGCTGAACCAGCTCAAGGTCAAGGGCATCGACCTCTCCAAGGACAAGATCGCCCTCCAGCGCCTCCGCGAAGCCGCAGAGCAGGCCAAGAAGGAACTCTCCTCCTCCACCAGCACCAACATCTCCCTCCAGTACCTCTCCGTCACCCCCGACGGCCCGGTCCACCTGGACGAGCAGCTCACCCGCGCCAAGTTCCAGGACCTCACCAAGGACCTGCTGGACCGCACCAAGAAGCCGTTCCACGACGTCATCGCTGAAGCCGGCATCAAGGTTTCGGACATCGACCACATCGTGCTCGTCGGTGGCTCCACCCGTATGCCTGCCGTGTCCGAGCTCGTCAAGGAACTCGCCGGCGGCAAGGAGCCCAACAAGGGCGTCAACCCGGACGAGGTTGTGGCCGTTGGTGCCGCACTCCAGGCCGGTGTCCTGAAGGGCGAGCGCAAGGACGTCCTGCTCATCGACGTCACGCCGCTGTCCCTCGGCATCGAAACCAAGGGTGGCGTCATGACGCACCTCATCGAGCGCAACACGGCTATCCCCACCAAGCGTTCGGAGACCTTCACCACCGCTGACGACAACCAGCCGTCCGTGGCCATCCAGGTCTTCCAGGGCGAGCGTGAATTCACCCGCGACAACAAGCCGCTGGGCACGTTCGAACTGACCGGTATCGCCCCGGCACCGCGTGGTGTTCCGCAGGTCGAGGTCACCTTCGACATCGACGCCAACGGCATTGTGCACGTGTCCGCCAAGGACAAGGGCACCGGCAAGGAACAGTCCATGACCATCACCGGTGGCACAGCGCTCTCCAAGGACGACATTGACCGCATGGTCCGTGAAGCCGAAGAGCACGCTGCCGAGGACAAGGCACGCCGTGAAGCTACGGACACCCGTAACTCCGCTGAGCAGCTCGCCTACTCGGTGGAGAAGCTCATCGCCGAAAACGAGGACAAGCTGCCTGAAGAGGTCAAGACCGAGGTCAAGGCCGACGTCGACTCCCTCAAGTCCGCGCTCGAAGGCACCGACGACGCAGCCGTGAAGACGGCGTTTGAGAAGCTGCAGGCTTCCCAGACCAAGCTCGGCGAAGCCATCTACTCGCAGGCTGCAGCAGCCGACGCCCCCGGTGCCGGTGCTGAAGGTGCCTCCGCAGGTGCCGCCGGCGACAAGGCTGACGAGGACATCGTCGACGCCGAGATCATCGACGAAGACGAAGCGAAGAAGTAACCATGCCTCATCACGGCAACGAAGCAGAGCACTCTGAAGGCAACGAGCAGCGCAAGCCGGTGATCCGGGACAACCGCAAGGTTGACCCGGAGACCGGGGCCGCCCGCCATCCTGAAGGCGAAGCGAACGCCGAAAGCAACGCTGCGTCCACCGAGGGCGATGCCCTGTCCCAGGCTGAGGAAATCCTCAACGGGGTAGAGGTTCCGGCTGAAGAGTCGGTCGCACCCGGTGCCGCGGCGGAAGCCCAGGCAGCCGAACTGCGCAACGACCTCCTCCGCCTGCAGGCTGAGTACGTCAACTACCGCAAGCGCGTGGAACGCGACCGCGCCGTAGCAGGGGAGATGGCCGTTATCGGCGTCCTGAACTCCCTGCTCCCGGTGCTGGACGATGTTGACGCCGCACGCCAGCACGGTGACCTCGAAGACGGCCCCTTCGCCGCCATCGCCACCAAGCTGGAAAATGCGCTGAAGACGTATGGACTGGAGCGCATCGCGGACACCGGAGTCGAATTCGACCCCACCATCCACGAGGCACTCATCCAGCAGCCCGGCGAGGACATCGAAGTAGACACGGTCAGCCAGGTGCTGCGCTCCGGATACCGCTCAGGAGAGCGTGTCCTGCGGGCAGCCCAAGTGATCGTCGCAGTACCGGCGTAACTTCCGCCTTCGGCGGGTGACTGTACGAACCACGCGAAGCGAGCCAAGGGGCCCCCGCCCCTACGCGTGACGGCTTTCGTCCTACGGACGTCAGCCGTCACGCTCCGGCAGCGGATATTGGCCTTCCCAACACTCGCAAGCTCGTATCGGGGCCCGCGGCCAGATCCTTGGATGCCACTCCCGGGGCCCCTTGGCTCGCCCCGCTTCGGCGGTCGGCTCGCCTAAGGTGGTTTCACGCAGCTGCTTTAGTTTTGATTTGAAAGGAAACGCTCTTGGCCAGCCAGGACTGGGTTGAAAAGGATTTTTACGCGATCCTTGGTGTTGCCAAGGACGCGTCCGACGCTGACATCAAGAAGGCTTACCGCAAGCTTGCGCGGCAGTACCATCCGGATACCAATGCCGGGGACGCTGTCGCGGAGAAGAAGTTCAAGGACATCTCCGAGGCCTATTCGGTGCTGTCGAGTCCTGAGGACCGGCAGCAGTACGATGCCATCCGTGCCATGGGTGGTGCCCGGTTCGCTCCGGGTGCAGGTGGTCGTGGTGGCGCCGGGGCCAATGGTGGCTTCGAGGACCTGTTTGGTGGCCTGTTCGGTGGCGGCGCTGGCGCACGCCAACCACAGGGCGGTGGCATTCCGCCGGAGTTCGCAGACCTTTTCGGCGGTGGATTCGGGGGAGGCCAGACCGGTTTCCAGCGCGCCCCGCAGAAGGGCTCGGACCGTACCGCCACCACGTCCATCTCGTTCGCCGGTTCCATCAAGGGCACCACGGTGAGCCTGCGCGAGAGCAACGGCAACGTGATCGACGTCAAGATCCCCGCGGGCATCAAGGACGGCCAGAAGGTCCGCCAGCGCGGCAAGGGCAACGTTGGCCCGGCCGGCAACGGGGACCTCATCATCACCGTCAGCGTTAAACCCCACGACTTCTTCCAGCGCGACGGGGACAACATCCGCGTCCACGTGCCTGTCACGTTCGCGGAGGCGGCGCTGGGCGCCACCATCGAGGTTCCAACGCTCGACGGCGACACCGTCAAGTTGCGCGTCCCGGCGGGCACTCCCGCAGGCCGCACGCTGCGTGTGAAGGGCCGGGGCGTGAAGACGTCCAAGGCGACCGGCGACCTGCTGGTGACCATCGACGTCGCCGTTCCGCAGAACCTGAGCAAGGAAGCGGAGGAGGCCGTGAAGGCGTTCGCTGCGGCGACTTCCGACGCCAACCCGCGTCACGACCTGGCCGCTAAGGCCCGGTTGTAAGGAGAAGGTCATGGCTATCGACGTCAACCAGCCGATCTTCGTCATCTCCGTAGCTGCGGAGCTTGCCGACATGCATCCGCAGACGTTGCGCCAGTATGACCGCTTGGGCATCGTCTCGCCCAGCCGCGCGCCCGGAAAGTCCCGCCGCTACTCGCAGAACGACGTGGACCGGCTGCGCGAGGTGCAACGCCTTTCGCAATCCGGCGTGTCCCTGGAAGGGATCAAGCGCATCCTGGACCTCGAGAACCAGGTGGCTGCCCTGCAGTACCGCGTGGCAGAACTGACCGAAGAACTGTCACGCCGCCGGGCTCCCGTGGACGCGAGGATCTTCGCAGCGGGAGCTGCCGGAGACGTGGTGAGCCTCGCACGGGGCCAGCGTCCCCGCGCCCGGTCCCAGGCCGTCGTCGTATGGCGACCGCGGCCGGGGGAGGGACAGCGTTAGTAGCAGGGACTAAGCCGAGCGGTCCCAGCGGACCACAACCTTGGCTGCGCCCTCTTCCGTGCGCTCCACCTCGGCGATGATCTGCGACTCGGACGCGCCCATGTCCCGGATCTGCTGCTTGTAGTCCTCGAGATGTTCCTGCAGGGACTCCTCTGTCCATTCACCGGGCCGCATGCGGGTGGAGATCTCCACGGGCTCGGTGGGAACCACCAGGTCCTGCGGCTGGGGGTCTTCCACAGGCTCGCGCCGAATGGGTTCACCATCCGGGGCCAGCATGCGCCAGGCAAAGGCGCCGCCGGCAATGCCCGCCAGGAGTCCCATGACCACGAGCCATGCCGTGCGGCCGCGTCGTGGCGCAGGGTTCTGTGCCAAGCTGTTCGGAATTTTTGCAGATCGTCGTGCCATGGGAAGAATCGCCTTCCAGTTGGTTGCCGTACGTCGTGCTGGGTACGTTCTTAGCTTGTCACAGTATCGCCGTGCCTGTGAGCCAATCCCCAGCGGCCGTACGTCGTACTCGCAGAGTGGTTCTTTCCCGTGCCGGATGGAAGGGCAAGCTGTGGCTACGGCGCTCGAATCGACAGATAATAAAGGCATGGCACGGCAAGCAGCGCAGGTGCCTCAGCGTGGAATGTAAGCGCCAGTGGCGTTGAATGCTCATGGGTGGGGATGGATTCCGGTGTCGTTGTCGGATGAAGAGCGACGGAGCCTCGAAGAGCTCGAGCGTGGACTCGTTGCATCGGACCCGGATCTTGACCTTCAGCTGAGGTCCGGGCGCCTCCGTGGAACGGGAGCCAGGATGATCCTGGGCGCTCTGGCTCTGCTGGCAGGTTTCGCGCTGGTCATTACGGGAATCATCACCCAGATCCTCATCGTGGGCGTGGCCGGATTCCTCGTCGCTGGTGGAGGAGCCTACCTTTTGCTGAGCCGTTTGGTTCTCAGGCGACGGATCCGCCGGAACGGAGAGACGGGAAATGAGGCGGGACGAGGCGCCTAAACGACCGGTGAATCCGGTTTGAACGGCACCGTGTCCAAGTTTGTAGAGGCGTCCAGGTTTGTGGCGGCCTGATCGGGCGGAGTGGTGTCCGAAGGAACGGGAGTGGGCTCACCAGGCCGGGCCATCATCCGCCAGGCCATGACGGCTCCGAAGCACAATCCGGCACCTACCAGGAACGCCACCAATCCCGCACTCCCGGACTTCTGTTTGCGTCCACGCCGGAGCGTTTGTGTTGCCTTCTTGACGGCCTTCGCAGCGGTGCCCCGCGCATGCTTGGCCGCCTTCCGGTCACCGGTCAGCGTGAGCACAACTCCGTGCACCACCGAAGGCACATCGGCATGGTTGATCCGGGACAATGCCCACCCCACCACGGCGTCAGTTTGCGACGCCGTACCTTCGGCGGCGTGCTTGACCCACTCGCCTGCCAGGTCCTGGACAGCTGGAACTACGGATTTGACTGAGTACACGATGACCCCTTCACGGAGTAGATGGCCCCGTGTGTCAGCCTACGCTACCCGCCCGGTGACAAACAGTGCCGTGGACGGACTCTAGTCCCGGATCACCGACGCAAGCTCCACGGGGTTTTCGAGCCCTGCCCACGAGCCATGCAGCGCGAGTTCGGCGTGCAACTCCGGCGCTGCAGCAGTGTTGACGGCAGCATCCGCGGCCACATCCACCACACGGTTCACCTTCAGGCGCAATGACCCCGCATCGATGATCGTCACGCCGCTGCCCGATACCGGCGCCGAAGCACTCAACCCGGGTACACCGCCGTCGAGCTTTCCGCTGCCCTTGACCGTGACGGTACTGGGGCGCGGCTCTGCCTCACCGTCCACCAGCAACGCCGCTTCTTTTTGTCCGGTGAGGATCGCGGTGGCGAGGGCTGTGACGTAGACGGGATCGGCGCAGGCGTCGTACACCCAGCGCTTGCCCAAGACTGAATGTTCCATGGTGCCGATCAGCCACTCGCCGGCGCCGCCGAGTTCGTGTCCGCGGTAGCTCAGCGGGACCTGGTAGACGCGTTCACCCGCGGCAACAACGTGGGTTTCAATGCCTACCTCACCAGCAGGATCGTCAAAGCGGTAGGCGCCGATGAGCTCTGGTTCGCCGTCCTGGATGAACCACGGCTGCGTCGGCAGGTAGTCAGCGATGAGTTCAAGCTTGGTGGGGGACAGGGTTGCTTTGTGGATGATCGCCATGTCCTCCAGCCTAGGCCACGCCCTTTACAATCGAAGAGACGTCGACCATTGAGGGAATCATGAAGAAACTCACCACTGTCCTGATCGCTGCCGGGCTGCTCGCCTCGGCTTCCGCCTGTTCAGCACCGCAGCTGACCACCGCGCAGACCTGCGACAGGATGGCCGCCGCCGCATCCGGGCTCACCCAGAGCAACAACAAGACGGCAAGCAACCGCGTGGCCAACGCCATTCGTCCCATCGAGGGTGTCGCCTCGGACGACATGAAGCCGGTGGTGACCTCCATCCTGGCCCTGCTGGATGAGCAGGCGAAGGAAAACCCGGACGAGGAGAAGCTCGGCAAGCTGACTGAGGAATATCAGGAAGCCGGCACCAAGTACGGCCAGCTCTGCAACGGCGCCCAGTAGCGAACCTTTCCTACGAACGCTCTCTCACCTTCCACCCCTTAAACGCCAACGCTCTCTCATCGGATGAGAGAGCGATCGGCTGAAGGGGCGGTTCGGTGAGAGAGCGTTTTTAGTTGGAGGGGGTACGGAGTACGGCGTGGAAGGCGTAGGAGGCGTTGCTCCAGATCACGAACAGCAGGGGAGCGGGTGCCAGGGCGATGCCGAGGACCGGCTGCAGTACGGCCGCGGAGACGATGATGCCGAGCAGTACCAGCATGGCCAGGCTCAGGTACCAGCGCTGCACCACGAGGTAGAGGGAGGCCTTGAGGATGCTTTTCAGCCTCGCTTGGGGCAGGAGTACGACGCCGGCAATCGCCGTCACTGCCAGGCTCACCGTCACGGCGGCTGCTACGACGATGAGCGGCAACAGAAGTGCGGCACCCGGAAGAGACTGGATGGCCACGAGGTCTACGCCGAGGAACAGGAGCAGCGCCACCGCGCCCACACCAAGCGGTGCCGTGCGGGTGAAACTGCGCTTGTATCCCGAAAGGAAGGCAGCAACAGGGGTGACCGCGCCGCCGTCGTCGTTCAAGGACCGGAAGGCCGCGAAGATACCGGCGAGGGACGGCGCGATGGTGACCGAGAGTGCAAGGAAAAACGGCCAAGCGGCCGCTGGGTCTGCCACCAGGGAGAGGCAGAGCACCAGCGGCGCGTTGGCGACCGCCAGCAGCGCGTTGCCGGCCAGGAAGGTGTAGACGAAACCGAAGATGCTGCCGAAGGTTTCGAATCCAGGCCCTGACCAGCGGCGCTTGCGGGGAGCACGCACGGTGCTCATCCCTTCATACCGCTCGTCGCGATGCCCTGGATGAAGTAGCGCTGGCCGATCAGGAAGATGATGAGGATCGGGATCACGGAGATCACCGAACCGGTCATGATCATGGCGTACTCGGCGTCGAACTGGCCCACGAAGGAACGCAGGCCCAGCTGGACGGTCCAGAGGCGGTTGGACGTGAGGTAGATGAACGGGCCCATGTAGTCGTTCCACGTGTTCACAAACGTCAACAGCGCCAGGCTGGCCAACGCCGGCTTGGACAGTGGCAGGATCACCCGGGCCCAGATGCCGTACTCGCTGAGGCCATCGATCCGGGCTGCTTCGCAGAGTTCGTCCGGGATGGTCATGTAGTACTGGCGCATCAGGAACACACCGAAGGCGCCGAAAGCCTGGAGCAGGATCAGGGCGTTGAAGCTGTTGGTGAGGCCCAGGTTCTGCATCATGATGTACTGCGGCACCATGTAGGCCTGCCACGGGACGGCGATGGTGCCGATGTAGCAAAGGAACAGCACGTCACGCCCGGGGAAGCGGACCTTGGAGAAACCGTAGGCTGCCAGCGAGCCCGTGAGGACCTGTAGGCAGGTGATGATCACTGCGAGATACAGCGAGTTCTGCAGGTAGCCCATCATGGGAATGCGGGTCCAGATGTCCGTGTAGTTGCTCCACACGAATTCCTGCGGGATCCACTGGATGGGGACGGTGAGGACCTGGTTGTTCTCCTTCAGCGAGGAGGACACCATCCAGATGAACGGCACCATGAGTGCCACCACCAGGACCACCAGCACGCCGTAGATGATCACATTGGCGGTCCGCTTCTTCTGCTCGCGCGGCGAACGCTTGCGGACTGTACGACGGCGGTCTTCCGCACCTGCGGGAGGCAGGCCCGACCCGGCGAAGCGGGCCTCAGCCTTGAGGTCTTCGGCCATGTTGGTCATCAGCGTTCCCTCCGCTGTTGGATCTTGAACTGCAGGACGGTGACCGTCAGGACGATGAGGAACAGGACCAGCGAGATGGCCGAGGAGTAGCCGAACTTACCTTCGCCGATGCCCTCCTGGTAGATCAGCTGGGACAGGACCGTGGTGGAGCGTCCGGGGCCACCGTTGGTCATGACGACGATCAGGTCGAACACCTTGAAGCTGGAGACCGTCAGCATGACCACCACGAAAAACGTGGTGGGCCGCAGCGACGGGATGGTGACGTTCCAGAAACGCTGCCAGGCGCTGGCCCCATCGACTTCCGCGGCTTCGTAGAGTTCGGTGGGGATGGCTTGCAGTCCGGCCAGGTAGAGGACCATGTAGTACCCCATGTCCCGCCACACGCTGGTGATGATCACGGCCGGAAGCGCCCAGTCCGAGCTTGAGGTCCACCCCGGCGCATTGGCGATCCCGATTGCGTGGAGGAGTTGGTTGATCGGTCCGTTGTCCGGGCTGAACAACATGTTCCAGACGACGGCGACGGCCACCAGGGAAGTGATGTACGGGAAGAAGATCGCAACCCGGAAGAAGCCGATGCCTTTGAGCTTCCGGTTCAACAGCATGGCCAGGAGCAAGGCCAGGGCCATGGTCAGGGGAACGTGCCCGAGCGCATAGACCACGGTGTTGCGCAGCGCAATCCAGAAGGAATCAGAGGCGAACATCCGCTGGAAGTTGGCCAGCCCAACCCACTTGGGGGCGCTGAACGAGGTCCACTCCATGAAGGAGAGGGCGAAGGCCGCGAGGACCGGAATCAGGGTGAAGGCCAGGAAGCCGATGAAGTTCGGCAGGATGAACGTCCAGCCGATCAGGGTATTACGCCTGGCCTGCTTCCTGTTGCCCCGGCCGGCAACAGCCGGGGCAACGGGCTTGGAGATTGTTTCTGTACTCATGACGAGCCTTACTGGCCGAGGACTTCGCTCTTGACGCGCTTGCCCATCTCAGCAATTCCATCCGTGACGGAGCGCTCGCCAACCATGATCAGATCGTGCTCCTGGTTGAGGATCTTGTCCGTGGCTGCCGACTTGTCGCTCACAGGCATTTCGAGGGCGGTGGTGTCCGGCGTGAAGGCCTTCTTGGACAGCTCGTCGGTGGGCATACCGTCCAGCTTGAAGTAGGCGTCCTTCACGGCATCGTTCTGCAGGGCAGGAACAACGCCGATCTTGGAGATTGCCTTGGCGCCCTCTTCACCGGAAGCCCATTCGATGAACTTCTTGGCCTCATCGGAGTGCACGGCGTTCTTGTTGACGGCGAATGCCGTGGGCGAACCGAACGTGGTGACCTTGCCGTCGTCGTTCTTCTGGGGCATGGGGGCCAAGCCCCAGTTGACGTTGGTCTTGCCGTCCTTCTTGGCCTGCAGGATGCCGGCGATGTACCAGGTGCCCATGGGCATCATGGCTGCCTGGCCGGTTTCGAACATGGTCCGGTAGCTGGTCTTCTGGCTCTTGGCCGTGCCAAAGTCCAGGGTGGCACCGCTCTTCTGGAGGTCCAGCGCGGTGTTGTACTGGTCCTCGAAGTAGCCGTAGTCGCCGCTGTTCTGGTCCTGGCTGTTCTGGGCTGCGGAGATGGCTTCGACCACGGAACGCCAGATGTGGTGGTACGTGCCGTAGACCTTCTTGCCGTCCGCGCCGGTAGTGGTGAGTTTCTTGGCCAGCGCCGTGTACTCGTCCCAGGTCAGGTCCTTGGGGTCTTCCACACCGGCAGCCTTGAGCAGGTCCTTGTTGTAGTACAGCAACCAGAAGTCCTGGCGGTACGGAGCTGCATAGTATTTGCCGTCCATGTCGAAGGCGTCGAGGCCGGCGAGTTTGTCCTTGCCAACCTTGTCCACCACGTCGCCGATTTCCTGCAGCTGGCCGTTGCTTGCGTAGCGGGAGTAGTCAATGACGTTCTTCATGGTCAGGACGTCCGTGGTGTCGCCACCTGCCAGCATGGTGGTGACCTTCTGGGGGTAGTCATCGGCCAGGATGTCCACGGGTTCAATGTCGATGTTCGGGTTGGCAGCCTCGTAGCTGTCGAACAGCGCCTTGAACTCCGGGGTTCCCTCGTAGTTCCAGACAGAGACCGTCAGCTTGGTCTTGCCGTTTGCTGCCGGTTGGTCGGCAGGGCCTGCTGCGCCTGAGCAGCCGGCGAGTCCAAGCCCTGCAGTCACCGCAAGGGCGATCGCGGCGAGGGTTGTGCGCTTCATTGCGTTCTCCTTTAGTACTGGTTTAAGTCTGCCGCACGTGCGGCAGGTTGGTTCGTTCGGACTTAGGCGCTGAGTCCCAGATCCGCGTGCACTACTTCGGCCAAGAGGTCTTTCCCGGCGAGGTACCGTTCAAGGTCATCCAGGGCGGCATCGGACATCCGCCGGGTTTCCGTGCCAAGCGAGCCGGCGATGTGTGGCGTGATGATCACGTTCGGCAGGTCATACAGCACCGAGTCCGCCGGCAGCGGTTCGGGTTCGGTGACGTCAAGGAGCGCTGTGATGCGACCCTTGCGGCATTCGGCTTCGAGCGCCGCTGTGTCCACGAGGGAGCCGCGTGCTGTGTTGATGAGCGTCGCGTGGTCCTTCATGATGTCCAACTCGCGGGTGCTGATCATGTTGCGGGTTTCCGGGAGGGCCGGCGCATGGATACTCACGACGTCGGACTCCCGCAGCAGTTGCTCCAACGTCACCAGGCTGCCACCGGCGGCAGCGACCTCCGCCGGGTTGGCGTGGGGATCGCTGACCAGGCACGTGACGTCCTGGAGTTGCTGGACCAGGCTCACCACGCGGCGGCCGATGCGGGAGAACCCGATGATTCCAATGACCCGGCCGATGTTCCCGAGTTCGCCGCGGGCCGTGGCATAGTCCCAGTCCTCGCGGAAGGTACGAGCGTCGTTGGCCAGGACGTGGGCCTTTTTGCCCGCGAGCACGATCGAGGCGAAGGTGAACTCGGCGACGGGGATCGCATTGGCGTCTGCTCCGTTGGTGACGGTGATGCCGCGATCCCAGAGTTCCTCGCTGACGAAGCTGCGGACCGTCCCTGCACAGTGGAAGACTGCGCGGAGTTTGGGCATGCGTTCCAGTCGTTCCGCGTTGAGGCGCGGAACGCCCCAACTGGTGAGCAGGATTTCCACCTCTTCCAGGCGGCCCGCCAGTTCGGGTGCGTCGAGGGAATCCGTCCATGGTTGCCCGCCGAGGTCCACCATTCCTGCCAGCCGCTCCAGTCGTGCGGAATCGAACTGGTCGGCAAAGGTTCCGCTATTCATGACCAGCAGTGCCTGGGGCTTGAGCGACATTCAGGGACCCTCCCTTCGGTTCTTCTTTTGGTCTGTTCGACCGTGATTTATGTGTTGCATCACATCTAATAATCAGTACATACTCATGAACAAGACAGTTCATTCAACTCAATCGAGCTTGATCTAAAACGTTCATACTCGAACATCTGAGAGAAGAATTCCATGCTGAATCCTCCCGGCGCCGTCACCGTTGACGCGCCGCCTCTGCGCACCGCGTGGGGCACCGAGGCGTCCATTCCGGCTTTGCTTACCTCGCTCCGCGACGCCCGCTCCCGGCTTACCGTGCGCCCGGCGTCCGACGGCGGGTGGCAGCACATCTCTTTGGCTTCTGTGTCGTCGCTCGCTGAGCAAGCGACCGCGGAGAAGGGGACTTCATGGCCCCAACCGCTGGTCTCCCACTACGCGCGCTATTTCCGCGACGGAAACCGCACGGCCTACGAGGGACTCGTGGCGAGCCGGCAGCAGCGGCTGACACGCGCCGTCGTCATGGCTGCAGTCTCCGGTCCCGACTCCGGCGAGGGCTGGCTGGACGAAGTGATCGACGGTGCGTACCTGCTGTGCGAGCAGAGCTCCTGGAGCTGGGCCGCGCACGACGACGTGTTCACCCATTCCGGGGAGGTAGTCCCGGACCCTTCGCGTCCGTACCTCGATCTGGGTGCCGGGGAAGTGGTGGCACAGCTTGCCTGGCTGGACCACGTCCTGGGGTCGCAGCTGGACGAGCGTGCGCCCGGCCTGCGGAAACGACTTCGCTTTGAGGCGCACGAGCGCGTGATCCGGCCCTTCCTGGACAGACTCGATTGGCACTGGCTTGGCCTCAACGGCGACGTCCACAACTGGAACCCGTGGATCCACACCAACATCATTGCCGCAGCGTTGCTGTTGGTTGATGACGCCGAGCTGCAGGCAGAGGTCATTGCCCGCTGCATCGAGGGACTCGACCGCTTCCTCGCCTCGATTCCAGCAGATGGGGCGATCGACGAAGGCTTTGCCTACTGGTGGAACGGGGCCGGCCGCGCGCTGGAGGGCCTGGCACTGCTTGAGGAAGCCGCCGGGCTCAATCCCGATCTTCCGGTGGTCCGTGCACTCGTCGCATTCCCCGGCAGCATGCATCTGGGCGGGTCCTGGTTCCTCAACGTCGCCGATGGGCCTGCGCGCGCGGCCGACTCCTTGCCCTGGGACATGCTGCATCGCTGGGCCGTGCGGCTGGGGGATTCCGACGCCGCCCAACTCGCCGCAACCTTTGCCGCCGTCGAGCCTGAACCCAACCCCGCCGCCGGGCTGGGCCGCGTCCTCACCCAACTAAGTCGCAGTTCAGGTCGTTCTCAGCGCTGGGAACGACCTGAACTGCGACCCAGTTGGGGGACGTGGCTCCCGTCAGTGCAGATCATGCTTGCCCGGCAAACCCCCGGATCCACGGACGGGCTCACCCTCGCGGCCAAGGGCGGGCACAACGGCGAACACCACAACCACCGGGATGTAGGTTCCGTAGTGGTTGCCATGGACGGTGTGCCCCTCCTGGTCGATGCCGGCCAACCCACCTACACCGCGCAAACATTCGGCCCTGACAGGTACCTGATCCGCGCCATGCAGAGCGCCTGGCACAGCGTCCCGGCGCCGTTCGGGCTGGAACAGGGGACGGGCCCGGAATTCGCGGCAACCGTCCTGCAGGAACCCACTCCCGACGAGCCGACGCTCGCGCTGGGTCTCGGCGCCGCCTACGGATTCGGCCACCCTGAGCAGTGGATCCGCACTTCGCTCCTCAACCGGGAGGCCGGCACTGTGGTCATCGATGACCGTTGGAACCTCCCGTCCCCGCCACCGGAAGGAACGGACGACGTCGACATCACCTACCTGGTGGCCGGCACCCTCCGCTTGGGCCGGGACGCGACGGCGACCATCACCCCGGCGGGCATCCCGACAGTGGCGGGCGGCCGTGGAGTCCAGTTGCGCTGGAAGCCGGAGACCGCCGTCGTGCTCGTAGACGAATGGCACCTTGACGATCCGCTGCTGGGCGATATCTGGGGCGGAAAGCTGACCCGGCTGCGGTTCCGCATGCCCGCTGAAACCCGCGCTTCCGGCGCGTTCACCCTCACTCTGGAGGCAACACATGAGCACTGAACCAGGCCAGGAATCCGGTGGAAAGTCGTTGTTCTCGCTGCAACGCCGCGAGCGGTTGATGGAGGAGTTGCGCGCCCACGGGGCCATCACCGTCCGCGACATCGCCGCCAAATTGGGCGTCAGCGAACTGACCATCCGTCGAGACGTGAACATCCTGGCCGACGAAGGACTCGTGTCCCGTGTACACGGCGGCGCAACCCTTCCGAGTCCGCTGGACCGATCCACTGCCGGACGGGCAACATCCCACAGTTACTCGATCGGAATGGTTGTCCCGTCCCTGGACTACTACTGGCCGCAGGTCATCAGCGGCGCCCGGGGCGAGGCCGAGGTCCAGAACCTCAGGATCGTGGTGCGCGGCTCGGCGTACGACGCCGCCGACAACCGCCGGCAGGTACAGGCGTTGCTCGATACCCAGAACATCGACGGGCTTATCGTCGCTCCGGACATGGGCGGCGAGCACGGCAAAGAGTTGCTCCGCTGGCTCAATGCCCTGCCCATTCCCGTGATCCTGGCCGAACGCCGGGCGCCGTCGGAGATTCCTGCGCACAAGCTTGAGTGGGTGGCAACGGACCATGCATTCGGCGCGGGAATGGCCGTGCGGCATCTGTGGCAGGAGGGGCACCGCATGATCGGATGCCTTACCGATTCCACCAGCCCCACCAGCCCGCACGTGGTTCGTGGATGGAAGCAGGCCATGAACGCTTTGAAGATTCCGTTGGACAAATCCATCCACGAGGATTCGGCCAAGCTGGACAACGGAGACCGCGCCAAGCACTTTGACCGCGTGCTGGAACTGTGCCGCGCATCGGGAACCACCGCCATGTTGGTGCACTCCGATACCCAGGCTGTGGCCTTCGTGCAGCACTGCGTGGACCGCGGCGTGGATGTGCCGGGAAGCATGGCGATTGTGGGTTACGACGACGAGGTTGCCTACCTCGCCGAGCCTGCCATCTCTGCCGTGCGTCCGCCCAAGAGCTACGTGGGGAAGGTGGCGGTGCAGCTCATGGCCGCGCGCCTGGCCGAGGGAAGGATGCGGCCGGTGCATCGGATCGACCTGAACCCTGAACTGATTGTCCGGGAGTCGTCCGTGGGGGCTCCAAGGGTTGTCTTGGAGGATGCGCTCTGATGGTTCTTGAACTCCCGCCGTTGGACCACGCGCTGTCCCCGTACACCGGCCTGACCCGTTCCCACTGGACCGCCTACGCGGACTACCTCCTGCGCTCGGCCCACCGTTTCGGATCCGAGGACCACGCCAACGTTTACCTGCCCGGGCCCAACAGCCGGTACGGCCGGGGGAGCGATTCGCTGGAAGCCTTCGCCCGGACGTTCCTTCTGGCCTCCTTCCGGATCGCCGGCGACCCCGCGAACACGGGCTGGATCGCAGAGTGGTACGCCGCCGGCCTGGATGCCGGGACCAACCCCGCGAATCCCAACCGGTGGCCCACGCCCGGCGAGCTGGGGCAGGCGAAGGTTGAAGCGGCGTCGTTGGCGGTTGGCCTGGCACTGACCCGCGACGTGCTGTGGGACAAACTGCCCCAGCGTGTCCAGGAGCAGCTCATCGCGTGGTTCGAGACCGTGATCGGCGAGGAATACCCGCCCATCAACTGGGTGTGGTTCCAGATCGTGGTGGAGACCTTCCTGGCTTCGGTTGGCGGGCGATACTCCGACGAGGACATCGACGCCGGGCTCGCCATCCACGATTCCCTCTACCGCGGCGGCGGTTGGTTCGCCGACGGTCCCGAGCGTGCCTACGACCACTATGTTGGCTGGGCCTTCCAGGTGTACCCGCAGCTCTGGGCGCTGATGGCCCCCAATGATCCGCGCGTCGCGGCCCGCAAGAAGCTCGACGGCGACCGGCTGGCTGATTTCCTGGACGACTTCTCCTACCTCGTCGGAGCCAACGGCGCTCCGCTGGTCCAGGGCCGGAGCCTGATCTACCGCTTCGCGGCCGCGGCATCCTTCTGGGTGGGGGAGTTGTCCGGACACACGCGCCTGGCTCCGGGTTTGGCGCGGAGGGCGTCGTCCGGAATGCTCGACTACTTCGTCCAGCACGGCTCCGTCACCTCCGAAGGCCTGCTGTCCATCGGCTTCCACGGCTCTTTTCCAGGTATGAAGCAGGCGTACTCAGGGTTCGGATCGCCGTACTGGGCAGCGAAGGGGATGCTCGGTTTGGCTCTCCCGGCTGACCACCCGGCGTGGACGTCCGTGGAGGCACCCTTGCCCGTTGAATCGGGAGACACGCAGCGGCTCATCGCGGCACCGGGTTGGCAAGTGGATGGCACCGTTGCCGATGGCGTTGTGCGGATCAGGAACCACGGGACGGACCATGCCGTTCCGGGGGCCGTTTTGGCGGATTCGCCCCTGTATGCCCGGATTGGCTACTCGACACACACGTTCCCGGACCTGGTTCCTGAGTCCTTGGACAACGCGGTGGTGTTCGTTGGCCCTGACGGCGGCCTGACGCACCGAACCGGATTCGAGCACCTCGGGTCCTTCTCCATAGGTGGAGTTTCCGTTGGTGCGTCCCGGTTCACGGCCAACTGGATCACGCCCGATCCCGACGCCGGCCCGGACCACGGCAGCGGCGTCTCCGGCACGGCGACTCCCGGGCCTTCAGTGACTGTGGTGTCCGCGACGCGTGGTGCTCTGGAGTTACGACTGGTGCGGGTTTCCGGTTCCTCCAATTCCTCCAGTTCCGGGGCAGGTGCTCCCTTGCGGATTGGTGGCTGGCCAGTAGATGCTGCCTCGTCCACTGTGACTTCGGTCCTCGCTGTGCACGGATTCGGCAATGCGCTGGGCGACTCCGGCACGTTCGTCCGGTCCGGTGAGCACCCGATGGGCTCGGAGCTCACCATCCCTTGGGCCGGAACCGCCGGTCCCGCGCGCGACGGCGACTACGCCGCCGTCGTACTTCTCGCCGGTGCCGGAGGTGCTTCGGACACGGTGCGTTACACCGACGGCCACTTCGAATTCCCCGACGGGGAACGCATCCCGGCCGATCTGCTCACCCGATTCGACGACCAGTGAAAAATTCTGCTGGATCATTCCGTCCTCACCCGGGACCGACCTTGACATGATGCGGTACCTGATTCAGGAATGATTCAGCAGAATCCCAGGGGTAGGCTCTCCAGATGACTCAAACCGACACCAAAGCCCGCCTCCTCGCGGCCTACGATGAGCAACTCCGCACCGACGCGGAAACGCCGAGTGCCCTCACGGTGACCGAGCACGGACCACTCCGTCTGGTGACCTTCCTGGGTGGCCGCGGGTTCATCACGTACCGGGACTTGGGTGGGGCCGATGAAGAGGGAGTCCGCGGGCTGGTCTCGGACGCCGTGACCTACTTTGACGGTCTGCCGGAAATCACCAAGGTGGAATGGAAATCCCGCGGTCACGACCATGCCCCGCGGCTCCACGAAGCGCTCCTTGACCATGGCTTCACACCTGACGCGCCGGAGTCGATCATGATCGGCGAAGTCCGTGCGCTCAGCCAGGACGTGCCCTTGCCGGAAGGCGTGACACTGCGCCGGGTGGTTGGTGAACCTGATGTGCGGGCCATGAGCGCCATGCAGGACGAGGTCTTCGGCGAGCCCGTCTCGGACGAGATGGCGGAGGCGCTGCTTCGCCGGCTTTCGCTTGATGATGCCATGGAACTCTGGGTTGCCGAGGCGGACGGCGTCATCGTCAGCGCCGGCCGTCTGGAACCCGTACCAGGCACCGACTTTGCCGGAATTTGGGGCGGGGCAACGCGACCGGAATGGAGGGGCCGAGGGATCTATCGTGCGCTGACTGCCCGCCGGGCCCAGTCCGCGTTGACGCACGGCAAAACGCTCATCAACAGCGACTCCACCGAGTTTTCCCGCCCGATCCTAGAGCGCTCCGGCCTGGTCAAGGTCTCAACCACCACGCCCTATCGTTGGACGCGGAGCTGACCGGCTTAGATGTCACGGCCGGCCAGCCGTCGGTTGAGCCGGTCCACCTCGTCCAAGACTTCGGTTGCCGCCCAGGCGCGGTTTCGTTGCGACTGGGTGATTTGGGTAAGAACTCCAGCGTCAGTCATGCGGTTGAGTGTCTTGTAGATCGACGTTTCTTCTACGCCAGCAATGTAAGCAGCGCGGTGTGCTTCGAAGACGGGTTGTTCCAGTAACCACGGAATGAGCTTCTTCTCAGCCGAGTTCCTCCGTGGTCGGAGTAAGTCCGTCCACGCAGCGGGAAGTTCGTCGAGCGCCGCAACGGATTCCCGGGCTGCATCAGCCGCCCGCATGGCAGACTGGGCCAGATAGAGCACAAAGGGATCGACGGCGCCTGCGCGATAACCGTTGAGGAGCGAAAAATAGGTCTCAACATCGGAAACCATTGCTGAAGCGATCGGCGTGACAGTGTTCTTGGTCAGGCCCCTTCGCCGGGAAATGGCGCCGATCAAGGCCCTGCCAATACGGCCGTTGCCATCCGTGAACGGGTGAATCGACTCGAACTGGGCATGCGCGATGGCCGCCTGAGCCATGATCGGGATATCCCTGCGGGCACTGAATGCCATCAGGTCCTCCATGAGTTCCCCCACTATTTCAGGGGGAGGTGGAACGTGCACGGCTCCTCGAGGCGAGTAGTCACTTCCCCCGATCCAGTTTTGTACATTGCGGAAAGCCCCCGCGTGGTGCCCATCAAACGGGTCGTCCTTCATGAGGGTTTTGTGCGCGTCAAGGATGGAATCCAGATGTATCTCGCCCGTAACACCGGCGTCATTGATCATGCTCTGCACGGCCTCGGCCGCCGCGACCATCGACCTGGCGTCCGAAGAAGCTTTCAGTCCAATCAACGCCCGCGCGTAATCATTGCGATTCGCGTCAACATGCTCGATTTTTGAAGACGAGACGGCCTCGCTCCTCAGCAGGAATCCGCTGATCGCAGCCATTCGGGTGCCCGCGGTAATGTCCAACGCCCCGACGGCCCTGGCAGCCTCTTCCAAGGCAAGTACGGTCTCTGGATCAGGGCTGAACGATGCTGCGGCAATGTGGGGTGGCAGGGACACATCCACTTGGCTGAATTCGCGATCTTCCCGGGGCGGACGGCCCGAAGACTTACACGGCATGGTGCGGTAGTCATGTGCTGGCCATGAACCCAAAATCTACCTCCAAACGGACAGTTACGCTGCACTTATTGTTCGTTTGGAGCACAAGGAGACCCCCTCGGAACACCTCCGAGGGGGCCTTGCTGGTGAAGGCAGGTTCCTACTTACCCGCGGCGAAGCTGCTCACGCACTGCCCCTGGTTCTTGAACACCGGCGACGGGCTCCACTTCCACCCGCCGTCCTTGCAGGCTTCCTTTCCTGTGGAGATGTACAGGCGGTACTCCTTCACGGTCCCGTCAGGGGCTGTCACGATGACTACCGCCGTCGGGCTTTCCGCGGTGGGTTGCCGGACGGTCACCTTCGCGTTCGTGTCCAACGGGTAGCCGACGACGGCGGGAGTCGCCGAGGAGGTCAACGCGCGGTAAGCGGTGGTTCCGGGAGCGAAGCCGACCACGGATGCCTGGTTGACCAGGAGCCGGCCGAGGTCCGCGAGTCCCGCATCTGCCAAGCGGGTTCCGGCGATGGCCACCTCCGCGACCTTCGTATAGGACCCCGTGGTCACGAATGCAACCCGGATCCCGCGGGTGGTGACCGGTTCGAAGGTCACCGTGGTGGGAGCCGAAACGGAGAGCCCGGTCACCGTGCCCGCGGAGGTGTCCTTCCATGTTCCCGCTGCGTCCTGGTACTGGACCTTGACGCTCGTCGCGGCCTTCTCCGCAGAGGTGACTGCCACCGAGGACACGGTGTACTCGCGGCCGAAGGCGTAGGACAAGCTGTCTCCGTTTCGGCCGCCGCTGACCCAGTTGGACCAGCGGGTGGAGGGGTTGGCGTCGCACGTGTTCTTGGCGATGTACGAGCCCTCGGTGTAGCTTGCCGTCACGGTGGTGGCGGGATCGTCCTTGCAGATGTTGGCCACGGGGACGCGGTCCACCACGATGACGGTCAGGGTGGCATCAAGTGATCCGGCCTTGCCCGGAACGGTCAGCGTTCCCGCGGTTTCCAGGGAAGCGGCACTCAAGGAAGACCAGTCCCATGCCACAGCCAGCGGGTTCCGGGCCGGACCATCTGCGATTTGACCGGGAACGGTGGTCGGCGCTGCCGCCTGCACGCTAGCCAGTGAAGACCCAACCCCCACCGTCACAGACGCAGGATCTGTAGCAATGTACTGGCCCACAGTCACGGTCAGGACTGCCTCAAACGCCTGCCCATAGGGATCTACGCCGGAACCGTACACCGTCACTTTCCCCGCCTTCTGCCAAGCGCCCGGATCGACCGACGCCCACGTCACAGGCAGCGGTTTGCCCGGACCGGCCTTGTACACAGGCGTGACGGTGGTTGGCAGCGCAGGCGCAGTCCCAACGGGAGTGCTCACGTCCAGCGGAGCCACTCCCAGCAGCTTCCGATCCGCGATGTCCGTGAACGCCCAAGCTTGGTGCGGGCTGGCAAGGGCGGTTGCCGTGGTTCCCGTGGAGGACGCCAACGCAACGGATGTCCCAGCCGCCGTTTGGTTGCCGGAAACCTGCAGCGCAATCGCCGCTCCAGCATTGACCAACGTCCACTGTTTCCCGTTCTCCGTGGTCACTATCCACTGTGCAGAAGGAGTGGTTTTGGCCTGTTCCAGCGAGAGGGAAGCCAAGGACGCTGCACCACTTTGAGACCCGTTCATCACACCACCGTTGCCGGTCAGAACGCGACCGTCCGCTGCAGAGACAACCCAGCGGCGGTCATTGGAGAACTCGTCGTCCGGGCGAACTGCGTTGAACGTCCAGATCTGCGGAGCCACTCCGGCGGCGTCGGAACCGAGGTCCTGGATCGAAGCACCGCCCGTGCCGGCCGTCAGGTACTTGCCGCTCGCCTCACCGGTGAGGTGGTAGCGGTGACTGTCCTCCACCGGCGCGGCGTCGTCCGAAACCCCGCTGACGCCGTCGACGACGAACGTCACCACGGACGCGGCAGGCACCTCAACAGTGGCGGACTTTGCCGCGGTGTCGACGGCGACCGGCGCGCCTTTCACCAGGGCGTTCTTCTCGATGTCGTCCAACGGAGACTTGGTGGTGACCACCGGCGTGACCTTCGCACCCGGAGCGATGCTCCCGAAACGGCTGAGATCGATGGTGACCTTCTCCGGCGTCGGCGTGTCATTAAAGTGGACCAGCGTGGCACCGGTGCCGTCGGCGCGGAGGGCGCTGGCCGTCTTGGCGTCGTTGTTCTGGATGAGGAAGTCCCCGGGGCGGATGTAGTGCGTGAAGTTCCGGGTGGTGTTGTATTTCTGGTTCGTCAGGACCTTGCATTTCGCGGAGTCCAGGGCGGCGCCGTCGTTGAGCCGGCGGTTGGAGTAGCCCTCGCGGCCGGCGTAGTTGCAGTCGAAGTCGACGTAGATGGAACCCCAGCCCTTGTCGGCCTTCTCCTGCTTGTACGTGTCCTCCACAGGCTGCCAGAACACCCAGGCGTTGGGCTCAAGTTCACGGAGGTCGTTGACCATCCGGCTCGCGATGCCCAGGCCATTGGTGATGTTTGAGCGGTCCCAACCGCTGGTGGAATCTCCGAGAGCCGGGTTGCCGGTCCAGAAACCGCCCACTTCGCTCATCCACAATGGCTTGTCCGTGGAGTTGGCCAGGTCGCGGACGCGGCGTCGATCGTTGGTTCCGTAGGTGTGGACGTTGAGTTGCGAGACGGCATCCTTGGCTTCTTGGCTGTAGCCGTTCCAGTTGGTCATGAACTTGGTGGGATCCGTCTCGTCCATCGCCGAGATCACCGCGTCCGTGCTGCCCTTGGCGAGTTCGGCAGCCAGGAGCTTGGTCACGCGATCCTGCGCGGCCGGGTAGATCAGCGCGCCTTCCTGCTTCTGCGTGTACGTTGTGGGCGGTTTCCCGGTGGCGGCGTTGATGTCCGTTCCCCAGTAGCCGGAGTTGGGTTCGTTGAACGGATCGATGGTGTCCACCTTGATCCCGCTGCCCTTTTCAAGAAGCTCGACGGAGTGCCGCATGTACGCGGCGAACTTGCCTTCCGCCTCGGGTAGCAGGTTTTCGCCCTTGTTGGTGTTGACCTGTCCGGAGACGTAGCCGCTCCTGGTCATGAACCAGGGCGGCGAGTTGCTGAAGGCTTCCCAATGCGTGATTTGCTGGTCTTCGGTGAGACGCTCCACCCACCACCGCTGGTTCTGGTCGGCGTCGGGGTTGTAGGAAGCGGGGTCGTCCGGGTCCCAGGCGTTCAGGAAAGCCAGCTTGTTGGCTTGGGTTTTGTCGACGCTTCCGTCCGGGTTGTAAAGGTTCGACGCCGGATGGCCGGGTTGCGCTTCGGCCACCGGCTTCCACCATCCGTCCACAGCACTGCCGTCGTTGAGGTAGTTCGCGACATCCGATGCGTTGCCGCCCCCGACGTTGTAACGGGCGATGTTGAGGTTCAGCCCGTCCTCGCCGAAGACTTTCTGGTACAGCTCCTCCCGCAGTGCCGGTGAGTATCCCGCCGTCGCATTCGCGAACCAGACCAGGCTGGTTCCCCACCCTTCGAACGCTTCGCTGCGGCTGGCCGGGTTCGGGGTGATGGTGATCTGGGTTGCGTCGGCCGCCTGTGCGGCTGGTGCTGTGGGCAGGAGGGCCAGGCCTGTGGCTGCTGTGACGGCCGCCGCCAGGGCAGCGACCGGCCTTCGAAATCGTGGAATCGGCATAGGGGTACCTCATCATCGGGGTCTGCGGGTGAAACCGGCTGCGCTGGTGAAACCGGTCCTGCCGAGACTATGAGGCGGTTTGGGGTGTCACAAGGGAGTCGAACAGGGTCGATCGCAGTTGGTCCGAAGTGTTCCCACCCGACTGCCACGCGGGGTTATTTACAGCCTCTTTTTGCCGTCTGGATGGGCCGTATCTGACCCCGCGTTGCTTTTGTGCGGACGCTAACTGTATAGATGTATACAAGTACACTCACTCAACCTTGGCGGCAGCATGGCAGCATCTCAACCCCGGAACACCGGCGCACACCTCGTTTACACGGAACTCAAACGGCAGATCCTGGACCTGGAGCTCAAACCCGGGACACGAATCTACGAGCCGGCGATGGCTGCCGCGTTGCAGGTCAGCCGCACGCCGTTGCGCGAGGCGATCCGTCGGTTGATTTCCGAGAGCCTCCTGGAACAACAGCCCACCGGGGGTGTGCTGGTTCCACTGCTTGATGCGACGGCCATCTCCGAGCTCTACGACGTGCGGGCCGCGCTGGAATCCCTCATGGCCCGTGAAGCGTGTGCCCGCGCAACGGAGGCGGACATCGAAAAACTGCAGGGAATCCTTGAGCGCAACGCTGCCATGGTGGGCTTCGCGGACGAGGCCATGAAGTACGGCGTCACCCTCCACGCCACCATTGCCTCGATCGCGGGCAACTCCTGGGCGTTGCGTTTCCACCAGCAGATCGCCAGCCAAGTGGAACGCTACCGATACTTCACCAACAACTCCTCGGAACGGCGTGAGGAAGCTTTGGCCGACCACCGCCGGTTGGTGGCCGCCCTGGCTGCGAAGGACGCGGACACTGCTGCGAGGATCGCATTTGACCACGTCATAGGAGCCCGGGACGAGACAGTGCGCATGATTTCGGACAAGGGCCTCGACCTCGAATGATCGGCGAACTCGGGCGACGCTCGTCCTCAGCACTCCTTCTCCATTCGGCGTTGATCCAGGCCGTGACATTCCTGGTCCGGCCCGCCGCCACGTACCGGGCCCTTGAGCTCGACGTCCCTGCCTTCGCTCTTGGTGTCCTCGCGGCCAGCTACGCCGTCTTTCCCCTGCTGCTTGCCATGCCGATCGGCAACCTGGTGGACCGCCTGGGCGAGCGTCGGCTCATGGCCGCCGGGTCCGCCGTCGTGCTTCTCTGTTCAACGTTCCTGCTGTTTTGGGGGTCGTCCGTAGCGGCGCTGATCGCCGGAACGGCGCTTCTGGGCGCGGGCCAGCTGGCCTGTGTTGTAGGGCAGCAGGCGGTGGTGGCGAACAACGCGGCTTCCTCCCGGCTAGACTCCGCGTTCGGTTACCTGACGTTCGCGGCGTCGTTGGGGCAGGCGCTGGGACCGCTCGCCATTTCGCTTGTTGGCGGTGCATCCGTGCGGCCGGACACCCAGGCGATCTTCATCCTGGCCGTAGCCATGGGATTTGTGCTGTTCTGCACTACGTTCCTTGTTTCCTCCCGGGTCAGCAGCGGTCGACGTGCCTCACGGTCCGCCGAGGCGCCGCGGGGGAGCGCCTTCTCCCTGTTGCGGACACCCGGCGTGGCCCGTGCACTTGCCACGAGTGCAACAGTGTTGGCAGTGGTGGACCTGACTGTTGTTTACCTGCCGGCCTTGGGCGCCGAACGCGGCATCACCGCAGCCACGGTTGGCCTGATGCTGACCGTGAGGGCGGTGTTCTCCATGGTCTCCCGGCTTGGGCTTGGCCGGGTGTCCCGGACGCTGGGCCGATTGAAGCTGCTGGTCCTGAGCCTGGCCGTGTCCACAGTGTCCCTGGCCGTTGCCGCGATTCCCATGCCGGAGTGGTTGCTGTTCGTTGTCATGGCATTCCTTGGCCTCGGGCTCGGCATTGGCCAACCGCTCACCATGTCCTGGCTCTCCGCACAGGCACCCGAGGGGCAACGTGGGCGGGCGTTGGCACTGCGGCTCGCGGGCAACAGGGTAGGCCAAGTGATCCTGCCGAGCGCCATCGGTGTGGTTGCTGTTGGGCTCGGCGCGGCCGGTGTGTTCCTGGCCTCTGCCGTTGCTGTTGGCGGGACGATGCTGATGCTGCGAGGCGTGCGCTTGGACTGAGCAATGTCCTCCCCTCCAACTGACTGGCATTTGTGGTTGCTATGAGCGCTGGTAGCAACAACAACTGCCAGTCAGCTGTGCCCGTCATTTTCCGCAGGCACCCTTCACTGCTAATTAGGCAGACGTGGAGGGGGTTTTGCCATGGAAAAGAGCACCGTGTTCAGGATGATGGATCCGGAGTCTCTGACGACTCGTCATGACAAGGCCTGGGAGTACTTCCTGCCCGGTGACGAAGTCGACATCGACTTTGCGGGGGGGGGGGGGTAATGGCTGGTTTGGTACAGGACGTCATGCTTGACGGAACCGGCGTCTGGATCTACGTCAACGGAGTTGGCAGGCGACTGTTCGGCGCCGAGGAAGACGTAGAAATCAGGGCAGTCCGGAAGGTCCCCCGCCCAGACATCGTGTCGGAACCGGGAATGGTCGATGATTGGAGGCTCTTTTGAAATTACACATCTTGGCTGCGGCGGTGGCACTTGGGATCGGCGGGCTCTTCGCCGTGATTGCCAACCCCGTAGTGGGAGCCACCATCGGCGTGTCAGTGTTCGCCGGCGGCTTGGCAGATGCGAAACGCTGTCAAAGAGTGTCAATCAGCCGCGATGCTACGCCTTGACACTTTCATTCGCGTTGAGGTTCGATTGATGTAGCCCACCTCCTGCTGGGGGGTTGGGAAGTTAAAGCCAGGATCCCCGCCGGTTGACGGGACCTGGCTTTCGCGCTTTGTGAGCCGGATCAGATGATGTGTCGGCTGATGTGGCCCCTGAACCTTTCGAGCCATGTGGCATCCCCCGCCTCAGCGTCTCCCATGGCGCCAAGAACCTGATCCGGTATCCAGTGCATCGGTTCTTCCGAGGGGAGTTGAATTTCCACTCGGAGTGACTCAGGCATAACTCTTCGACCTCGCAACTTATCGACGAGGTGCATGTCGCGTGCGTTGAGCGATCGGGTACGGGACTCAAGGAAGACAGATGTAACGCCCACGGCGCCCAATTCCGAGAACAGCCTCTCCATGCATTTGGCTCGGGCCCTTTCCTGCCGCCGGGGTTCAAGAGGCGCCGCCACAACGACGATGTGAGCTGCGTCCAGCGCCCCCAAGAGATCAATGGACAGTTTCTTCGCGCGGTTGTCCATGTCCCGCCAATGCAGCTTCGGGCCGTCCGTCAGGATGGATCGCAAATCATCCCGCACGAGGTCACAACCTGATGGGTCCGCCACTGCCGCGCCGAGCATGTACATGGGTTCTTTGACGTTCACAGTTCGCATGCTTTCATCCACCCAGGCATGCAGCTCGAATGAAACCTCTGCCTGTCTGATCATCGTCACCTTGGGCCCGTAGCTCGAATTTGCCGAATGAGAGCAGTCTATTACTACTAGGCAGCGAGCCCCGCAGCTACAGGTATCGGAGGCGACGGAGGCGCCTGAAGTAAGGTGACGGCGGCCGCCCAAATCCGGGAGACCGCCGTCGAACGCTTCTAGAGCACGGCCGTCATGGCGTCCCAGCCCCAACCCACAGCGAAACGTGGCAACCAGCCACCCCGGCCATCACCGGGATAGTGCCACAGCACGCCTTGGGTGTCGCGGGCCAGAAGGTCCGCAGTGCCGTCGGGCGGGAAGTTGCTGTTGAAGTCGCCGGGACCAACGACGGCGGTCATGGAGCTCCAGCCCGAACCGACCTGGACGCGCGGGAGCCACCCGCTGGTCCCGTTTCCGGGATACAGCCACAACGTGCCAGCCGTGTCGGTGGCCATGACGTCGTGCTTGCCGTCGCCATTGAAGTCGCCCGGACCGGCGATCTTGTCCATGGCGTTCCAGCCGGAGCCGACCCGGACGCGGGGGAGCCAACCGGAGGAGCCGTTGCCGGGGTAAAGCCACAGAACGCCGGAAGAGTCCCTGGCCAGGATGTCGTGTTTGCCGTCGCCGTTGAAGTCGCCCGGACCCACGATCGAGGTCATGACGTTCCATCCAGCTCCCACTTGGACACGGGGGTACCACTCGCCGTATCCGTTGCCGGGGTAGAGCCAGAGCGAGCCGGCTCCGTCCCGGGCCAATACGTCCGGTTTGCCGTCGCCATTCAAATCGCCGGGCGCCACAAGGGACGTCATCGCATTCCAGCCCGAGCCAACCTGGGTCCGGGGCAAGAAGTGTCCGCCGGTGTCTCCCGCATACAGCCAGAGGTTCCCGGCCGAATCACGGGCGAGGGTGTCTGCTTTGCCGTCGGAGTTGAAGTCGTTCTTGGCGGGGTTCACGGTGATCGAAAACCACTTGGTGAAGGCTGAGGGGCTGACTCCGTTGGCGGCTGCGACCTGAACCTTGTAGGTCCCGGCTTTACTAGCGATGCCTGACAAGACGCCGGTCTGCTGGTTCAGGGTCAGGCCGGGCGGCACTGTGCCTGCGTAGACCGAGAATTTCGGTGCCGGTGATCCTTTGGCCTGGAACGTGTAGCTGTATGAAGATCCAACTGTTGCTACAACGGGCGGCTGGCCGGCGGTGAAGGCTGGGGGTGCGTCGGCACCGTCTATAACGGAAACTGTTCCCGAGCCCTGGTTGGGCACGTAGGCCAACCCTGTCGCTTCGTTAACGGCGACCATCTGTGGGTATGAGCCTGTGGAGATCGTCGCGGAAACCCCGGTGTTGGCATTGAGGACTACGGCGCTGGCTTGCCATTCGTTGGCGGCGTAGACCTTGTTTGTCTTCTCGTTGACGCCCAGCCCCCGGAGATGATCGACATCAAAGGGGAAGCTGATGCGGGATACGGCGTTGGTAGAGCCATCAATGACCGACATCTCGCTGCCGGTTGAGACATAGACCTTGTTGGTGTTTTTGTTGATGGCCACACCACCCGGGGTATCTCGGACGGCGACGTTCAGCGTCGCGTTCGTGGCTCCGTCGATAACGGTGACGCCCGGGCCAGTGGTCCCGGTCTCTCCTTCGCAGCTGACGTACGTCTTGTTGGTGCGTGGATTCACGACCACGTGCGTGGGCTGCAAACCTACGGGGACTTTCACTGAAGTCTTGCTGGAACCATCAACGACGTACACCGAGTTGCTGTCCTGATCAACGACGTACGCCTTGTTTGAGGTTGCGTTCACAGCAAGTTCTCGCGGGTTGGTGCCCACCGGAATAGTTGCCTTGGCATTGGTGGCCCCATCGATGATCTGCACGCTGTCCGCGCCCGGATCGGAGGCGAAAACCTGGTTGGTCTTCTCATTGGTCGCCAGCGCCACGATCTGCTGGCCGCTGGCGATGACAGAGGTCGCCTTGGTAGCACCATCGATTTCGACGACGCTGCTGCCAACAACGGATGCATAGATTTTATTGGTGACCGTATTCACGGCCAAGGCCCATGTTCCGCCGCCAACGGGAATGCTGGAAGCAACTTTGCTGGCACCATCGATGACCGTAACGTATGGGCTCCCAAGGTGCCCGACGTAGATCTTGTTCGTCACCGGGTTGACCGCTGTTGTGTCCGGTCCGCTACCCGTCGCGATGTCGGCGACCTTTACGTCTGCGTGTGCCGGCGCGGCTACGCCGAACAAAGCACCAGCCGTCAGGCCGACGGCGAGCACAGCAGCCGAGGCCAGCCGCCAAGGACCCCTGAAAGTTTCATGCGTTGAAAACGGCAGAATGGCCACTGCGGCTCCCTCTGGTGATGTGTCAGCAACCACATTTTTGCGGGGCCAGAGGAGATTCTACAGTCACGATCAACTGCCTCACACGCGATGCAGAATTACGACGGCGGCGCCTCATCTGACTGGCACTAGTGGTTGCCATGAGCGCTCAGAACAACAACAACTGCCAGTCAGTTGGCAGGCTACTCCGCGAACAGCGCTGCCAGATCCTCCGCCGTCAACGAACCGCCGGCCAAGGCATCGCCTTCCATCACATCCGCGAAGAGCTGCGACTTCTTGGCCTTCAACGCCATGACCTTCTCTTCGATGGTGTCCTTGGCAACCAGCCGGTAGACCATGACGTTCCTGGCCTGGCCGATGCGGTGCGTGCGGTCCACGGCCTGCGCTTCGGAGGCGGGGTTCCACCACGGATCCAGCAGGAACACGTAGTCGGCCTCGGTCAGGTTCAGCCCAAACCCGCCGGCCTTCAGCGAGATCAGGAACACGGGAGCGCTGCCGTTCTTGAATTCGCTCACTACGTCGCCTCGGTTCCGGGTGCTGCCGTCGAGGTAGCAGTATTCGATGCCCTCGGCGTCCATCCGCTCGCGGACCTTGCCGAGGAACCCCGTGAACTGGCTGAAGATCAGGGTGCGGTGACCTTCGGAGATGATGTCCTCGAGCTGCTCAAACAGGACATCCAGCTTGGACGAGCGGACGGCGGAGAGGGAAGAGTCCACCAGCGAAGCGTCCAGGCTCAGCTGCCTCAGCAGGGTCAACGACTGGAAGATCGTGAAACGGTTCTTGTTGACGTCGTCGATCAGCCCCAGGATCTTCTGCCGCTCGCGCTGCAGGTGGGTCTGGTAGACCTTCTGGTGGCGCGGGTTGAGCACTACCTCGAGGACCTGTTCCTGCTTGGGCGGCAGGTCCTGGATCACCTGCTCTTTGGTGCGGCGCATCATGAGCGGACGCACACGACGGCGGAGCTTGCCCAGTTGCGCAGAGTCGCCGTTTTTCTCCACGGGCTTCTGGTAGTTTTCGGCGAACCTCTTGGGACTGGGGAACAGCCCGGGCGCCACGATCGAGGTGAGGGCCCAGAACTCCATGAGGTTGTTTTCCAACGGAGTACCCGTGATGGCCAGCTTGAACCGCGCCGGAAGTTTGCGCGCGCACTGGTACGCCTTGGACTGGTGGTTCTTCACGAACTGGGCCTCGTCAAGCATGAGCCCGGCCCACTGGAAGTAGGCGTACGCCTCATAGTCGATGCGGAACAGGGCATAGGAGGTAATCACGACGTCGGCACCCGCCATCGCCTCCGACGGCAACAGGCCACTCTTCGCGAAAGTCTCCGTAACGGTGCGCACCACCAGGCCCGGAGCGAACCGCTGCGCTTCGGAAGCCCAGTTGCTGACCACGCTGGTGGGGGCAACCACCAGGAACGGGGCCCTGTCGTTTCCGCCGGCTACGGCCAACTCCTGCGCCGCGCACATCAGCGCAATGGCCTGCACGGTCTTGCCCAGGCCCATGTCGTCGGCCAGGACACCGCCCAAGCTGTGTTTGTACAGGAAGCTAAGCCAGTTGAATCCTTCATGCTGGTACGGCCTGAGCTCAGCGTTGAGGCCGGCCGGCAGCGGCAGCCCGGTCACGCCGTCGTCGAGCAGTCCACCTACCGACTCCCGCCACGCAGCTGCTTGCTCGTCCACGATCCCCAGCTGCGCCAGCTCGTCCCAAAGCCCCACCTGGAAGCGGCTGATCTGCAGGCTGCCGTCCTTGTTGTCCGGATTGTCCTGGAGTGAGCGGGCCTCGTCGATCAGCGCGCGGAGCTGGTGGAGTTCGGGGAGGTCCAGCGAGAAGTGGGCGCCGCTGGGCAGGAGCATGCGTGTTTGTCCGGCGGCGAGCGCGGAAAATACTGCGGCGAAGGACACCGGTTCGCCCTCGAGGGTGATGACGATCCCTAGGTCGAACCAGTCGCCGCTGGCCGTTTCCTTGGTGGAGATCGAGACGACCGGTGCCTCTTCCGCCTCGCGGTAGTCGGCGATGTCACCGGAGGTCTCAACCACGACGTCGGGCAGTTCCCTGAGTGCCGGCAGCACCTCTTCGGTAAACGCGAGGGTGTCCAGGCCGCCCAGTTCCGCGGTGGCCGTGAGCCGCGGCGCGCCCCAACCCCCGGTGGCGGACTCTGCCAGGGCGGGAACGGTCTCCCAGGGGTGCCCCAGCGATTCAAGAATGCGGGCCTCGGCGGCGTCGTCGCGGTACCCACGGTCATCGGGATGCCGCCACAAAGGCTGTGCCGTGACCAGCGTCCCCGAGGTGTAATGCCACTCCCAGTGCAGCCTCACCTTGTGGTCGTTGCCGTAATTGGCCAGCAGGGAGAGCGTGGGCACGGCCAGTGTGGGCAGCTCCACGGACTCGTCAGCCGCCTGCACGGGCGTGGACTGCCGAAGCTTCGGGTAGAAGGAGGTGAGGAAGCGGCTCTCGTCCTCCGCCGGGATCTGCAGTGTGGAACCGTCAGTGACGAACTCCAGGAGCTCGTCGCTGATGGTGCCATCGATCGGGGCCAGCGTGATCAGGTTCTTCTGCGCCGTCACGCCGGGCAGCGTTTCGGCCCCGGATTGCGTGAAGAAGATCCCGTTGGCCGGCTTGCCCAGGAAGCCCACAGTTCCGGCATCAACCTCCTCCCCGCCTACGGTCACCAACGGCGCAAGCTGCAGGCCGCCGTCGTGCTTTCCGCTTGTGGTGCCGTTCGCGCCGGGCCGAGCCGCGCCGGGCCGGGCAAGGCTGAGGCCGACGACGGCGGGTTGGGACTCGACGCGGACAGGCTCGCTCCCAGCCGCATGAATCAGCGGGATTCCGGCCTTTGTTGCTTCATTGAGGAGTGCCCAGAGGTTTTTGCCTGTGAAGTCGTTCAGGCTCAGCCACATGGCACCCGACGGTTGCTGCCGGCCGTTGGGGGAGCCGTGGGCCGCGAGGAAGGTTTGCAGCCACTCCACCTGCGTTTCGTTGAATTCGCGGCGGAAGCTGACGTAGCTGAGGTTGTTCCAGGACACGTCGCCGCGGATCCACTTGCCCTTGGCGCCCATCATCATGGGGCGGACCTTGAGTTGCCGGACACTGCGCACGGGGTCGCGGCGGCCTGTGTAGGAGAAGTGGGCTGCCGGTTCCTCCACTTCGAACTGCAGCGCGAGCTGAATCCCGGCGGGGCTCTGCGCCGGACCCGGCTTGGCGATCAGCCTGTTGAGGGCGAGTTCCCACGCCGGGCGGGTGCCGGCCTGGTCCGGGCGGGCTGTTTGCATGCCGGGAGCCTGGGCCAAAAGCTGCGCGCGGATGCTCGGGTGGTCCTCAGCGGTGAAGAGGAGGGCGGCAACGTGCTTGCAGTCCTTGCGCACCGGGCAGCTGCAGATGCCCACCGTGCAGCTCCAGCCGCTGGGTTTGCGGACGAGTTTTGCCGAGGTGGAGTAAGGCTGCGGTGTGTTGCCGCGGACCTTGCCCAGGAGAAGCCCCGTGGCCGAATCGAACGTGATGCCCGTGACCCGGCTGCCCATGGCATAGGCCAGTCCGGCCGCGAGGGAGCGGTCGTTAATGGCAGGTGTTTGTATGGCCAGTTCCCAATTGTCATCGGGGTGGGACGGCATGCAGGCGGCTACTTTCGGCAGGAGGTTATCTGCTCAATCTTAGTCAGCCCGGAGCGGCCCCCAAACTTCGCCCACCGTTAACCTGAACCTCGATTGCGGCGCCATTCGCGCGCGTACGTTGAAGGTGTCCGGAGCACCATCAGCTTTCAGCAGTGAGGATTTCCCATGACTACCAACGAGTACCCCGTCGTCCTGAACAAGACCGCCGTCGAAGCCGGCAATGGGGACGTAGTGGATTCCAACGTCAACGTAGTGAATGAGATGTACGCGGAGCTCCTCAACAGCGACGAAATCGCACCGGCTGCGGTCAACAGCTACTTTGTTGACTTCTACCTGACGCAGGCACTGGCCGGTGGGTTTGCCCAGTACGTGTTCACTGCTCCCGAGCGCGACGAAGTGGATGCCTTTGTCCGCGCCGGATTGGAGGGAATCGGCGCTGCCCGGCATCTGGAACTCTTCAACCGCACCGCTGCTGCGTTTGACGCGTTGTCCGAAGACGAGGCCGAGGCCTACCTCGATGGCGAGCTGGACGAGTCCGAGTCAATGCCTGCATCGGTGGCGTTGCTGGATGAACTCGACGGAGAGTTCGAGGCACTCCTGGAAGAAGAGGACATTGTGGACCTCAACGCCGAATACCTCCGCAGCCAGCCCGGCCTGCTGGTCCTGTCTGAGGAGGACATCGAGGCACACATCGCCGAGCGCGTTGCCCTGATCCCGGACCTTGAAGAGCGCCAGGCCGAGGCTGAGGAGGAAGCCATGGCCAACGCACCCGAGTTCGAAGTCATCATCCGCGAACTGTGCGACGTTGCTGGCTACTCCCTCGAGAAAATCACCATGGGCGATCCGAACTACGAGCACGACGGCGTCACTACCCTCGCGTGGCACTTCTCCACCGATCACGGCGACTACATCATGATCGAGGACGAAGACGAGGCCTTCATGATCCACCCCGAGACGAAGGAAATCATCGCGGCCGTGGAGTTCGAGGAGTCAGACGAGTTCGTGGAGGCGTAGGCTTCCCTGTTCTCATCGCCGGGTTCGCGGGAACACTGCCAGCACCCCCGGAAGTTTCCGGGGGTGCTGGTTTGTTTCCAGCGAACCCGGGAGTCTCCGGCCGTTGTCCGCGCCGCGTTCGCGGGAACACTGCCTGATCGCGTGGAAGTTTCCGGACGGTGGGCACGCTTCCAGCGAACCCGGTTCCTGAGGCACCCGTGACTGTCCACATAGGCCCATTTCAGCCTTTTGCCGGTCCCCGTTGTGTGGCGATGCTGGGCAGGTGAGCACACCGCCAGAAACATCCAGATCTCCCAAAGTTCGGGGACTCCCTGCGAGCGGAAATATGTGGCGAACCGAGCAGTTGCTCGGCATGGGCCACAACAGTCGAAGCATCAAAGCGTTGTTGGACACCGGGCACATCCAACGGCTGAGGTACGGGTGCTACATCCGGACCAGCCGTTGGGATGCCTTGGGTCCGCGCCAGCGTGCCCTGCAACGGATTGCTGCCCACGCACACGGCACCCTGACAACGTCCACCGGAAGCTTCGTCTACAGCCATCTCTCCGCGGCCAGGCTTCACGGGCTGTTCTTGTTCGGGGTAAATGACAAGGTTCACTTGCTTCACCCGGTCCGCGCCTCCGCCGACCGTTGGGGAAAGGACGTGCAGGCCCATACTGAAGCCCTCTCCGAGGTCCAGGTCAGTACGGTCCGGGGCTTGAGGGCGACAACGCTTGAGCGGACGGTTTCCGACTGTGCCCGGATGCTCAGCTATCCCAAGGCCTTGGTCATCGTGGATCACGGGCTGCGGCTGGGCGCCAACCGGGCCCTGGTTGAAGAGCTGGCCGACGCCTCTGCCGGCAAACGGGGTGTCCGGATTCTGCGCAAGGCTCTGCAAAACGCTGATGTTCGCGCAGAATCGGCCGGCGAGACGCTGACGCGGGAACTCATGCAACGCCTGCGCATCAGGCTCCCCGAGCCGCAGTTCAAGGTGCGAACCCGGCTAGGCGAGCACCGGATGGACTTCGCCTGGGAGGAGGAGAAGCTCGCGCTGGAGTTTGATGGGCGGACCAAATACTTCGACTACAAACCCACCGAGGAGGTCATCTTCCAGGAGAGGCGTCGCGAGAAGGCCCTCATGGAAGATGGTTGGCGTTTCATTCGCATCGAATGGAAGGACTTATTCCAGGAACGGGCGTTCAAGGAACGCATTCTGCGGGCGCTCGGATGACGGTCCCTGCGCTCAGTTCGCCGGAAACCTGCCAGCACCCCCGGAAATTTCCCGGGGTGTTGGCAGGTTTCCCGCGAACTCGATGCGGACAGGGGAGGTTTCCCGCGAACTCGGCGGGGAACGGAGGGGTTCCCGCGAACCCGGCGCGGGAAGGGCGGGGTAGCCGGGCCAGACTCAGTACCCCGTGCTCGCGGCCCCCTTGATCATTTCGCCGCTTGGGCTCACCAGGTACCAGACGTTGCTCACGCCCTGGCCAGTGACGTCGCCCGGGGCCTTGTCCTTGGCGTAGTAGTACAACGGCATCCCGTTCAACGTGACCTGCTTCTTCCCGTCAGGCGTCGCGATGGTTCCCACGGTGCCCGTGACGCCGTCAACGGTGGGGGCGTCCGCCGTCGTCGTAAATACCGGCCAGGCCGCGAGGCAGGCTCCTGTACATGCGCTGGTTCCCGAGTCCTTGACGTCCTTGGTGAAGAAGTAGAGGCTCATTCCTTTGCTGTCCACCACGATCTGGCCGGCGCTGGAAGAAGCCACTTTCATCTCTGCGGCCGCGGCCGGGCTGGACGAAGCCGCCGCCGAGGAAGCGGCAGCGGAAGAAGCCGGCGGCGCCGACGCAGAGGATCCCGAACTCCCGCCGCATCCTGCCAAAGCGGCCACGAGGGCCAGTGCCCCGATTCCCAGGCTGAGTTGCTTTTTCATCCTTAGCTCCTATGACGAGCCGGCCGGACGGGTCGGCGCTAACCCGTACGACGCCGTGGGGTGAAGAATGGTTCAAGGGTGAACCGCGCGGGCGTAAAACGCGTCGTACGGGGTGACAAGCGAAGGAGGTGGCTATGCCGTTGGACGAGGACGTGGTGGCAGCGATCTACCGCGACCACGGCACGGCCCTGAAACGCTTCGTCCTGAGTTGCACGCCCGATGCGCATCTGGCGGACGACGTGGTGCAGGAAACCATCCTGAAGGTGTGGCAGCACGCTCCTCAGATCACGGGCAGCCTGCGCAGCTACCTCTTCAGGACCGCGAGGAACGTGATCATCGACAATTACCGGAAAGCCCAGCGGCGCCCCACGGAAACTGGCGAGCATGACCTCCCGGACCAAGGCGCCACAGAACGTGTGGACGAACTCCTCAACCGCGTGCTCATGGAGGAGGCGCTGCTGAGGCTCAGCCACGAACACCGCGAGGTGCTCGTGGCCCTGCACTACCAGCGGTACACCGTCACGGAAGCAGCACTGCAGCTGAACATTCCGGCGGGCACTGTGAAGTCCCGGGCCTTTTACGCAGTGAAGGCCCTCCGAACGATCCTTGACGAAATGGGGGTGGAGAAATGAACGGCGAATCCGTCCACCAATTGCTGGGGGCTTACCTGTTGGGCGGCCTGGAAGCGGACGAGGCCCGCGCCTTTGAGGACCACCTCACGCGTTGTGCCGAGTGCCGCAAGGAGTTGGAGGAACTCGAAAGCCTCCCCGCGCTGCTCGACGCCGTGCCCGCCGCGGACGCCGTCGCCCTCACCACTGCTGGCGCAACGCAACCGCTCACACCCTTGGAATCCGCTCCGCAGGCCCTCCTGGTTGACCTGTCGGCCCGCAGGCGGAAATCACGACGGCGGTGGGCGGCCGTTGTGGGTGGCGTGGCTGCGGCGTGCCTCGCGGTGGGTGTCCTGGCCGGTCCGATCCTGAACCAGCCGCAGAAGCCTGACGCCAGCTACTCCGTACAGTCCGGCGATGGCCTGCAATTGACCGTGGGCATGGTCAAGAAAACCTGGGGGACTGAGCTGGACGTTGAGGGCCGGAGCATGCCCCTGGAAGGGACGCTTTACCTGTGGGTGAAGGGTCGTGACGGTGCCGAGGAACGGACCTGCGGGTGGACGGCCACGCCGAGTGGGCGCATCAAGATCACCGGTGCCACGCCCGTGCAGCTGACCGGTATCGCGGGAGTGGAGTTGAGGGACGACTCGGACAAGACGGTGGCATCAATTTCCGTGCCGTGATGCGGCGTGCAGCTCGGCCACGAGTGCCGGGTCCTCGCACGCCTTGGCGAACGCTTCGATGCGCCGTTCGATTTCCCGGCCCAGCACCACCAGCCCCACCTTTTCGGCAAGGGGCGCCAGCCAAGCCGGCTTGCAAGAGAAGGTGTACTTCCAGACAGCCCGGGTGCCGTCGCCCTCAGGAGTGAACCGCCAGCCGCCACCGAAGTTGTCGAAGAACCACGGCCCGGCCACCATGGTCATTCCCACGTTGCGGGGTGGTGTGTAGGAGACGTACTCCGTGACCATCGTCAGCCCCATCCGGGACACCGTTCTGGTCCGCACCCCTTTGCCTGCACTCCTGGCACCGTCAACAAAGGACTGGGCCGAAATGAATGGATCCCATTTGAGCCGGAACGCACCCGTGGTCTGGGAAAGGGCAAACGTGGTTTCCGGGTCGAGCCGGATGAACCTCTCTGCGCGTACTTGAGGCATGTCAGGCACCTTGCCCGGAACCGAGCAACAGGATGACCAGGAATGCCACGCCGAACACGTTGACAGCCATGATGGACAGGCCGATGATGCCCGTGACCCGTCCGGCATTCATGCGGCCGGACCGGAACACGGCGATCAATCCGGAAACCATGGACACCACGGCCAGGAGGACTGCCAAGGCAGCGAAAGCCAGTGCGCCTACCCACCACGCGTCGTTGCCTTGGTTGTAGCGGCTGATCTGCGAAGCAACTGCCGCGATCCCCAAGGGTATGCTCACCACTGCGGCCACCGGCGAGAGCACCGCGGCCACGATGCTCGTGATCCCTGCGCCCAACCCAAGTGTCCGGGTCCGTGGCGGCTGCTGATAGTAATCAGCCGGCGGTTGGTAGCTCATGGTTCCCCCGAAATCCGTTCGCTAGATCTTGCGGTACGTGAGGTCGAAGATCATGCGCCCGGCCTCATGCGCCTTGTTCTCGAAACTGGTCCGGATGCGGCCCTCGAACCGTGGCGCCCAGCCGCCCTCCTGGTCAACGCCCTCATTCGGGCCGGTGTGCTCCGTGCTGACAGGGGCGCGGCCTTCCTTGACCGGCGCACCCCCCACCACGGATTCGACGCCGGATTGCCACACTTGCGTCAGCGGGCTCTCCTCGCCGCTGCGCTCGCCGTCGTGCATGTTCTCAAATTCCGTGGAGCCCGCCAGGACTTCGCGGACGTGGACGGCGTAGTTGGACCAGTCAGTAGCGATGCGCCAGTAGCCGCCCTTTTCGAGGGCTTTCGCCGCAACGGATGCGAAGGCAGGCTGGATGAGGCGGCGTTTGTGGTGCCGGGCCTTGTGCCACGGATCCGGGAAGAACACCCAGAGTTCGCTGACGGATCCGGCAGGGAGCATGGATTCCAGCACCTCGGGAGCATTGGCTTCCACCACGCGCACATTGGTGAGCCCACGAGCGTTGATCTTCATGATGGTGTTGGCCAGCCCGGGGGTGTAGACCTCCACGGCCAGGAAGTCCTTGTCCGGGTTCTGCTCCGCTGCGTGGACCACGGCGTCGCCCAAACCGGAACCAACCTCGACGATCAGGGGAGCCTTGCGCCCGAACACTGCCTCTGCGTCGAAGACGTATTCCGGGTGCACCGAGGTGTTGGCTACATGCCGCGGGACCTGGACGGCCCATCGCTCTGCGTGTTCTTCCCAGGCGGCCTGCCTGCGACCCTGAAGACGGGTGCCGCGGCGCACGAAGCTGACCGGCCGGCCGCCGTAGGTTCCGAAGGAGGCCTGGCTACCGGGAGTAATGGGGCGCGGGGATTCTGGGGTGTCACTCATCTCTTATCCAGAATACGTTGCCCCGCTGGCTCTGCAGCGCCGGGTCTGTGGCCAGGGTCGCCACAATAGGTGAGCAAGCCAAAGTACTGCGTTCGCGCCCGACTGACAGAATAGGACGTGTGACCTCCTCCCAGAAGCCCGCCAACGCAGGGAAGCCCGCCTCATCAGCGCAGCGCCCAGAGATGTCCGCGAACAAACGCTCCTTGCCCGAGGTCGCGGTGGATGCCGAGATCGACGACGACCCCGCGGCAGCCCCCACCGAACTCAGAGGCAAACGCGGCCTGGCGTATCTGGCGGTCTGCCTGATCCTCATCGGGCTCAACCTGCGGACGGTCTTCTCCAGCTTTTCCGCTGTGCTCCCGGAAATAACGTCCGACGCCGGTCTGCCGGGCTGGGCGGTTGTGGTCCTGACCACCGTGCCAGTGACCTTGCTCGGTGTCTTCGCACCCCTTGCTCCGGTCCTGGCCCGCAGGTTCGGGGCTGAACGGGTGCTCCTGGGAGCCATGGCAGTGCTCACGGCGGGCCTCCTCATCCGGCCCAGCGAACTCCCCGGAACGGGCCATGTGCCATCACTCTTGCTGGGAACGGCCGCCTGCGGCGCAGCGATCGCACTGTGCAACGTGCTTCTCCCCGGCGTGGTGAAAAGGGATTTCCCGCACCGGCTGGGCCTCATGGGCGGGCTCTACACAACAGCCATCTGCGCGTCGGCAGCCCTCGGGGCGGGCTTCACGTATCCGGTCTTTGCGGCAACCGGCCACTGGACCTCGGCGCTGTGGTTCTGGGCGGTGCCTGCCGCCGTCGTGCTTTTGCTTTTCCTGCCGTTGGCCGTCAGGCAACCGTCGATAAAGCACCAAGCAACGCACGGCGGGGTCAACGTGTGGCGTTCCGCGGTGGCGTGGCAGGTGACGGCGTTCATGGTGCTGCAGGCCATGATGTCGTTCAGTGTGTTCGCGTGGCTGGCGCCTATCCTGCGCGAGCGAGGCGTTGATGGCGGCACGGCCGGCTTGATGGTGTCGGTCTCGATCGTGCTGCAGATGCTGGGCTCATTGTTTGCGCCGGCGCTGGCCACACGGTTCAGGGATCAGCGGGCCATCAACACTGTTGTGGCGTTGATGACCGGCGGAGGTTTCGCACTCAGCATTTTTGGGCCAACCGAGCTGATCTGGCTCTGGACCGGGCTGCTTGGCCTGGGCCAGGGTTCGCTCACGGCGGTGGCCCTGACGATGATCATGGTCCGCACCCGGGATGCCCACACGGCCGCCCACCTGTCTGGAATGATGCAGGGCGTCGGGTACGGAGTGGGTTCCACCGGCACCTTGATGGTGGGCCAGCTTCACCAGGCAACAGGTGGTTTTGCTGCCGCCGGAATCCTGTTCCTGGTGGTCGGTTCGCTCGCGGCATTCTTCGGGTACCGGGCCGGCCGCGACCGCTTCGTTTAACCCAAGTAGGGGACAGCTCCTGTCGCTATGAGGGCTCATAGCGACAGGAGCTGTCCCCTACTTGGGAGAGCCTAGACGGTCAGGTCCTTGCCCTTCGTCTCAGGAATCGTGAACACGAACGCGATGCTCAGCACCAGCAGGATCACGGCGTACACGTTGAACAGGTAACCCTGGCCGATGGTGCCCAGCCACGTCTGCAGGTACGGAGCCGTGCCACCGAACGCGGCGACGCAGATGGAGTACGGAACGCCGACGCCCACAGTGCGGATGTGCGTGGGGAACAGCTCGGCGTACACGGCCGGAACAATGGCGGCACTTCCTGCGATGAAGAACAACATCACGGACATGGACACGGCGAGCTGCCATGGGGAATCCTTCAGCAGCCACGTCATGGGGAAGTGGAGCAGGGCCGAGCCGGCGGAGGACATGATCAGGACGGGCTTGCGGCCGATCCGGTCGGACAGCTTGCCCCAGAACGGCAGGGCTGCAATGAACACGACGTTGGCGATCACGCCGGCCCAGAGAGCCGCGCCGCGGTCCATCTTCAAGGCGGTTGCTGCGTAGCTCGGTGCCACGACGCCCCAGATGTAGTAGACCACCGTGAGCCCAACGGTCAGGCCGATGACCTGCAGCGCCTGCTTGCGGTACTTGACGATCTGCGGCCACATGGGGGCACGCTTCTCCTTGGGAGCCTCGGCCTCGAACGCCTCGGTTTCCTTCATCTTGGAGCGCATGATCAGGGCGTAGACGCCCAACGCGCCACCGATCAGGAACGGGATACGCCAGCCCCAAGCACTCATGTCGTCCTTGCTCAGGACGGCCGTGAGGATCGCGCCGAGCAACGTGCCCGCCAGGATGCCGGCGGTGCCGGAGGTGTAGATGAGGGTGGCCCAGAATCCACGCTTTTCCTTGGGTGCCATCTCGGACAAGTACGTTTGCGACGACGGCAACTCACCACCGTGCGCCAGGCCCTGGATGAGGCGGGCCACCAGCAGCATCACGGATGCGAAGGCGCCAACGGCAGCGAAGGTAGGGGCGATGCCAATCAGGAGGCTGCCCACTGCGCCGAGCGCGACGGCGATGGTCATGGAGGTCTTGCGGCCGATCCTGTCGCCGATCCAGCCGAACACGAAGCCACCGAACGGGCGGGCAACGAATCCGACGGCGAAGATCGCCAACGTGGACAGCACGGCCGAGGTTGGGTCTGAGGTGCTGAACAGGGCACTGGCGATGAACGGCGAGAAAGTGGCATAGATGGCCCAGTCGTACCATTCCACGGCGTTGCCGATGCCGGTGCCCACGAGCGTGCGCAGGTGGGATTTGTGGACCTTGACGTCAGGGGACGTTCCAACGGTGGCGGTCATGGGGTTCTCCAAAGGGGCCGTGGGGCTAGTTGGCGGAAAGGGTGGCGATGCGGGATACGGCAAGTTCGGCATAAAGCGCCGCACCGTCGGTGAGGACGCCGTCGTCGAACGTTGCGTACGGCGAGTGGTTGAAGGGCGACGTCGAGTGGTCGGCGCCGGGGGCAACGGCACTGAGTCCCACGAAAGTTCCGGGAACCTCGGCGAGGACGCGGGAGAAGTCCTCGGAGCCGCTCAGGGGAGTGGCCATGCGGGTGAGGCGGGATTCACCGAACATTCCGGCGATGACCTTTTCGGCCGTGTTCGTCTCATCCTCGTCGTTGATGGTGAGGGGATATTCCTGCTGGTAGTCCACGTCCACCTCCAAACCGTGGGCCGATGCGATGCCTTTGAGCAGTTTGGGTACTGCAACCATCATCTTCTGCCGCGAGTCCTCGGAGAAGGTCCTGATGGTTGCTTCGATGCGGGCGGTCTCCGGGATGACGTTGCGCTTGGTGCCTGCGTGCAGCACACCGACCGTGAGGACCACGGGATCGAACATATTGAACTGCCGGGTGACCATGACCTGAAGGGCCGTGACCATCTCAGCGGCGGCAGTCACGGGGTCCTTAGCCGAGTGCGGCGCCGAGCCGTGGCCGCCCGCGCCGAGGACGGTGACCACCAGGCCGTCGGAAGAACTGAGCATCACGCCGTTCTTGGTGACGAACTGGCCGTGCGGTTCCAGCGAGGAGAAAACGTGCATGCCGTAGGCGGTGTCCGCACGGCGGCCCGCGGCATCCAGGACGCCCTCGTTGATCATGTAGCTCGCACCGTCGAATCCTTCTTCGCCGGGCTGGAACATCAGCACAACGTCGCCGGCCAACTGGTCCCGCCGTTCTGCCAACAAGGTGGCCGCCCCGGCAAGCATGGAGGTGTGGAGATCATGTCCGCACGCATGCATCGCGCCGTCCAACCGCGAGGTGTAATCAACGCCGGTGGTTTCCTGGACAGGCAGTCCGTCCATATCGGCGCGCAGGAGGACCACCGGCTTCTCGGCCGAAGCGTGGGCCGCGCCGCCGCGCAAAACCGCGGTGACCGACGTCGTGTCCTTACCAAGCGTGATTTCGTACGGGAGTCCGTCCAGCGCCTTGAGCACCTTTTCCTGCGTGCGGGGGAGTTGCAGGCCGATCTCCGGTTCGCGGTGGAGGTCGTGGCGGAGGCGAACGATGTCTTCCTGCAGTTCCTTGGCGTCGGCGGCGATGGTCATGTGTTCTCCTGTGGTGCTCGGCGATTGCTTCCTCATGCCATTCTGTGGTGACCTGATTCACAGATCCTGAAACATCTGGAAATCTGCATTTTCAGGCACAGGACACAGGATTCGTGCATCATTGCGGGAGAATGTACCCATGGAACTCAGTGAAGAAGATCTGCGCCTCATCAACGCCCTGCAGATTTCACCGCGGATCAGCTGGTCCGACGCCGGTGATGTCCTGGGCGTCCACGCCACCACCCTGGCCGCGCGATGGGACCGGCTCCGGGCGGTCGGCGCAGCGTGGACCACCGCCCACCTCATGGGCGACCCCAAGAACATGTGCCTGGCCATGGTGGATATTGATTGCGACATGGACCTTCGGCCGCAGGTTACAGCTGCCGTCGCCGAGCTTCCCGAGGTCATCACCGTGGAGGAAGCGGCAAGCAACCGTGACCTCACTCTGACGGTGATCACCCAGGATCTGGACGAATTCAGCACCAGCCTGCTGCCCCGGCTAAAGGAAGTCCGCGGGCTCACCAAGTACCACACGTCCCTCTGCACGCGCATCCACACGAGCGGTTACGCCTGGCGGCTCAACGTGCTGAGCAAAGCCGAACAGCAAGCGATCCGCGCGCTCGCCGGCCCTGAGTCGGCCAACCCCTCGGCGCCGGACGCCATTGTGGTCCCGCTCCCGGAAAGCCACCTGGCCCTCATTCCGTTCCTGGCCCGGGACGGCCGCGCCTCCGCCGCCGAGATTGCGCGTGCCCTCGGCCGCCACCCAGCTACGGTCCAGCGGCAACTGGGCAGGGTACTCGCCAGCCGGATGCTGTCCTTCCGCTGCGAGATCGCACAGAAATTCTCCGGCTACCCCGTCACCGTCCAATGGTTCGCCAACGTCCCCGCCGGCCAGCACGAGGCCGCCGCCACCGAGCTCCGCGCCATCAGGAACGTCCGCTTCTCAGCCTCCACCACGGGGCGGACCAACTTCACCATGATCATGTGGCTGCGCACTTTGGCCGAGGTCATGGAGATGGAACTCGCCATCCAGCAGCGCATCCCCGGCGTTGAGCTGGTGGAAAGCGTGGTCATGCTCAACACGGCCAAACGCGTCGGCTGGATGCTCAACCCGGACTCCACAGCCACGGGAACGGTGGTGGCACCTTACCGCGAACTGCTGCCGGAGGCTGTTTAGGTACGACGCCGGAGCGCGGCTTGGGTGCCTCGGTCCGGCGACGCTTGGGCTGGCAGTGCCCCGGGCGGCTGGGAAGCCGAGTGCCGCGGCGGTGTTCGGAGCGAACCGAGGCCGGGCGGCTCCCGGTTCGCTAGGGCTTCTTCGTCGCCCGCAGGACCGTGTCAAGGATTGTTGCGGGGTTGCCGTCGGGATCGTCGATGGTCCGCTCCCGGGCTTCCAGGACGTCAATAAGCCAAGGACCCTGTTCCAGGCCGAGCGATTCCGCCAGCTCGTCCGGCGTGAAGAACATTCCCGGTTCGTGGTGGTGACCCCATGGGGCCAGTCCGTGCGGGTGGTGCCCAACGATCAGGAGCGTGCCACCCGGTGCAACCGCAGCCGCTGCCTTTGAGGTGGAGTCCTGCCAGGGCAGCAAGGGGGAGTGGAGGAAGTGTGCCGAGACCAAGTCGAAGACCGGCTCGGGAGTCCAGTCAGCCAGGTCCTGCTGCTGCCAGGTGATCCGGTCCTGCTGGCCGTTGTCCACTGCGTGCCCGGCTCCGCGTTCCAGGGCCACGGTGGAAACGTCCATGGCCGTGACCTGCCACCCCTGCTTCGCGAGCCAAATGGCGTCGCCGCCCTCGCCACAGCCAAGGTCCAACGCCGTGCCCGGTTCCAGGCCGTTGGTTTCTGTCACCAATTGGGCGTTGGGGTTGCCGCTCCAGATCTTCGGGCGCTCGCGGTACATGCCGTCCCACATGTCCACGGCGTTGTCCGCGTCCTCGTGGAGGTTCAAGCGACCCTGCTGGTCGCCGTGTTGGTGGGTTCCGCCGTCGTGAGTGTGCGCGTGTTGGTGGGTGCCGCCGTCGTGAGTGTGTTCAGCCATGACCCAAGCGTGCCGGTCGCCGGCAAGGGTGCGCAACACCTGTTGCTGTTCTGGCAAAATCTGACTGGCGGTTGTTGTTGTTCTCAGCTGGGAACAACCACAACTGCCAGTCAGTTGGGTGCGTTCCAGCGCTGGGCGCCCGCACCGCCTACCCCGAGTTCGTCCGAGGGATTCTGCAGCGTGCACGATTTCAGGCTCAGGCATCCGCAGCCGATGCAGCCATCGAGATCGTTCCGCAGGTGCTGCAGCGCGGCGATCCGTTCGTCGAGTTCTTTCCGCCAGCGCAGGGACAGCCTGGTCCAGTCGCGTTTGGTGGGCGTCCGGCTGTTGGGCAAGGAATCCAGGGCCTCACGGATGTCCTTCAGCGGCAGGCCCACCCGCTGCGATGTCTTGATGAACGCCACCCGTCGGAGCGTCTCGCGGGCATAACGGCGCTGGTTGCCCGGGGTGCGTTCGGCGCTGATGAGTCCGTTGCGTTCGTAGAAATGAAGGGCCGACGCAGAGACTCCACTGCGCTCGGACAGCTCGCCTACGGTGAGGGCCCGGTGCGCGTCGCCGGATACCTGCGGCATGATCCAACCTCCAGCGGCGTGTGAATTGACCTCAACAATAGTTTAGGTTCTAGGGTAGCGTGCATGACCCCTGACACTTCAACGGCCGGTATTCTGCGCCGTCCCTACCTTTTGGCCACCGTGGGCACGTGCGCGCTCGTCTTCCTGAGTGCCTTCGAATCCCTTGCGGTGACCACTGTCATGCCGGTGGTCAGCAGGGATCTGGATGGTGCCAGCCTGTACGCGTTGGCTTTCGCCGGTCCCTTGGCTACGGGCGTGATGGGCATGGTGGGTGCGGGCAATTGGTCCGACCGCCGGGGTCCCCGGGCGCCGCTTTACGCCTCCGTAGGGTTGTTCGTGGTGGGCCTGCTGATCGCGGGCATGGCAAGCACCATGCCGATGCTGGTCCTCGGCAGGCTGGTCCAGGGCCTTGGCGGAGGTGCCATGACCGTGGCCCTCTATGTCCTGGTGGCACGGATCTACCCTCCTGCCCTGCACGCCAAGATCTTTGCCGCCTTCGCCGCGTCCTGGGTGGTTCCCTCGCTCGTCGGGCCCTTCGCGGCGGGTGTGGTGGCGCAGTTGAGCAGCTGGCACTGGGTGTTCCTGGGCGTGGTGGGACTGGTCATTCCCGCGCTGGCCATGGTGGTGCCGGCCATGCGGGGCATGGCGTCGGTCGACGCCAAGGAACCCGTGCCGTGGGCTTTCGGACGCATTGGGTGGGCTGCGTTGGCCGCCCTGACTGTCCTGGCACTGAACCTGTCCGCGGAGGTTCCAGGATTCGGCGTGGCGATTGCCGCCGTCGCGCTTGTCCTCGCGCTGATCGCCGTGCGTCCGCTGGTTCCGCGCGGGACCCTGACGGCACGGCGGGGGCTTCCCAGCGTCATCCTGTCCCGTGGGCTCGCGTCAGCGGCGTTCTTTGGCGCCGAGGTTTACCTGCCGTACCTGCTGACCGAGCGGTACGCCTTCACGCCAACTTTCGCCGGGTTGACCCTCACGGGTGCGGCGCTGGCATGGGCGAGCGCCTCTGCTTTGCAGGGCCGCCTTGGTTCCCGGTTGGCTGACGCGTTTGCTGTGAGGGCGGGCGCCATCCTGGTGTTGGCGGCCATTGCGCTTGCCTTCGTTACGGCCGCACTGAGCCTCACGCCCGTAATCGCCATTGCCGGCTGGCTGTTCGCCGGTTTTGGCATGGGCCTCATGTACCCGCGGCTGAGCGTCATGACCCTTGCCCTCTCCACCCCGGCCAACCAAGGCTTCAACAGTGCTGCGATGTCCATCTCAGATTCCCTCGGTGGGGCCCTGTCGCTCGCCACCACGGGACTGGTCTTCGCGGCATTTACGACGACGGACTCGTTTGCGGCGGTCTTCGCACTGACGGCGATCATCGCCGTCGTCGGGGTTGTGGTGGCCCCGCGGGTCGCCGCCCGCACGGTGTCATCCGGTGCCCGGGACGGCGAACCCGAGCTCTCCCTCACCCAGCCCAACTAAGGGACAGCAAACGTTGCACTGAGGGCTCAGAAGAACGTTTGCTGTCCCCCAGTTGGGTGCCCGCTGCAAGGAGTGACCCTCAAACACTGCTAGAATGGGATCACTTGATGTGCGGTGACGCCCTGAATGTTGGCTCGAAAGAGCGCAAATGCAGGGCATTTTTCATGTGAGAGGCACATCCTGCGTCGATGAACGCGTTCCATTTGGTCCCGGCCAACGCTGCTGCAGCGAACCGGTAGACCACCTGACTTTTCCTCGGCGAACCCCTGGCCCAACCGGCGTCGGGGGCCGATGTCCGTCACTGGACACCGCCCGAAAGACATGAAGTACATGACTACTTTTGCTGCCCTTGGCACGCCCAAGGCAATCGTCGAATCCCTCGCTGCAAACGGCATCGAAGAGGCATTCCCCATCCAGGTCAAGACCCTGCCGGACACGCTGGCAGGCCGCGACGTCCTGGGCCGTGGCCGCACCGGCTCCGGCAAGACCATCGCTTTCGCCATCCCGCTGGTGGCACGCCTTGCCGAGCGGGAAGCCGGCTACTTCCGCAAGCCGGGCCGCCCCATGGGCCTGGTCCTCGCGCCGACCCGTGAGCTGGCAACCCAGATCAACGCCACGGTTGAGCCGCTGGCCAAGGCCATGGGCCTGAACACCACGGTGATCTACGGCGGCATCTCCCAGGCTCGCCAGGAGAAGGCCTTGCGTGCCGGCGTGGACATCGTCATCGCCTGCCCCGGCCGCCTCGAAGACCTGATCCGCCAGCGCATCCTGACCCTCGAAGCCGTCGAGGTGACCGTGCTGGACGAGGCCGACCACATGGCGGACCTGGGCTTCCTCCCCGTGGTCAAGAAGCTCATGGACATGACCCCCAAGCAGGGCCAGCGACTCCTGTTCTCGGCAACGCTGGACAACGGCGTTGACAAGCTGGTCAGCCGTTACCTGTCCAACCCGCTGACCCACTCCGTGGACGATCCGCAGGCCGCGGTGACCACCATGGAACACCACGTGTTCGTGGTCAATGACCAGACCGTCAAGAAGCAGCTCATCGTCGAACTGGCCTCCGGCGCAGGCCGCCGCGTGCTCTTCATGCGCACCAAGCACCACGCCCGGAAGCTCGCAAAGACCCTCACGGATGCCGGTATCCCCGCCGTTGACCTGCACGGCAACCTGTCGCAGAACGCCCGCGACCGCAACCTTGCCGAGTTCTCCAGCGGCGACGTGCGCGTCCTGGTGGCCACCGATGTCGCAGCCCGCGGTGTGCACGTTGACGACGTCGAACTCGTCATCCACGTGGACCCGCCCACAGAGCACAAGGCTTACCTGCACCGCTCCGGCCGTACGGCCCGCGCAGGTTCCGACGGCACCGTGGTCACGCTGACCCTCCCGGACCAGCAGCAGGACGTCAAGAAGCTCATGCGCGCAGCGGGTGTGGATGTGTCGTTCGAACGCGTTACCGCCAGCTCCCCGCTGGTCGCCGAGCTCGTGGGTGAGGTTGCGGACAAGGTGGATCCCCGCACCCGCGCCGCGCTGCTCGCGGCCAAGCTCCCGCAGCAGGGCGGCGGAACGTCCACCGGCGCCAACGCCCAGCGCAAGCGCGCCCGCCGTTCCGGCCAGGCTGCACCCACCGCTGGTGGCCGTGGCGGCCGTGGTGGACGCGGCAAGGTTGCGGCCGAGCCGGTGCGCACGGACCTCCCGCGTGCCGAGCGCCGCGCAGCAATGAACGACGACGTCGCCCGCAACTCACGCGGTCGCGGCAAGTCGGGTGCCACGCACCGCAACGACGTTCCCGGCTCGCAGGGGCAGAACGGCCGCAGCGGGCGTCCGGCAACGGGCCAGCGTGCAACCGGTGGACAGCGTTCGGCTTCGGCTCCGCGTTCCGCATCGACCACAACGACGCGCAGCAGCGGAAACAAGGCCGTGTGGTCGTCGAACACTGGCGGTACTTCGGGTGGCTCGTACGGTTCGGGGAACTCCGGAAACTCGGGTCGTGGGGGATCCGGCTCGGGTCGTCCGGCCCGCAGTGGTCCGCGCCGTGCCTCGGCTCCGGCGTCGAACGAACGCCGCGGCCGCTAGGTCCCCGCAGGCTCCCTCGACTCGCAAGCTCGGCCAGGGAACCCTGCCTGCGTGGGCCCTGCTTTGGAAGGCCCGCTTTGCGCGCTATCCGTTAGGAATGGCGCGCAGAGCAGGCCGCGCAAGTTCAGGTCCCAACGTTGTGAGGCCCGCTCAACGCTCTATCCGCGAGGAATAGCGCGTAGAGCAGGCCCCGCAAGTGTGGGGATCACCAGCCCCGGGCGCGCCACTCCTCAAGGTGTGGCCGCTCAGCGCCGAGCGTGGTGGGCAGCCCATGTCCAGGGTGGACTACCGTGTCATCCGGGTAGGCGTCGAACAGCCGTTCCGTTACGTCGTTCAACAGTGACGTGAAGCGTGCGGAATCGTTCTGTGTGTTGCCGACGCCGCCTGGAAACAACGAGTCGCCACTGAAGATGTGGGCCGGCCCTTCCGGATCCTGATAAACGAACGCGATCGAACCAGGCGTGTGCCCGCGCAGGTGGACCGCCCGGATCTCGAAGTCGTCGAACCGCTCAACGTCCCCGTGACCAAGGCGGACATCCACCGGAACGGGCAACGCATCGGCGTCGTCCGCTCCTGCAGAGGTGGTTGCCCCGGCAACCTTCACCAGTTCCGGGAGTGCCCTCACGTGGTCCCAGTGCTGGTGGGTAGTGGCGATCCGGAGCAGCTTGGTGGGCTCGGACGCGTCGTCAGCCGATTCGGCCAGCAGTTGCTGGATGGCCGGAAGGTCGTCGGCGGCGTCGATCAACAACTGCGCCCCGGTCGACTTGGACGTCAGCAGGTACACATTATTGTTCATTTCGCTGACCGAAATGCTCCGGATGGTGACCTCACGCAGTGAGTGAATAAGCGAGTCCATGGATTCAGCCTACGTTGTTGGCTTCGCGGCCTTGCGACACCCACTTGGGGTCGGCGGAGCGTGAACCCACGACGGCGTTCGCGGCTTGGTCGAGCACCTCAAGGTGCGCTTCGCCCAAGTTAAGCGACAGTGCACCCAGGTTCTCGTCGATCCGCTGCGTTTTGCGCGTGCCGGGGATGGGAACCACGGGGATGCCGAGGCGTTCGCCTTGTGCGAGCAGCCAAGCCAACGCCACCTGGGCGGGAGTTGCGTCCAATTCTCCGGCTACGTGGCGGACCGCTGCCACCACGGCTTGGTTGGCATCAAGGGCACCTTCGCCGAAGCGTGGGATCTTGTGGCGGAAGTCGTTCTCGCCCAGGTCGCTTGCGTTCACGGTTCCGGTGAGGAAGCCGCGGCCCAGTGGTGAATACGGCACGAAGCCAACCCCCAGTTCCTTGGCTGCAGGAACAACGTGCTGTTCAACATCCCGGCTCCAGATGGACCATTCGCTCTGGACCGCGGCAATGGGATGCACGGCATGTGCTTGCCGGAGTTCCTCGGCTGTCACTTCGGACAGTCCCAGGTGCCGGACCTTGCCCTCACGGACCAGCTCCGCCATGGCCTCCACGGTTTCCACAATCGGAACGCGGAGGTCGCGGCGGTGCAGGTAGTAGAGGTCAATCACGTCAGTATCCAGGCGGCGGAGGCTCGCCTCGGCCGCCTGCTTGACGTAGGGAGCATCCCCGCGGACGCCCGTGTACCCGTCCGCGGGGTTGCCCTCAATTCCGAATTTGGTGGCCAGTTGGATCTCGTCGCGGCGTTCCTTGAGGAGCTTGCCTACGAGTTCTTCATTGCTTCCCGCGCCATAGACATCGGCGGTGTCGATGAACGTGATACCGGCATCCACCGCGTGCCGGAGGGTTTTCAAGCCTTCCCCGGGCTCGATGCCGCCGTAAACCGGGGTGAGTGCCATCCCGCCAAACCCGAGTGGGCTGACGGTGAGGCCGCCGCCGAGTTGAACTGCGTTCATGAAGGTCTCCAATGCGTTCGTGTGCTCTTGAAGGCGTGAACCCGAGGGCGCGCTGGGGTATTCCTGCGTCTCATGTGAGCACCGCCCGCTCTCGCCGGGCCTCGCCCGCTCTCGCCGGGCCGATTCGATGGCCCGCTGCGCACTGTGCCGTGCGAGCGGCATGATGCGCAGCGAGCCATCGAAATGGAGCGCAGGGAGTGGCCGCTATTCGGCCTTGGCTACAGGTTTCTCTGCCGGCAGCGCCTTCAAACCCGCAGCACAGCCAACGATTCCCGCGATGAACAGCAGCTTCAACGGGCTGGCCGGTTCAACACCGGTAATCATGGCCCAGCCAACAGTCAGCGCTGCGCCGATGCCCACCCACACGGCGTAGGCCGTGCCCAGGGGAATGCGTTTCACAGCAATGCCCAGACCGATCATGCTCAGTGTTGCTGTCACAGCGAAGACTAGTGTTGGAACAAGCTGGGTAAAACCGTTGGAGAGCCCCAACGCAGTTGCCCACACGGCCTCGAGGATGGCCGATGCAAGCAGGATGATCCAGAAAATGCCGGACTTCGCCTGCTCGGACTTCGCCTGCTCGGACTTCGCCGCTCCCGTCTCCGGAGTAGCTGCAGTGTCACGATTCGTGTTCGCGGTCATGGCTACGCCACCACCTTCAGGCCAACCACGCACGCGCCGATGCCTGCGAGCAGCAGGAGGCGGGCCGCCGTCGGACGTTCAACCTTGGTGACCATGGCGTAAGCGGAGGTCAACACCACACCGACGCCCACCCACACCGCATAAGCCGTGCCCGTGGGAATGGATTGCATGGCGATCGCGAGACCGCCGGTGCTGGCGATGACCGAAACCAGGAAAACGATGGTGGGAACGGGCTTGCGGAAGCCCTTGGAACGGTGGAGGGCTGCGGCCCAGACGGCCTCAAGCGCTCCGGAAAGAATGAGGATCAACCACGACATGACTTTTCCTTTGGCCAGTCTTGTCGCGTGCCGGGTACTGAACCGTCGTCCGGAGGTCCCAGAGCGGAACCTTGATCCCTAGGCTAGCAACTCACCCACGGGGTGGCCACCTCTGGTGGCAAAAGTCACCACTCAGACGTGGTCGATGGATATGACGGCCACGAACCCGCGGCCGGAGATTTCGGGGCTCCGGACATCGGAGCCAACCACTGTGTCGTAGCGGGAGAGATCCACCGGTTCCTCCACGACGGCAGCCGGCTCGGCGCCGTCGTCGGGCGTTTCCTCTGCTGCCGCGCCGGGCACAACGCTGGCTTTGCCCTCCAGCAGAACCGCGAACTGGCCCTCAAAGACGGGATGCGGGCGCTTCTTGGAAAGCTCGACGATCGACGCGAAGCCCTTGAACTTGTCGGCGCGGGCAATGATGTTGAGGTCCCGGATGTCGCCGGTGGGCAGCGTTGCCGAGGACGGGGCTTCGCCCGAGAAACGGAACGGCCGGTACTTCTCCAAGGGGTGCTCGGTGCCGTCGACGGTCAGGAGCATCAAGTCGCCATCAATGATGGTCAGGACCCGTTCCATGGCCGGGAAATTGGAGAAGTCGCCGGCTTTGGAGACGTCGGCGATGCTGAGCCGCCAGTCCCACGCGCCATCCTGCGCCGACGCGGCCTTCGGGTGGCTCGCGATCTCGCGGGTCACACCGCCCCCGTTGCGCCACGGTTCGGGATGGATGTCGGCAAAGCGGATGATCTCCATCCGACCAGCGTAGTGGTCCGGCGCGGTTCAACAATGGACCATGTGACTTGCTAACGTCATAAGAGGATTGTTGGGCGCGTAGCGGCTGGAGGCACGGAATGTTCGTTAAAGTGTGTGGTTTGAGCACGCCCGAATCCGTTCGCGAAGCCGTCTCCGCCGGCGCCGACGCGGTGGGTTTCGTCCTCACCGCCAGCCCCCGCGAAGTCAGCCCGGAGACCGTCCGTTCGTTGCTGCCGTTGGTGCCCTCCGACATTGCGGCTGTCGGCGTCTTCCGCCACGAGACCGCTGCCCATGCCATTGCCCTCGCACAGGCGGCAGGCCTGTCATGGGTTCAACTGCACGGTCACCGGACTGCGGCCGACGTTGAGGCAGTGCACGACGCCGGGTTGCGGCTCATCCGGGCAGTCACCATGGGTGCCTCCCCGGAAGAGTTCGGTGATCTGGGCGAGGAGCTTTTCCTGATCGACGCCGCCGTGCCTGGTTCGGGGGAGGCCTGGAATTACGCCTCCGTGCGTGGAAAGGGTCTGGAAGGCCGTTCCTGGCTGCTTGCCGGTGGACTGGAACCCGGCAACGTTGCCGCCGCTGCTTCCGCGGCCGGTGCCTGGGGGGTGGACGTGTCCTCGGGCGTCGAGTCCTCCCGCGGGGTGAAGGACCTGGCCAAAGTGCGAGCCTTCGTCGAAGCCGCCAAGGCCTAACCCCCCTCTCTCCCCCCGCCCCCTCTCCCCGTCCCCTCCGACGCTCTCTCACCGAACCGCCCGTTTTTGAGGACGCTCTCTCACCGAATCGCCTGTTTTTGAGGACGCTCTCTCACCGAATCGCCTGTTTTTCGGCACGCTCTCTCACCGAGTCGCCCGTTTTTCGGGACGCTCTCTCACCGAGTCGCCCGTTTTGGAGGGCGCTCTCGCGGTTATCCCAGCGTTGCATCCAACTTGTCGAATGAGGTGCCCCAGCCGTCTCGCGTCATTTCCACCCACTCTTCCGATGCAAAGGGCCCCTGGGTCAGGTGCATGCGGGTGCGGCTGCCGCCCAGATCTTCGAATTCGAGATGCATCTCTTCGTATTCGTGGTCGGCGTCCGGGGCGGCTTTGGCCGTTGCGACCAGCAAGCCCGGTTCGTCCAGTTGCGTAATGATGGCCTCAATGGGGGCCTCTTGGGGACCGTTCTCATCCGTCCATGCCATGACAACCTGCCAGACTCCACCGACTCTCGGTTCGACGATGATCTTTTCCCTCGGAGCATCTACTTCCACGGGTCCAAACCATTTCGTGAGCTGGTCCGGTTCCATCCAAGCCTGGAACACCTTCTCCCGCGGGGCGTCGAAATCGCGGGACAGACTGAGGGTGTGCTGTGCTGTGCTCATGGTGGTCCTCCGTGGGTGGTTCATGGATACAGCGGCGCATCACAGGCGGCGCCGATGGGACCGAGTCTAGGTCGAAGCCCGGCCAAAACCGACGCGCTATCACCAAATCGCCCGAAACTCGGAACGCTCTGTCATCTTGGCCGCTCCGCAGTGAGCACAGAGAGAGCGTCCACGGGGGAGGGGTGTTTGGTGAGAGAGGGTCCGCCGGGAGGGGGTGTTTGGTGAGAGAGGGTCCGGGGGGAGGGGGTGTTTGGTGAGAGAGGAAAGTCAGGGGCGAGTCAGGGCAGACCCCTAGGCTATTGGACGGTCCGGCACGAGAGAATGGTGACTATGAAAACTCTGCTCAACATCATTTGGCTGGTTTTTGGCGGCTTCTGGCTGGCACTCGGTTATTTCGCCGCGGGCATCATCTGCTGCGTCCTCATCGTGACCATTCCGTGGGGCATTGCCTCATTCCGCATCGGTGCGTACTGCCTGTGGCCGTTCGGCCAGATGGTGGTGGAAAAGCCCGGCGGCAGCGGAGTGTTCGCCTTGCTGGGCAACGTCATCTGGTTGTTGGTGGCGGGCATCTGGATTGCGATCGGGCACGTGGTCACCGCGGTGGCCATGGCCCTGACGATCATCGGAATCCCGCTGGCCATCGCGAACCTGAAGCTGATCCCGGTTTCCTTGATGCCGCTCGGCAAGCAGATCGTGCCCACCAACCGTCCGTTCGTCAGCACCTACCGCTGAGGCGACAGGCCCTACGAGGCATCAACGCTTCCGGTGCGCAGCCCGAACCGGAAGCGTCGCTCCGAACGGAACCTCCCGCCGTCGGACTCCACCGCGAACGTGAGCTCCAGCGTGTCCGCCAGCAGGTCCGATTCCGTGATGGTGTAACTCGGCGTGAAGTAGAGGGAATGCTCGCCCGGCTCCAGGCGGGTGGCCGGGAAATTGCCCAGGTGCGGTCCGAGAAGTACGACGTCGGCAAGCGGCTCAGTGCCGCTGTTGCGGACGCGTCCGGTGAAGGCCAGGATGTCCCCGGCCTTGTACCCGGGAATGATGGCGCCGTAGTTGAGGTCCTGTGCTTCGCGCGTGCCCAGTACCTGGTCCTGGCCGGCGTAGCCTTGGCCGATTTCCTTCCACGTCTGGACGTCCCACTCGCCGTCGCTGTTTGACGGTATGACGTGGAAGGCACCGGCGTTCTGCCAGTTTTCGGGCCTGCCCGGGGTGATGGAGCGGAGTTCCATGCGGAAGTTGAGCGGATTCTCTGCGCAGGGCAGGGTATCCGGAGCGGACGCGAGTTGGGAGACCAGCTGTTCCGCAGGAATCGAAGCGAACACAATCTCGCGGTATCCCTGGCGCTCGTAGAGGATGCCGATGGTGCCATCGGGAAGCCGCGTGGCCGTGGAGTATGCGGAACTGCCCTCGCACAGCACCAGCTTGGCCGGCCACGTGGCCCCATTGTCCGGGGAGAGGCTGAGCACGGTGTTGCGACGAAGATGGGGGTCCTGGTTGTTGGTGGCGATGAGCCAATGCGAGGTATCGGGCTCGGACGGCAACTGGACGAGAGGCATGCCGTCGAACCTGGTGAGGGATCCGTTGTCGCTCGGGTCGGGCAGGTCCGGCACCGGCGTCAAGGGTCCCCAAGTCAGTCCGCCGTCCTCCGAGATTGCGGCGAGGCGGCATGGTGTGGCCCGGGAGTGCAGCAGCAAGCGCCCGTCGGCAAGGCATACCACCTTGTTCTCGTTGGGCCCGATTCCGGCTGGACCCGTGCCGATCAGCGCACCGAGCGTCCAGGTTTCTCCATGATCGTCGCTGAGGGCGGAGGCGGCCATGATTTCCCCGTCCACCAAGAGGACGTACTGCTGTACCAAGCGTCCTTTGAACGGTCCGGTGTGTATCTGGATGCCTTGGCCGGCCGCGGCGAACAACCCGGTGGTACCACGGTGAACCGGCTTGAGCGATGAGGTGAGCCGCCGGTGATGCCAGGTCCCGCCGTCGTCGTCTGAATAGCTGACGTCGGCATGTTGGACGTCGTCGTCCGGCTCGAGTCCGGCGACCGCTTCGAAGAATCCGGCGTGCGTTCCGGCGGCGTGGAACATGAAGATCCGTCCTGTGTCCGCATCAACCAGGAGGCTGGGATCGCCGTAGCCGTTCAGCCCCGTGCCGGTGCGGACCACTTGCTGTTCGCCCCATGTGGCGCCGCTGTCCCTACTGCGGCGGAGCAGCAAATCGATGGTGTTGGGCAGGTCGTCCAGATTGGGCCTGCCGTCATATGCCGCCAGGACAGTCCCCGCCGTGCTGACGGCCAGTGCAGGGATTCGGTACTGCCGGTAGCCTCCGACGCCGCGGACTGCGAGGACGTGTTCAATGGATGGGCGGGCCTGTGGCACATGGAGGTAGGAGGTCACACCTCTTAGTGTAGGGCTGATCCAATAGCCCGAAGCAACGCTCGCACCGAAGACGACGGTTGCCGTTGCGGCGCTCCCGGTCCGGTCTTCGGGGTTCGCTCAGGCCAGTTCCGCGGCGAGGTTACGACGGGCCGCGTCCAGCCACAGGGCCTTTGCGCGGTCGCCATGGAACAGCGGGTCCAGGCCCAGCAGGTGACGCACGACGGCGGCACGCCCCTTCGCGAAATCGGCGTCGCTGACGTGGGCGTAGTCTTCGCGGACGGCCGCCACATACCTGGCATAGGACTGATCGTCGCCACCGAGCACGGACAAGTCCGCATCGCAGAGGAGGGCTCCGGCGTGGTCGCCCGGCTCGGGACTGTGCTTGTCCGTCAGCCGGACCAGGCGCGCTACCTCGGCCACGTCGCCGGGGGCCAAGCCGGCGGCGGTCAGGCGGTCTTCGGCGAGCCGGGCGGACTCCTCCTCGTCCTGCCCGGCAACCCCCTCATAGACGGCATCGTGGAACCACGCAGCAAGGGCAACAGTGCGCGCGGGTAACGCTGGGTCGGTCAAGGTGTCCAAGGCTTCAAGGACAGCCAGGAGATGCGTGCGGCCGTGGTACTTCCTGGTGGCCTCGCCCCAACGTTCCAACAACTCCAAGCCGAGTTCCTCGTGGCCGGGATACGTGCTGTTCCAGCGCTCCATCAGCGGCACAGTGAGGGCCTTGCTGCGTTCGCGGGCCGGGATGCGCAGACCGCTGGCGATGAGTTTGCGGACCAGGATCCGGGCTTCGACGGGAATGGCACCTGCCTTGACCAAGTCGTCGTACCGGCGCTCGGGCACATCGTAATGGTCGCCGTCGAAAGCCCGCTCCGGAACCCCTGCCGCCGCAGCGAACGCATGCAGCTCATCCAGCGACTTGTCCGAGATCAGGTGCGAGAAGACGGTGCCGTGCGCGGGCCAAAGGGGAGGGTCGACGTAGATGGCCATGGCCAAAGTGTAGTCCCGGATATCCGGCGGCTGAGGGTGAGGGTGAGCGCGCCGGCTGAGGCCGGGTAGCGCGGCGGCCGAGGCCCGGCGCCGTCGCAGGCCAGAGCCGGGTCCCAGGCCAAACCCGGACGATCCTTCCCAGTTGCCGGCCATCGGGGCGTGTCTACCGCCAACCACCGCCCCGGACCACAGGCAACTTTGCCGGTGGGGTTCACGGCAACTGGGAAGGAGTGTCAGTGCTCTGCCGGAAGGATGTTCTGGTTCCCCCTGAACGTGTTGTCGGGATCGAACTGTGCCTTGACCTTGGAGAGCCGCCGGTAGTTTTGCTCGCCGTAGGCTGCGATGATGCGGTCCTGGCCCTCGTCGCCGATGAAGTTCAGCCATACCCCGCCGCTCGTATGGGGAGCGATGTCCTGCCTGAACTGCTTCACCCACGCCTTGGCTTCCTGTCCGCCCTCCGGGGTTTCCGCAAGGCCGAATGGATGGCTGACCCAGGCGGCTCCACGGTTCAGCAGCGGGGTGTTCGCCGCCGCAGGACCGGCCACCGCACCTCCCCAGCGACCGATGAGCTGCTGTGAATGCGCACCCGGGAGCCTTCGGGCGGAGTCCACCAGGATGTCCAGCGCCTCGTCGCTGAGTTGGTCGTGGTAATCGGCGCTCCAGTAGTTGTAGTGATCCGGAGGATCGTCGATCATGCACTGGAAATCGGCGTAGCCCATGGGACCTATCAGGTCCACCGACGGGCCCAGTTCCTTGAAGGGCTTCGCGTGCTCTTCGCCCGCCTCCACGTTCCCGGCGTACACATAGGCCATGCCCACGGCCAGCTTGCCCACCATGTCCTCCGGAACGAACTCTTCAGGCGGAGCCGTCAGATACACGAGCGCTGTGCCAACCTCATCCGGTGCGTCCAGTGCCAGTTGTCGGTAGGCCCTGGACAGCTCCGTCGCGGCCTCGCCGGGGAACAGTGTCAATCCCGCCATGACTGTCGGGCCCAGATCGTGCAACTGGAACGTGAAGGACGTAGCCACACCGAAGTTGCCTCCGCCACCGTGCAAGGCCCAGAAGAGTTCCGGATTCTCGTGTTCGCTCGCCGTCACCAAATCACCGGAAGCGGTAACCAGGTCTACGGAGAGGAGGTTGTCGCAGGCGAAGCCATAGGCGCGCTCCAGCCACCCCGAGCCGCCGCCGAGCGTAAAGCCGGAGACGCCGGTGGTCGATGCCCGGCCACCCGTGACCGCCAATCCGTGCTGCTGCGTGGTCCGGTCAAATTCGCCCCACGTGAGCCCTCCGCCGGCCGTCACCGTCCTGGCTTCCGGGTCCACGCTAACGGACTTCATGGGACGGACGTCGATCACCAGCCCGCCCTCGTTGGTGGACATACCGGCCACCGAGTGCCCGCCCGATCTGACCGCCACCTCCAGATTGTGGTTGCGGGCATACTTCAACGTCTCTGCCACCTCGCCAGGGCTGGAGCATCTGGCGATGACGGCCGGCCTGCGGTCGATCATTGCATTGAAGAGTTTCCGGGTTTCGTCATAGTCCGGATTGTCCGGACGGATCCATTCCATGGGACGCTCCTTCGCGCCTGAGACTCTCTCCCTAGAACAGGTTACGGCGGGCGCTCCCGGCGGGCCATGGGTAATGCTTACGGATCGCTTTCGCTTCCTTCCGGATGCGTACGACGGCGGTGCGCTCACGACGGCGGTGCGCGCCACTTTGGTGCCCTCGCACCTCTTCACGCCGTGCGCTGCCGTAGTAGCGTAGCCCTCGGCGCCAACGGATGCGATGCCGCGACGTCGGCGGTGCGCGCCACGTGGTGCCCTCGCGCCACTTCACGCCCGGCGCTCCCGTAGTAGCGGTAGCCCTCGGCGTCAACGGATGCGATGCCGCGACGTAAGGGGTGCGCAGGGCGGAACGCGGATCTACTCCCGATACATGCGTTGCGCGTACGCCGGCCCGTAATAGGCTTCGAGATCCTCCAATGGCGTTTCCGGCTGGACGTAGGTCTTGGAAAGCGTGGCTATGGACGGCAGTCCTTCGCTGTCCCAGGAGTCCGGTTCCCACAATCCGCTGCGCATGAAGGCTTTGCCACAATGGGTGAAGACCTCGTCCACACCGACCACGATGGCAACCCGCGGACGGTGGCCTTTGACCACCATGTGATCGAAGAAGTCCGCATCCCGGACAAGCTGGGCCGTCCCGTTGATGCGCAGGGTGTCGGTTCGTCCTGGAACCACGGAGAGGATGCCAACGTTCGGGTTCTCCAGGATGTTGCGGAATCCGAAGGCGAGCTTGTTGCCGGGCCTTTCCGGGATGGCGATGGTGAAGTCGTCCAGGACGTGGATGAATCCAGCGGGGTCACCCTTGGGTGAGGCGTCGACGCGACCGTGGGCGTCCGCCGTCGAGATCACGCAAAAGGGGCTGGCCGCGAGCCATTGCCGATCAAAGTCGCTGAGCGAAGTCCGCACTTTGCGTCGAACGCGTTCGAGGGGGAGGCCGATCAGTTCTTCCAACTCGTGCACCGAAGCGATGGGTTCCATGGGGCCCAGCCTACTTTCCCTGTGGCATTCCGGATCTTGTGAAACGGGGGCGCACCATTTCCCGCCATTCGCGGCCGTAAGCACGGGAGCGCTCGGCGGGTATGGGTGCGGGGGTTTGCTGGAACGGGTGCGCTCGGCGGGAGCGGGCGCGGGGGTTTGCTGGAACGGGTGCGCTGGGCGCGTTCGGGCGCGATGGCTTGCTGTAGCGGGTGCGCCGGGGCGCGGGGGTTTGCTGGAACGGGGGCGCCCGGCGGCCAAGCATGCGGGGTTCGTCAGCGAGGGCCGCCCCGGTAATCCGCAAACCGGTGCTGGACAGCAGTTTCGCCGTGGGCAAACATGGAACACAGTCGGGCCAAATCCAAAGTTGAGCGTAGTAGACTCAACTCTGTAATCCTTGGTTCTACTCCAGAAAGGGAGCTCTCTTTGGACGTCAAATTCACCACCAAAAGCCAGGAGGCCCTTTCTGCGGCCGCCATGAATGCCTCCACCGCCGGCAACCCGCAGGTGGAGCCCGCACACCTCTTGAAAGCCCTCATGGACCAGCGGGAGGGCGTCGCGGTAGCCCTCCTCCGGGCAACGGGTGCCGATCCGGACGCCGTGAGCGTGCAGGCAAGTTCCGCCATCAAGGCGCTGCCGTCGTCGTCGGGCAGTTCCGTCCAGCAGGCGCAGTTGTCGCGCCAGTCCATGCTGGCCATCCAGGCCGCCCAAGCCGACGCCGACAAGCTCGGCGATTCCTTTGTCTCCACCGAGCACCTGCTGTTGGGACTCTCGGCCGGAAGCGACGCCGTCGGGAAGTTACTGCGCGACGCCGGCGCCTCCCATGAGGCGCTTCTCGCCGCCCTGCCGGGTGTCCGCGGCGACCGAAAGGTCAATTCTCCTGACCCGGAAAACACGTTCCAGGCCCTGGAGAAGTTCGGAACCGACCTGACCGCAGTTGCCCGTTCCGGAAAGCTGGACCCGGTGATCGGCCGCGACAGTGAGATCCGGCGCGTGGTCCAGGTGCTGAGCCGCCGCACCAAGAACAACCCCGTGCTGATTGGTGAGCCCGGCGTTGGCAAGACGGCCGTCGTCGAAGGCCTGGCGCAACGCATGGTGGCCGGCGACGTCCCCGAAAGCCTGCGCGGGAAGACCCTCATTGCCCTGGATCTCGCTTCCATGGTGGCGGGCGCCAAATACCGCGGTGAATTCGAGGAACGCCTGAAGGCAGTCCTGGAGGAGATCAAGAACTCCAACGGGCAGATCGTCACCTTCATCGACGAGATCCACACGGTGGTGGGCGCGGGCGCAACTGGCGAGAGTGCCATGGACGCCGGCAACATGCTCAAGCCGATGCTGGCCCGTGGCGAGCTCCGCCTGATCGGTGCCACCACCTTGGACGAGTACCGCGAGAACATCGAGAAGGACCCGGCCCTGGAACGTCGTTTCCAGCAGGTCTACGTGGGCGAGCCGAGCGTGGAAGACACCATTGGCATCCTCCGTGGACTCAAGGAACGCTACGAGGCACACCACAAAGTGGCCATCGCCGACTCTGCCCTGGTTGCGGCAGCCACGCTGTCCAACCGCTACATTTCCGGCCGCCAACTCCCGGACAAAGCCATTGACCTGGTGGACGAAGCCGCATCGCGCCTTCGCATGGAGATCGACTCCGCGCCCGAGGAGATCGACCAGCTCCGCCGCGCCGTGGACCGCCTGACCATGGAGGAACTGGCACTCCAAGGCGAGACCGATCCTGCCTCAGTGGAGCGGCTGGCCGCCCTGCGCGCGGATATGGCGGACAAGAAGGAGAGCCTCGCGGCGCTCAATGCGCGCTGGGAAGCGGAGAAGGCCGGACTGAACCGCGTGGGTGACCTCAAGGCCAAGATCGACGAGCTGCGTTCAGCCGCCGAGAAGCACCAGCGCGAAGGTGACCTCGAATCGGCGTCGCGCATTCTGTACGGTGAGTTGCCCGCGCTGGAACGTGAGCTCAACGCTGCTGCCGAGGAAGAATCGGCACGCAGCGATTCGGAGCCGGAGCTGATGGTCGCAGAAGAGGTCACCGCCGACGACATTGCCGAGGTCATTTCGGCCTGGACGGGGATCCCCGCGGGCCGCATGCTGCAAGGGGAGTCCCAGAAGCTGCTGCACATGGAAGCCGAGCTCGGGAAGCGCCTGATCGGCCAGTCCAAGGCCGTCCAGGCTGTGTCCGACGCTGTTCGCCGCGCCCGCGCCGGCATCAGCGACCCCAACCGCCCCACGGGTTCGTTCCTGTTCCTCGGCCCGACGGGCGTCGGCAAGACGGAGCTGGCCAAGGCGCTGGCCGACTTCCTCTTCGACGACGAGCGCGCCATGATCCGGATTGACATGTCCGAGTACGGCGAGAAGCACTCGGTGGCCCGCCTGGTTGGTGCCCCTCCGGGATACGTCGGCTACGAAGAGGGCGGCCAGCTCACCGAGGCGGTTCGGCGCAGGCCGTACTCAGTGGTGCTGTTGGACGAGGTTGAGAAGGCCCACCCCGAGGTGTTCGACATCCTCCTGCAAGTGCTCGACGACGGCCGCCTCACCGACGGCCAGGGCCGCACCGTGGACTTCCGCAATACCATCCTTGTGCTGACATCCAACTCGGGCAGCCAGTTCCTGGTGGACACCACCCTCGATGCCAAGGCCAAGCGCGAAGCCGTCATGGCCGTGGTCCGGGCATCCTTCAAGCCGGAGTTCCTGAACCGCCTCGATGAGATCGTCCTGTTCGATCCCCTCTCGGTGGAGGAGCTCGCCCGGATTGTGGAACTGCACGTCGCCGAACTGACCAAGCGCCTGCGCGACCGCCGGCTCACCCTCGAAGTGACCGACGGAGCCCGGGCCTGGCTCGCCATGTCCGGCTACGATCCCGCGTACGGTGCCCGGCCGTTGCGCCGCTTGGTGCAGCGCGAGATCGGCGACCGTCTGGCCAAGGAGATCCTTGCCGGCGACATCAGCGACGGCGATACAGTCCTGGTGGACACGGCGGCCGACGTCGACGAACTCACCATTGCGGGGCTTGAGTCCCTGGACCTCGACGGCGGCATGCCGGCGGGCACGGGGCTTTCTGTCCGCCGGAAGTAGGTAGTCGCCTGCTCCGGGAGCAGCCGGGCTGCTACTTCCGGAGCAGGTCTTCCTTGAGGGTGCTGCCCGTGTTCACCACGATGAAGCAGTCAACCCGGCGATCGCCACGGTCCCAACTGCTCTGGCTCGGATAGACGTTCTGCTGGAGCAGATTGGTGTAGTTGTCCACGGCGTCGTTGAACTTGATGCTCTTGCATACCTCCCGGCCCTTGTCCCGGAGGGCGTTGGTGCCGGGGAAGGAATCATCCTGGGCATAGGTATGGATGGCGCCCAGCTGGGCAGTGTGCTCGGTATCGCACGCAACGGCCTTGGCTTTGGTGGCGTTGGGATCGAACTCCGCGAAGCAGTCGCCCACCTGGAAGTCCCTGGAGTCCGTATCCCGTGGGAGCGGGCCCAAGGTTGCTGTCGGGGAGGGTGACGGGGCCACGGCTTCCGGACGGGTGCCCAGGAGGCTCAGGAGTACCCAGATCACAACACCGATAAGCACCAGGACGCCCAGGACGATCCCGCCAATGACCAACCGCTGTCGTTTGACCGCGTCCGGGTGCTCGGGCTCCTGCTGGTAAGTGGGTTCTTGTCCGGCGTACGGCGGCTGGCCAGGGCCACTTGGCTGGTTCGGGCCACTTGGTAGGTTCGGGTAGACCGGCTGGCCGAAGGTTCCCTGCTGGGGAGGCTGACCCTGCTGCGGGTAGCCGCCCGGTGGGGGATAGGAGTGCGGCGGCGAGAGGGGCTGGGGCGGAACCGGTGGCTGGTTGGGTTGTTGGGGTTCTGGCGGCACCTTCGAGGCAGGCGGGACCTGTTCTTCGCCCGGCTCGTGGGATGAACCGTCACGGGGTGGAGTGTTGTCCTGACTCATTCCAGTGGTGTGCCTTCCTGCTCTGACGCCGCATTGAGGCAGACTCTACCCAATTTTCGTGTGCATGGGAGGTGCCCTGAGCTGCTTTCGGGTGTTGAATGGCCCGGCGCGGCCCCCAGGTGGCACGCAGGCACCCCGGAAACCATGTAATCTAGACATACGACAAATTGACCAAACATTCCGGGGCCTCACCGATAGCCAAGGTGACCACCTCCGGTCCAAGTACAAAAGGGGGTCACGCCATGGGGCGCGGCCGTCAAAAGGCAAAAGCTACCAAGCAGGCTCGGGATATCAAGTACTACTCCCCGAACACTGACTATTCGGCACTTGAGCGTGAGCTCACGGGCCCATCCAGTCGTGCAAAGAGCCACTTCCCCGAAGATCCCCCGGAGCCGGACTACTCGGCTTACGAGGACAAGTACGCGGAAGACGACGACGACGAGGTAGACACCCGCCGTCTCGGATAGCTGTCGCAACCAACAGGTGCCTTTGGGCACTGAGTTGCGTACCGCCGTCGTACATCAAGGTTTGTTCGTGCATCAAGTGATGCCGGAAATCTCTGAAGAAGGCCCGCAGGGCACGCCAGCCATTGGCGTACCCAGCGGGCCTTCTTTTGCTTGCGATCCCAGCATGTTGCAGGGCCCGCTTTGCGCCCCAAAATCGGGAATTAGCGCGCAGAGCGGGCCTCGCAACGTTGCGCATCCCTGATGGGTCAGGCCGGTGCGTTGTCCTTGTCAGACCCCGGTACTAAGTTGATGGGGGCGGGGGTTGATGGGGGACGAGGTTCAGCGAAAGGAAAGCCATGCCGGAGGTCGATCAGTACAAGCAAGGAACACCGTGTTGGGTGGACCTGTCCTCCACTGACATCGAGGTTTCCAGGAAGTTCTACGGCGAGCTCTTCGGTTGGGAGTTGGACGCCATGGACGCGGGCCAAGGCATGACCTACTTCATGGCCAAGTTGAAGGGCCGGTACGTCGCGGGCATGATGCAGCAGATGCCGGACGCCCCGGAAGGGATGCCTTCCTATTGGGCGAACTACCTCGCCGTGGATTCTGTTGACGAGGCTGCCGAGCGGGCCGTCGCCGCAGGGGGAACCGTTCTTTTCCCGCCGGACGCCGTGGCCAATGGAGGCGGCCGCATGTTCTTCGCCGCGGACCCCACCGGCGCCCAGATCGGTTTCTGGGAAGCCGGGAACCACCACGGTTCGGGGCTGGTGAATGAACCCGGCACCATGATCTGGAACGAACTGCAGACCAACGATGTCCCCAGTGCCGTGAAGTTTTACGAGGAAGTCACTGGCATCACCAGCAACATCCGGCCCGCGGGTGACCTGCAGGAGTACACGGAGTTGGTGGTCGACGGCCGCGCTGTTGCCGGCGCGCTGAAGCTGCCCATCGAGGGGCTCTCGCCGTTCTGGATGACGTACTTCGCTGTTGAGGACGTTGACCGGAGCGTAGCTCACGCCGTGGAACTCGGCAGCCACGTGATCGCTCCGGCCTTCGACGTGCCCGGGATCGGACGGATGGCGGTGCTGATGGACCCTGCCGGCGCCGCGTTCAGCATCATGACAGGCCTCAGCGCATGACCACGCGGACCCATTACGCCAGTGGTGAGCCGTGCTGGGCGGACCTGCAGACGAGGGACGTTGCCGCGGCCAAGGACTTTTACGGGGCATTGTTCGGGTGGAACTTCAAGGACCTGCCTACCCCGGATGGTCGCAGTTACTCCCAAGCCTTCATCGACAAGGACCTGGTGGCTGTGATCGCTCCGCAGAACCCGCTCCAGGAAGCCGCGGGAACCCACGGTCAGTGGAACATCTACCTCGCTGCTACCGACGCCGAGGAAGTCGCCGAGGATGCCGCGCACGTTGGCGGAAAGCTCGAGTTCGGCCCCGAGCAAGTGGCGGATACGGGGACACTGGCCTTCGTCGCGCCGCCGGGCGGTGGAACCACCGGCATCTGGCAGGCCGGAACCCACACGGGAAGCCACCGCTTCAACGAGGCCGGCGCCTTGGCATGGGCCGAGCTGCTGACTCCCGAGCCGCAGGCCGCGGTGGCGTTCTTCCAACAACTTTTCGGGTACGAGGTCACCGAATATCCCCAGGACGACGGCGGCAGCTACTCCACGCTGATGGTCCGCGGTGACGAGGTGGCCGGGATTGTTCCTGCCGAAGACGGGGACGAGGCCGGCTGGCAGGTTTACTTCGGTGTGGCCGATCTCCGAGCGGCCGCCGACGCCGCTGTAGCCGCGGGCGGTGAGCTGCTGGTGGAACCCGAGGACCGTCCCGAGGAAGGCTCGCTGGCCACCATCCGGGATCCCCAAGGCGGAGTTCTCAGCCTCATCCAGATCGTTTCACCCAAGTAGGGGACAGCACATGTCGCTATGAGGCTCCACAGCGACACGTGCTGTCCCCTACTTGGGAAAGCGGGAGATGCAGAACGGCCCGGCAGCTGGTTTACAACTGCCGGGCCGTTCCGCTGCGAAGATTAGCGCAAAGGCGATATGCGCTTAGGCGTAGGCGTTCACCAAACGGACCGCGCCGCCGTCGACGCCCTTGGCACCCTGGACGTAGTCCGGGCCGGTCTTGTCGATCGAGTCCGAGTCGGCGGCAACCGTACCCATGACCCACGACGGCAGGCCGCGCTCGTTGAGGCGGGTCACAGCTGCGTCTGCGGCCTCGGGGGAGACGATCGCAACCATGCCCACGCCGAGGTTCAGCGTGCGCTCCAGGTCGGCCAGCGGGACGTTGCCCAGCTCGGAGACCAGCTTGAAGATCGCGGGGAGTTCCCATGTGGCGCGGTCAACGGTGGCGACGAGGCCCTGCGGGAGGACGCGGGCCAGGTTGGCTGCGAGCCCGCCGCCGGTGACGTGGCTGAAGCCGTGCACGGCCGCACCCGCGGAAACGGGGAAGGTCCGGGCCAGGTCCAGGCAGTCGGCGGCGTAGACGCGCGTGGGCTCAAGGAGTTCCTCGCCCAGCGTGCGTCCGAGCTCGGAAACCTGGCGGTCCAGGGCCCAGCCCGCGTGGTTGATGACGCGGCGGACCAGCGAGTAGCCGTTGGAGTGCAGGCCGGAGGAGGCCATGCCGATCACAACGTCGCCGGCGCGGACGCGGTCCGGGCCCAGGAGGGCGTCGGCTTCCACCACACCCGTTGCGGCACCTGCGACGTCGTACTCGTGCTCGCCCAGGAGGCCCGGGTGCTCCGCGGTTTCGCCACCCACCAGGGCCGTACCGGCCACGGAGCAAGCGGAAGCGATGCCACGGACGATGTCCGCGATGCGCTCGGGAACAACCTTGCCGCAGGCGATGTAGTCGGTCATGTAGAGCGGCTCGGCGCCAACAACCACAATGTCGTCCACAACCATGCCCACCAGGTCGAAACCGATGGTGTCGTGGATGTCCATGGCCTGGGCGATGGCTACCTTGGTGCCCACACCGTCGGTGGACGTGGCAAGCAGCGGCTTCTTGTAGGTCAGCAGCTTGGAGACGTCGTACAGGCCTGCGAAACCGCCGACGCCGCCAATCACCGAGGCGTTGTGGGTCGCCTTGACGGCGTCCTTCATGAGTTCGACGGCGCGGTCGCCTGCTTCAACATCGACACCCGCCGAAGCGTAGGTGATGCCGGTGTTGTTATCGGCGGCTGGGGTTGCGGAGGTCATACAGACTCTTTCTTGTCGGCGTCGGTCAAACGATCAGCGTCGGTCAGGAGGTTCTCGAACTCGGCGTCGGGTCCCGGATCACAGCCAGTAGCGCCGGGCTTGTCCGCCGGGTCCTCGGAATCGGAGGCAGAGGCGTCGTTGAGTGCCTCGGCGGAGGGCAGGCCGCCCAGGTCCGTGCGTTCCAGCAGGTTCTTGCCCAGCTTGTCCGCGTGCGGCAGTTCGATGGGGTACTTGCCAGTGAAGCAGGCCGTGCAAAGGCGTTCGCGCGGCTGCTGGGTTGCCCCGATCATGCCGTCCTCGGAAATGTAGGCCAGTGAGTCGGCACCGATGGCCTGGGAGATTTCCTCGATGGTGGCTCCGTTGGCGATGAGCTCCGCACGCGAGGCGAAGTCGATGCCGTAGAAGCAAGGCCACTGGACGGGCGGCGAGGAGATCTTGACGTGGACTTCCTTGGCGCCGGCTTCGCGGAGCATCCGGACGATGGCGCGCTGGGTGTTGCCGCGGACGATCGAGTCGTCCACCACCACAATGCGCTTGCCGCGGATCACGGATTCCAGTGCGTTGAGCTTGAGGCGGATACCGAGTTGCCGCAGCGTTTGCGAGGGCTGGATGAAGGTACGGCCGACGTAGGCGTTCTTGACGAAGCCGTGCGCGAACGGAATCCCGGACTGTTCGGCGTAACCGACAGCTGCAGGCGTACCGGACTCCGGCACGGGAATGACGAGGTCCGCCTCGTGGGTGTTTTCGCGGGCCAACTGGCGGCCCATCTCCACGCGGGACTCGTACACGGAACGGCCTGCGATGGCAGCGTCCGGACGGGCCAGGTAGACGTACTCGAAGACGCAGCCGGCCGGGGTGGCGTCGGCGAAGCGCTGAGAGCGGACGCCCTCTTCGTCGATGGCAATGAATTCGCCGGGTTCGATCTCGCGGATGAAGCTGGCGCCAACGGTGGCCAGGCCGGCCTGCTCGGAGGCGACTACCCAACCACGGTCAAGGCGGCCCAGGCAGAGCGGGCGGATGCCGTACGTGTCGCGGGCGGCGTAGAGGGTTCCTTCGTCCATGAAGACGAAGCAGAAGCCACCCTTGATCTTGGGCAGCAGCTCCAGCGCGGTCTGCTCCAGGGTCTTGCCTTCTTCGCCCTCCAGGAGCGCGGTCACCAGCGCGGTGTCCGAGGTGTTGCCCTGCTTCATTTCACCGGTGAGCTGGCCGTTGTTGCGCTGCAGGATCATCTCGCGCAGCTCGGCGGTGTTGGTCAGGTTGCCGTTGTGGGCCAAGGCCACGGTGCCTGTTGCGGTGGCGCCCAGGGTGGGCTGCGCGTTGGCCCAGTGGCTTGCACCGGTGGTGGAGTACCGGCAGTGGCCAACGGCCAGGTGCCCGGTGAGGGTGTTCAGGGTGGTCTCATCAAAGACCTGGGAAACGAGGCCCATGTCCTTGTAGACGTTGATGCGCTTGCCGTCACTGGTAGCGATACCAGCCGACTCTTGTCCGCGGTGCTGCAGCGCATACAGCCCGTAATAGGTGAGTTTTGCTACTTCTTCACCGGGAGCCCAAACCCCGAAGACGCCACAAGCGTCCTGGGGGCCTTTTTCGCCGGGGAGAAGATCATGTGAAAGTTTTCCGTCGCCACGTGCCACTGGTCGATTGTCTCATGTTGTGGCCGTGGTAAGTTCCCGCTCCGGTTTTGTGACCCCGGTATCAAGCGCCACACGCGCAAAATGCGGCGCGTCTCACAGTGGTACCCGCCGAAAAGGGGAGAACAGAGCGAAAGTCAGCGGCCGCCGTCGTGCTCTGGACCCTCGTCCGGAACCGAATCCGGCACCGCTTCCACCACTGCGCGCCGGGTGCGCCTGACGCTGATGCGGTCCAGGACCAGGGCGAGGATGGAGAAGAGGATGACTCCGCCGGCTGCGCACGCCACCAGGAAGAAGCCGAAGACAGTGCTGGCGTCGAATTCGGGATCGGCGGGACGGCCGTAGGCGATGATGGCGGCCACGATCGCGCCGACGATTGCTCCGAGGATCATGAACGGCACGAACTTGGGCGCGCGGCGCACGGTGATGTCGCGGCGTGCGGGCGATTCGTTGTTCGGTGCGGGGGTGGGGGTGTCCTCGGAAGCCATGCCTTCCAGCCTACCGTTCCGGGTTTGGGTACAAGTAACGCCCTCCGGCACTGGCCGAAGGGCGTTACGGGCGGCAGGCTTGGTCAGCTGCCGCGGTAGGTGGAGAACGCGAACGGGCTCAGGAGGAGCGGCACGTGGTAGTGCTCGCCAGCGTCCGAAACCGTGAAGTTCAGGTCCACTTCGGGGAAGAACGTCTCGGTGCCCAGGCCCTCGTAGTAGGCGCCGGTGGCGAAGTTGAGGCGGTAGGCGCCGCCGGGAATCCGCTCGGGGCCGAGGTTCTTGATGCGGCCGTCGGCGTCGGTTTCGCCCTTGCCCACCAGTGTCCAGTTCTCGCCTTCGCGCACGTAAAGCACGACGGCGACACCCGTCGCCGGGCGGCCGGAACCAGTGTCGAGGACATGGGTGGTGACTTGTGAAACGCTCATGCGTGGGCTCCTTCGCTGACCAGGCCGGAGAGGCGCAACAGTGCGATCTCGCGGAGCTGCTCAGCCACGATCGTGTCTTCTTGTTCGGGGGTGTGGGTGAGGCGTTCCTGGAGTGTGGCCAGGATTTCCTGCGCGCTGCGGCCGGCGGCGCGGATCAGGAAGACCCTGTTGAACTTCTCTTCGTAGGCGCGGTTGCCGTCAGCCAGGGCCGCTGCGGTTGCGTCGCTGACATCCACGCCGGCCTGCTCCGAGCGGGACATTGCGGCTTCGGTGGTCTGGGCTTTGGGGCGTTCGCCAATCCGGGGGTGGTGGGCCATTGCGGACTCCACCTCTTCCGGGGTGAACGGGTCGGCGGCGTTGTTGGCCTGGGCCAGCAACTCGTCCACGCTGGTGAAGGGGCGGGCATCGACGATGGTTTCCACCCAGCGGGCGATGTCCAGGCAAGGGGTCAGGACCTTGATGGCTTCGTCACGGTCAACACTGTTGAATACTGCAAGCTCCATGCTTGTTTCATCCTCGTGCAAATGCTGGCATCCATGGTGTGGGCTATGCGGAACCCCGGTTGTGTGGGCCGGAGGAAGCGTGCGCTTCTAGCTTCCGCATCATGGAACTGTTATTTCAGCATACGTAATAAGTGAAGCTGAGGTGTCGGGGGTGTGTCAAGAGACTACCTCCTTGTGGTGCCTTGTGCGCACCGTCAGATAAAGGCGATGGGCAGTGATAACCAGGGCGAGCCACGCAATGCCCAGGGCCCACGCCGCCAGCACATCAGTCAGCCAGTGGTGGCCCAGGTAGACCCGGCTCAGGCCCATGGTCAAAGAGAAGACCGAGGCTATGGCAATGGTTGTGACCCGGCCCCTGATGGTCTTGACACGGAGGATCACCAAATAGGCCACGATGCCGGCTATGACGATCGCGTTCAACGAGTGCCCGCTGGGGAACGAGGGGGAGTGTTCAAAGGGAGGAATGGCATCGCTGAGGTCCGGCCGGGTACGTCCGAAGAGCGGCTTCCCGAGCACCGTCATGAGCAGTGAGCCCAGTCCTGCGGCCAGCATCAGGATCACCGGGGTCCACGACTTCCGCCGCAAGGCCAGGAAGACCATGATCCCCACGGCGATGATGGGCATGCCCACCGTGCCGCCGATGTTGGTATAGGCCGTGGTTGCTACGTCCAGGGCGGGGGAGCGCATGGATTTGGCTGCGCTTAAGGCGGGATGATCCAGCCCAGCTACCCCATCAGCCTCAATCACCGATTCGTAGACTTCGCCGAAGGCTATGGCCAAGGCGACGGCAACAAGCAGGCCAATTCCGAGCGTGATGACCAACGCGGCGTACGGGCCCAGGAGATTGGTAATCCATTGCACGCCCGCGGCCAGGGCACGGCCCACCGGGGATTTCCAGCGGGTGAGGTCTTGGCCCGCCACGTATCGATCCTGTTGCACTTCCCCGCGGACGCCTTGTCCGGGCTGCCCGTTTCCTTCAGTCGTCACTCTCGTCCCCTATCGTGGCGGCCTCAATAATGGTGAGTAACCTTAGCAGTTGCCGCTAAGAGGTCGCTGTGAGGCCCGCTCTGCTCCCTCTGTTTGGGTTTTGGCGCGCAGAGCGGGCCTCGCAGCGCAGTGTGCGGCAGAATGACCATCAACTGCGTTGAAGGAGTTCGCCCCATGCCAGACATCCTGACCTCCAGATTCCTGTTCGGTCCCGGACCGAGCAATTGCTACCCGGAAGCCATGGCCGCCCTGTCCTGGCCCGTTCTGGGACACCTGGACCCGGTGTTCATTGAGCGGCTGGATCGGGTGTGTGACGGACTCCGTTCGGTGTGGGGAACTGCCAACGCCCGGACCTTGCCCTTGAGTGCCACGGGCTCCGGCGGCATGGAAGCAGCCTTCGTCAACACGGTTGCCGAGGGCGACGTTGCCGTGATCGCCGTCAACGGCCTGTTCGGCGCCCGCATGTGCGAGGTCGCCCGACGCTGCGGTGCCACCGTCATCCGGGTGGATCACGAGTGGGGCCAACCCGTTGATGCTGACCGCGTCCTGTCCGCGCATCCGAACCCCAAGGTGATCGCTGCGGTCCACGCCGAGACCTCCGTGGGCGTGCTGTCCGATATCGCCGCCCTCGGCGCCGGCAAAGGCGATGCGCTCCTGATCACCGACGCCGTGACGTCCATCGGCGGACTGGAACTTTTGGCAGACGACTGGGGGATCGACGTCGGATATGCCGGAACCCAGAAGTGCTTGGGCGTGCCGCCGGGGCTCTCACCCTTCACGGTTTCGGACAGGGCCTTCGAACGGAGAGTGAAGGACCCTCGTTCTTGGTACCTCGATATAGGGCTTCTCGGTGGGTACGTGGGGGCTGCCTCGGGCGCGCGGACGTACCACCACACGGCGCCGGTCACGATGATCGCGGGCCTTGACGCTGCGCTGGGCCGCATCCTGGCGGAGGGTCTCGACGTCGTCCAGGCCCGCCACCGCGCCGCCGGCGCTGCCCTGCAGGACGGCCTGCAGGAAATGGGCCTGGAGCTGTTCGCCGCCGAAGGCGCCCGCCTGCCAAGCCTCACCACGGTCAAAGTGCCCGACGGCGTCAACTCGGCCGCCGTTCGCGCTTACCTTTTGGAGCACTTCAGCATGGAGATCGGTGCCGGAGTGGGTGAGTATACGGACACTGTCTGGCGGATCGGCATGATGGGCCCGAACGCGAACAGTGCGTCAGTTACCCTGGTGTTGGGCGCGCTGAAAGAGGCGATCGCAAACTTCTGGGCTAGATAGGCTCATGGGATGTTCAGGAATATAGACTCTTCCGCCGCCAGCGGAAAAGGCATATTATCTGAACATGCATGCAGTGAAGGCGTTGGACGCACCTCCCACCGAGGCTGAACTGCCCACGATAGCGGAGGCTCTTCTTCGTGAGCGTATCCCGCGAAGCTGGTCATTGGAACTGCAAGTCCTGTCCGACGGCCGGCGTCCGGACTCCTATTTTCTTCTTCGTGCCCCAGACGGTACGCAGACAAAGATTCTTGTTCACGCTAAGCGCTTGGTGGACGTCCGGGATATATCGCCGTTTGAGGAACATCTCGAACGGTACCTGAAACTTGGTGAGTCAATTGGAATGGTAGTTGCGCGATACTTGCCCCCATCGGTTCGCGACCGACTGGCTCAGTCCGACCTCTCCTATGCTGACGCAACAGGCAACATTCTGTTGCGCACGGAGTCACCTGCTCTGTTCGTGTCGGATAAAGGCGATAATGCGGATCCGTGGAGGGGAAGGGGCCGACCACGAGGAACTTTGAAGGGGGAGCCTGCAGCAAAAGTAGTCCGCGCGATGCTGGACAGAAGTGGGCCCTGGAAGATTCGTGAACTTGTCTCTGAATCCGGAGCATCAACTGGTTCCGTATATCGGGTGATCGAGTTTCTTGAGGCCGAAGAACTCGTCCAGAGAACCCCGAATGGTTTCTTGAGTTGCCCGGACTGGCCTGCCCTGCTTCGGAGGTGGAGCCTCGATTATCAATTTCAGAAATCCAACATGATAACGCGCTGGATAGCACCACGCGGGCTGGAAGACCTGCTAAACCGAGCGCGTACAAGCACCGTACAGGATTACGCTGTGACAGGCTCCATAGCTGCTGCGCATTGGGCGGCTAACGCGCCAGCCCGATCGGCCATGATTTACACAGTTGATCCCCAGAGAGCAGCGGAGGAGTGGGGGCTCCGCCCAACAGAATCGGGTGTGAACGTCCTACTGGCTAAACCGGCATACGCTGTTGCACTGAAGGGGGCCAGAATCCGACAAGACGGGCTCAGGCTGGCGGCACCTGCACAGGTCGCTGTTGACCTCATTACAGGGCCAGGGCGGGCTCCCTCAGAGGCGGAAGAGCTCATTGATTGGATGGTGCGCAATGAACAGTTCTGGAGGTAGCGGCGAAGATTTGCTGATCCGCGCTCGTTCGGTGCTTTTGGATGCGCTCGAGGCGCTGCATGAGCACAGTGATGCGGTCATCGTTATCGGTGCCCAGGCCGTTTATCTGAGGACTGGAGGCATTGATGTAGCTTTGGCGGAAGCTACGAAGGACAGCGACGTTGCAGTTGACCCCCGGCTGCTCGGGGACGATCCACTTCTCGAAAATGCCATGAGGCTCGCAGGTTTTGTACCGTCGGCGACTGGTCAACCGGGTGCCTGGATAAGCCTGGACGGCATTCCCGTTGACCTTATGGTTCCGGAAAGTTTTGCAGGAGCAGGCACACGCGGTGCCAGGATACCTCCACATGACAGGCGCGCGACTCGTCGAGCCCGTGGACTCGAGGCGGCGCTTGTGGACCATGGTTTTCTCGATGTCCCAGCGCTTGCTGCCGAAGATAGTCGTGTCGCAAAAGTAAAGGTGGCAAGTGCGGCCGCTCTCCTTGTAGCGAAGCTGCACAAGATTGCTGAGCGGATCGACACCCCGCACCGCCTGCTGGACAAGGACGCCCACGACGCATACCGCATCCTTCGTGCCATTGACACTGGCGACCTGGCCGACGGTTTTAATCGGCTCTTGGCAGACTCCGTCAGTGTGGAGGCTACCAGGGAGGCCATCGAGTACCTTCAGATGGTTTTTGCTCCGGGTCCGGAGGCCATTGGGTCCCTGATGGCGGGCCGTGCTGAAGAAGGATTGGGGGATCCAGAACTCGTGTCCATGTCAGTGTCGATTCTGGCCGCCGACTTGCTCAAAGCAATACGTGCACAATCGTAGTTCTGTCTTACGGAAAGACCCTGACGGTGCCGACCGTCAATGGCTGCGCTGACCGCCGTCGTACGCTAAAATCGCGACCACAGGCGTGTTCACGGCGGTGGGGTTGATGATTTAATCCGCAGGATTCCCGCACCCGGTAGGGGTAGGACCACCCACTGGCCTTCGCGGAAAGCCTGTTTCCGGGCGTGACCGGTCGTGCGGATCCACACCTGGATGCCGGGTGCGCCCTCCGATAGGCCGATCTTGACCACGCCTACTTTGACGCCATTGAACCACGGCTGCATGCCTTGCTTAGCTGTCGCCAGGGTCACCCTATCCCCCCTCAGTGCCGAGGCGATGCTTAGACGTTCCCTGTCAGCCTGCGGGAATCTCCGCGGAATCACAGTTCGGCGAGTCCACCGGCACAGTGACCGAGAGGTAAGCCGGGCTCTTCGACTCGATGGTCACCGTGGACCCCGATCCGTTTGTACTACGGGCGACCACCCAGCCACCCGGTACATCGTCCGTTCCGCCGAAAGCCGGGAAGCCGTGCTGGGCCAGGACGGGGTCGCCTGCGGCGAAAACATCCTCGAAGTTGTTGGACGCTTTGACGATGTCCGCGCTGCTCTTCATGCTGGCAATTTGGAGGATGCAGCGACCATCCGTGGACTTCGCCAAACTGGCTCCTTTGTCCACGCTCCAAGTGATGCCGGACAATTTCTCCTCCAATGCCGCAATCAGGTCAGCGCGCAGGGAATCGTACTTTGCCAGGCTCTGGTCAACCGGCTCGGGGCCCGCCGTGATGGGCGGGGCGCTGCTCGGTGTGCGGGTGGGTCCGTCCGTGGCCGCCGTGCATCCGGCCAACGTGACGCTAGTCAGGACGACGGTCAGGAACAACGCTCCTGGTGAAGTGCGGCGCATGGTTTCCCCAGTTCGGATAAAGGCACGACGGCGGCCATCACCGCATGCTTTCATACCCGCCGTACGCGTCGCCATGGGGAGAAAGGCCCACGCACCCGGGTGAGGGAGGGTTGGTGGGAAGGGGCGATTCGGTGAGGGAGGGTTGGTGGGAAGGGGCGATTCGGTGAGAGAGGGTTGGGGGAGGGGGTCAGGTGTTGCGGGTCAGGATCCAGGTGTTGGTGCCGTCCTGGCGTTCGAACGTTACCGTGGTCACCAGGGCCTCGATGAGCGCGAGCCCACGTCCTGATTCCGCTTCCGAATCGGGCATGGAGGCCTGCATGTGGTCGGCGAACGGTTCGCGGGCATGATGGGCGCTGACCCGGGCAACCAGCCGGGCCGGCCACACGCCGATCTCAACGTCGATCTCCACGGGCTCCTCGGCCACGGGTTCGGCGTGTTGCACGATGTTCGCGGCCGATTCGATCACGGCGGTAGCGAACGTCATCCGGTCCATGTCCGGCACGAAGGACGCATCGTCCCACAGGGCATCGAGTTCGTTGTGGATGGCCTCGATCGCTTCGTCGTTGGACGGACCGTGATAGCCCCGGCGGGCAATGACGTCAGTCATCGCCGAACGCAGCCTCTGCCGTGGGGTAGGCGGTGAGGACCCGGTCCATATTGGTCAGTTCCAGCACCATCTTCACCTGCGGCTGGACTGCGGCGATGCGGAGGTCCCCGCCGGCCTGGCGTGCAGCCTTGAGGCAACCGATCAAGGCTCCGAGGCCCGACGAATCCATGAAGTCGGTCTCCGCCAGGTTGACCACCACGCGGCTTGATCCGGCTGCGACAACCTCGTTGACCACTTCGCGGAGCTTCGGCGCGGCCACCATGTTCAGGCGGCCAACACTCTTCACTTCCGCGTACTTGTCTTTGACCTCATAGCTGAACTGCATCGCCATTCCTCTCCTCGGGGCTTCCGGGCCCAGCGGACCCAACATCTTCGGGGACGAATCCCTTATACAAAACTGCTTTCACCAGCACGCTCAGGACCACCAGATCGAAGGCCACCCACGCCACGTTGACCAGCGTTCCCAGCGGCTCAGAGAGACCGGTGAATAGTCGGGCCATACCCACCACCAGGGCAATAGCCAGGAGTACGGCAACGATGATCTGCGGCCGGATGAGGCTCCAACTCGGCCCGCCGCTCTGTCGCGCCTTCGGGGTGACCGCAAACCCAAGGGGGCGGCCGAACCAAACGTTGCGTGCCGCCGTCGTGCATGACTGGATCCAGGTGGGGAACAACGCGAGGCTGTATTGCTGGCCGCGCCACGTGGGGATGCCGTGCCCGGCCACGAGGAACAGCAACTGGTTCACCACCATGAACGGGATGAAGCGGACAAAGAAGTCGAAGCTGAGGCTGGTGACGGGGAGGATGCCCAGGGTGAGGTAGATGATGGGCGCCGCGAAGTACACGACGGCCGCGAAGCCGCTCAGGTAGGTCCACATGGTGGAAAAGTACATAAGCCGCTGACCCCAGGAGAGACCGCGTTGCACCAGCGGGTTTTCGCGGAGGAGCACCTGCATGGTGCCCTGGGCCCAACGGAGGCGCTGGGTGAGCATGGTTTTGAGGTCTTCCGGAGCCAGTCCGTTGGCGAGGATCTCGTGGTGGTACACGCTCTTCCATCCCAGTCCGTGCAGGCGCATTGCGGTGGCCATGTCCTCCGTGACGGAGATGGTGGCCAGCGGCATGATGGGCTGCGCCTCGTCGGTGCGTTCCACGGAGATGGCGTCGAGGACCGCGTGGACGGATTCCAGCGCACCCAGCGGTGACCAGTCGCGTCCGGACATACGGTCGACGGCGTCACTTGCCACCGTGGTTACGCCACCCTCGCCGACGTGCGCGAGTTCCATCGCGGCGATTTCCTCAAGGTCGGCCTGCAGCGCGGAGAAGTCCGCGGCCACGAGGGTCCGCACGGCTTCGTCGACTTTGCGGCGGACCCGGTACGTGATCTCGCTGAGGGATACCCGTGCTTCGAGCTCCTGCTGGGCCGTGTTGGTGGCGGCCTCAACTTCGTTCAGCATCTGCTCCACGAGCGGGTTCCCGGCCTCAGGGGAGCGGCGGGCTTTCTTGATGGCCTGTTTGGACGCAGCCAACGCCCGCTTGATGCTCTGTTCCGTGGCTTTCACGTAGCCCACCAGGCCCAGCTGCATGAGGGCTTCGCGGCGCAGGATGGCGTTGGAGCCGCAGAAGAACGCCGCGTTCCAGCCGTCCTTGCCTTGCTGGATGGGTCCGTAGAACAGGGGGGCCTGGCTGCCGAGGGGATCGTCGGCGGGCACGTTGATGAAGTACTGGGGTGTCTGGACCAAGGCAACGCGGTCGTCGTTGAAGTAGCCCAGCGTCTTGTCCAGGATGTCCGGCTCGGGGATCTGGTCGGCGTCGAGAATCAGTAGGTACTCGCCCGAGGTGAGCATGAGCGCGTTGTTCAGGTTCCCGGCTTTGGCGTGGCGCGGCATGTCCGGTGTCCAGTCGGCGGTGCGCGTGACGTAGCCGATCCCGTTGGCTTCGGCGAGTTCGCGCATTTCCGGCCGGTTTCCGTCGTCGAGGATCCAGGTGCTGTGCGGCCAGCGGATCTCCTTGGCAGCCAATGCCGTGGTCATCACCAGGTCGAAGGGCTCGTTGTACGTGGTGATGAATACGTCCACGGTGGCATCGGCCGGGGCAGGGGGAGGCGGCTTGCGGATCTTGAGGTTCCACACCGTCAGCCCGAACAGCATCACGTCAATGAGGCTGTACGTCTCCGCGATGACCAGCGGGACGGCAATCCACCACGCCTCCCAGTTGAGCGAGGCCAGCCACCGCCAGGCAACGTAGTTCACGCCGAGAATGACGGTGAGGACAACGATCAAACGAGTCCAGAAACGAGTCACGATCCCCCTTTGGTGGCTTACTGTCCGGTTGGTTTCCGTCGAACCACGACGGCGGTCACGTCGTCTTCCGCCGTGGCGGCCGGTGCCAGTTCCAGAAGGGCGGCACAGATTTCCTCCGAGCTTCCCTCGTTGCGGGCTGCCTTCTCCACGTTCCGGATGAAGTCCTCCAGCGAAGCGTGGGCGTCCAGGATTCCGTCACTGACGATCACCAGCGAGTCCCCTGGCTCCAGGGTGAGTTGGGCTGCGGGCCAGACTTCGTCTTCGAGGATTCCCACCGGCGGACCCGCTGAAACCAAGCGGCGGGCGGCACCCTGGGCGGGGATGTGCAGCCCAAGTCCATGACCGGCGTCGATATAGCTAAGCCGGCCGGAAGCGCTGTCCAGCCGCGCGTGGAACATGGTCACGAACGAGCCCGACTGGTCCAGGTCCGAGGCGATGGTGGCTCCTGCGGAGGCGAAAGCGGAATCGATCGCGGGGTTGTCTGCCACGGAGCGCATCACAGCGCGCACCGTAGCGGCGATGAGTGCTGCGCCCATGCCTTTGCCCATGGCGTCGGCGAACGTGAGGTGCATGCCGTCGGCGGTTTGGTACCAGTCGTAGAAGTCCCCACCCACGCTGCGCGATGGGCGGAAGGACCCGGCGACGTCGTAATCATCCAGCCGCACCTTCTCCTGCGGCAGGAGGCTCTTCTGTACGACGGCGGCGCGCGCCAGTTCGTCGGTTTGGCGGGGGTCTTCCGTGGGCTGGGCGGGCGTGCGTGCGCGGCGGAAAAGGGCCCTGATGCGGGCCTGGAGTTCCTTGGGGCTGAAGGGCTTGGTGAGGTAGTCGTCGGCGCCGGTGTCCAGGCCGGTGAGGCGGTCCAGTTCGTCGGCGCGGGCGGTGAGCATCAGGACGTAGGCGTCGGAGAATTCACGGACCCTGCGGCAGACCTCCATGCCGTCGATGTCCGGGAGGTTGATGTCCAGGGTGATCAGCTCGGCGTTGGTGTTCTTCACGGCCTCGACGCCGGTCAATCCGTCCGGGGCTTCGGTGACGATGAAGTCGAGTTGCTCGAGGACCACCACGAGGAGGCCACGGATGTCTTCGTCATCTTCGACGACTACGGCATGGCGTTGGGGCGAGGTTGAGACCATGGCTCCATTAACTAATGTCCAGTGGATTTTGTCACGTTTAGTCAACCAACATGAACGCCCGCTCACATTGCGCGAGCGGGCGTTACAAATGTTGTTCAGTCAGGTGCGAGAGGGCTCTCCGAAAGGGGTGATTTCGTGAGAGAGGGATGCCCAGGAAGGGCGGTTCCGTGAGAGAGGGATCTCCCAAAACGGGGGTTCCGTGAGAGAGGGATCCCCCAAAACGGGGGTTCCGTGAGAGAGCGTCGGGTTGGGAGGGGGGTTCGGTGAGAGAGGGTTAGACGCCGAGTTCTTCGCGGAGGGCCTGGACGTGGCCCTGGGCCTTGACCTGGTACTGGGTGTGTGTGACCTTGCCTTCGCCGTCCAGGACCACCGTGGAGCGGACCAGGCCCTCGACGATCTCGCCGTTGACCAGCTTTTCGCCCCAAGCGCCGTAGGCCAGCGCAACAGCGTGGTCTTCGTCGGAGAGCAGCGGGAACGTCAGCGCGAAGTCGCCGGTGAAGGAGGCCAGTGCCTCGGGGGCGTCGGGGGAGATGCCGATGACGTCGTAGCCCTTGCCCTGCAGGGTGGCCAGGTTGTCACGGAAGTCGCAGGCCTCCGTGGTGCAGCCGGGGGTGGCGGCCTGCGGGTAGAAGTACACAATCACGTTGCGTCCGCGGTAGTCGGACAGCGAGACCTTGGTGCCGTCGGCGTCGAGAAGCGCGAAGTCAGGGGCTTGCGTTCCGACGAGGAGTTTCTGGGTCATGGCGATCCTTTACGTTCAACCGGTGTGCACCGGCGTTTGGTCATACAAAAAAGCGGAATCGAGATGTAGAACAGCAAAATCAGATGCTGTATTCCGCGGGTCCGCGCACCGTGGCATAAGGGCCGGGCACGAACTGGTAGCCACCACCACGGACGGTGGAGACGGTGTAACGGGCATTGCCAAGCTTGCGCCGCACTCTTCCAACATAAACGTCGATCGAGCGGAAAGCTGCGCCCGGGAGGTCAAATGACTCCAGGAAGCGTTGCAATTCTTCACGTGAAATAGCCCGGGAGCAGTTCACCACGAGGTAGCGCAACAGCTTGTATTCCATGCCAGTAAAGGCAACCGGCTCACCGTCCAGCAGGACTACTTCAGCGGCGAGGTCGATTGCAAGCTGGCTGCGCCGGGCCGCCAACGTTACGGGTTCGACGGCGGTGCTGCCGCTGGCTTCGCTTGCTTCGGAATCGTCCGCGAGGGCGTCCGCGAGCGAGACGGAACGTGATCCGGAAAGGTGGTTACCGGCGTCGGCGGTTTCCTGCGGAGTGCCGCCCCAGGAAGTGTCGCCGACGCCGGAGTGCTCTGCTCCGGGGGCGGGCCAGATGCGGACTTCCGCCTCCGGAGCAAGTTTCATGGCCCGGGCGAGCACCATTCGTGCTGCCCGTTCCCAAATCTTGGGGTCTACGGGATCGCCCTCGGCCGGATTGACCCAAAGGGCCAGGCCGTGGGCAGTGAGAGCCGGGGAGGTAAGTCCCTGTGGTGTGGGGCCCTGCCGCCGCGCGGCCCCGGGACGTGTTTGGCGTCCCGGGAACCGTGCCGGCGGTGGACCGTAGGCATTGACTGCCATGGCGGTTGGTCCTAAACGTTACCGCGGCGGATCAGCTTGCCGCCGGGGTTCTGGAAGTCGATTTCCGAGCCCCGCAGGTAGGTCTTGCGGACGACGCCGGAGAGCGGACGGCCGTCGTACGGGGTGATCGGGTTCTTGTGCTTGAGCTTCTTGACGTCCACCACGTAGGCGTCGTCGTGGGCGAAGATCGAGAAGTCGGCGTCGTAGCCGAGGGCGAGCTGGCCCTTGTTGTGCAGGCGGGCCAGGGCGGCGGGCTTCTCCGACATCCAGGCAACAACCTGTTCCAGGGAGATGCCGCGGTGGCGTGCCTCGGTCCAGATCAGGGACAGGCCCAGCTGGAGGGAGGAGACGCCGCCCCAGGCAACAGCGAAGTCGCCGTTCTCCAGGTCCTTGAGGTCAAGGGTGGAGGGGGAGTGGTCCGAGACGATGCAGTCGATGGTGCCGTCCTGCAGGCCCTTCCACAGGAGCTCGCGGTTGGAGGCTTCGCGGATGGGCGGGCAGCACTTGTACGCGGTAGCGCCATCCGGGATTTCCTCGGCCATGAGCGTCAGGTAGTGCGGGCACGTCTCAACGGTGAGGTTGACGCCGTCGCGCTTTGCCGAAGCGATCATGGGCAGCGCGTCGGAGGAGGAGAGGTGGAGGATGTGGGCGCGTGCGCCGGTCCAGCGGGCGCGTTCGATGACCTCGGCGATGGCCTTGTTCTCGGCACCGCGCGGGCGGGAGGCGAGGAAGGTCTCGTAGTGGTCGCCGCCGGGGTGCGGGGCGCGGTCGATCGCGTGGGAGTCCTCGGCGTGGACGATCATGAGGGAGTCGAAGGACTTCAGTTCCTTCATGTCCTCTTCCATCTCATCCGCGTCCAGGTGCGGGAACTCGTCCACGCCGGAGTGCAGGAGGAAACACTTGAAGCCGAAGACGCCTTCGTCGTGCAGCGGGCGGAGGTCGCTCTTGTTGCCCGGGATGGCACCGCCCCAGAATCCGACGTCGACGAATGCCTGGTCCTTGGCTACGACGCGCTTCTGCTCCAGGCCGTCCACGCTGGTAGTCGGCGGGATGCTGTTGAGCGGCATGTCAATGATGGTGGTGACACCGCCGGCTGCGGCTGCACGGGTGGCCGATGCGAAGCCTTCCCATTCGGTGCGGCCGGGCTCGTTGACGTGGACGTGGGTGTCCACCAGGCCGGGGATCAGGGTCTCGTCGTCGGCGAGGTGGATGACCTCGGTACCCGTCAGGCCGTTGCCCAGGGGCTCAATGGCGACGATGACGCCGTCGCGGATGCCAACCTCGCGGGGTGCGATGCCGGCCGTGGTGAGGATGCGCTGGCCCCGGATAACGAGGTCATAGGCGCCGAATGCTTCAGACATTGAGGTACTCCTTGTTTTCGGTCCGTTCTGCCAGGTACACGCCTATGTGCTTTCCTAATTGTTCAAGCAACGGACCTGCTTCAGCGATACATTTCTGGACATCTTCTTCCAGGTCGGTCAAAGCGTGGACCGTGTGGAATCCGGCATCCGTGAGTTGTTCCCGGCTCAGGGTACTCCGGCCGCAGACTGCGATCACGGGTACCCCGGCTTTTGCTGCCGCCCGGCTGACGCCCATTGGCGTCTTGCCCAGGAGGCTCTGTTCGTCCAGGCTGCCTTCGCCGGTGATCACCAGGTCGGCGCCCTTCAGTTTCTGTTCGAGTTCAGTGAATTCAAGTACGACGTCGATGCCCGGCCGCCGCTCTGCCTTCAGGGCCGCGATGGCAATGTAGCCGACGCCGCCGGCAGCGCCTGCGCCCGGTGCCTTGGCTGCATATTTGGCGTCCGGTCCGGTGGTTGCTGCGAGGACGTCGACGAAGTTTTGTAGTGCCCTGTCCAGTTCGGCGACGTCGTCCGGCGTCGCGCCTTTTTGCGGGCCGAAGATGGCTGGGGCTCCGCTGGCCCCCAAAAGGGGATTGTCGACGTCGGACGCCAAGACGAACTCTGTTGCCTCGATGCGGACATCGAAGTTGGCGAAGTCGATGCTCTTCAGCTGGGCGAGGGCGGCACCGCCGCCGGGGAGCTCGTTGCCGTTCCCATCGAGGAAGACGGCACCGAGGCCCTGCAGGACTCCGGCTCCGGCGTCGGTGTTGGCGCTGCCTCCAACGCCCAGGATGATCTTGCGGCAGCCGAGGTCCAGGGCGGCGCGGATGAGTTCACCCGTGCCGATGCTGGTGGCCGTCTTCGCGGTTTCGCTCGTGGGGCCTTCCGGGAGGAGGGCCAAACCGGAAGCGGCTGCCATTTCGATCACGGCTTCTGTGTTTTTGACTGCGAAATCCGCTTTGACAGCTTGGCCGAGCGGGCCGGTGACCGTGGTGGTCCGGCGGGTGAAGCCGGAGCCGATGGCGGCGTCGATGGTTCCTTCGCCGCCGTCGGCCACCGGAATGCGTGTTGTCTCGATGCCGCTGGTGCCGAAGCCGGCGAGCAGACCTGTTGCCAGGTGCTCGGCGACCTCGGGCGCGGACAGCGAGCCCTTGAATTTGTCCGGGGCGATGACCACACGCATTCCGGTGCCTCCTTTAGTGTGTTTCGTTTGGCCGTGGCGGCCTTTGGGCCGTTTGCGGCCGTGTGCGGCTGTTAGGCCTTGGCCAGGATCGCCGTGGGGGCGTCCGCAGCCGTCTCGGCCAGCTCTTCGAACTCGTTCACGCCGTTGATCTCAACGCCCATGGAGATGTTGGTGATCTTTTCCAGGATCACTTCAACAACCACGGGAACCTTGAACTCGCCCATAAGTGCCTTGGCCTTGTCGAATGCGGCAGGCATGTCGTTCGGGTTCTCAACGCGGATGGCCTTGCAGCCCAAGCCCTCGGCAACCTTGATGTGGTCAACGCCGTAGCCGTTGGTCTCCGGGCTGTTGATGTTCTCGAAGGCCAGGGAAACGTTCTGCTCCATGTTGAAGCCGCGCTGGCTCTGACGGATCAGGCCCAGATAGCTGTTGTTCACCACAACGTGGATGTACGGCAGGTTGAACTGTGCGCCCACGGCCAGTTCCTCGATCATGAACTGGAAATCGTAGTCACCGGACAGGGCCACAACGGTGGCGTCCGGGGTGCCGCGAACCACGCCGAGTGCTGCCGGAGCGGTCCAGCCCAGCGGGCCGGCCTGGCCTGCGTTGATCCACTTGCGGGCACCGAACACGTGCAGCATCTGCGCGCCGGCGATCTGCGACAGACCGATGGTGGACACGTAGGTGGTGTCGCGGCCGAAAGCCTTGTTCATCTCCTGGTACACGCGCTGCGGCTTGATGGGCACGTTGTCGAAGTTGGTCTTGCGGTGCAGGGAGCCCTTGCGCTCCTGGCACTCGGCAACCCAGCCCGAGTAGTCCGGCAGGGTCTTTGCTGCCTGGCGTTCGCGGGCCAGCTCCAGCAGACCGTCCAGCGCCGCACCGGCGTCGGACGCAATGCCCAGGTCCGGCGAGAAAACGCGGCCGATCTGCGTCGGCTCGATGTCGATGTGCACGAACTTGCGGCCGGCCGTGTAGGTTTCCAGGCCGCCGGTGTGGCGGTTGGCCCAACGGTTGCCGATGCCGATCACGAAGTCGCTCTGCAGGAAGGTCTCGTTGCCGTAGCGGTGCGAGGTCTGCAGGCCAACCATGCCGGCCATCAGCTGGTGGTCGTCCGGGATGGCGCCCCAGCCCATCAGCGTGGGGATCACCGGCACGTTCAGGATCTCGGCCAGCTCAACCAGCTGGGCCGAAGCGCCGGCGTTGATGATGCCGCCGCCGGCAACGATCAGCGGGTGCTGGGCCGCGGTCAGCATGTCCAGGGCCTTTTCCAGCTGCTTGCGGGAAGCCTTGGGCTTCTCCACCGGCAGGGGCTCGTAGGCGTCGATGTCGAACTCGATCTCGGCCATCTGAACGTCGATGGGCAGGTCCAGCAGAACCGGGCCCGGACGACCGGAGCGCATTACCTGGAAGGCCTTCTGGAACGCACCGGGAACCTGGCCCGGTTCCAGGATGGTCATGGCGAACTTGGTGACCGGCTTGGCGATGGACTCGATGTCCACGGCCTGGAAGTCTTCCTTGTGCAGCTTGGCAACGGGTGCCTGGCCGGTGATGCAGAGCATCGGGATCGAGTCAGCCTGCGCTGCGTAGAGGCCCGTGATCATGTCCGTGCCGGCAGGGCCCGAGGTGCCGATGCAGATGCCGATGTTGCCATCAGCTGCACGGCTGTAACCGTCGGCCATGTGGCTGGCGCCTTCAACGTGGCGGGCCAGCGTGTGGCGGATGCCGCCGTGGGCACGCATTGCCGAGTAGAAGGGGTTGATTGCTGCGCCTGGCAGGCCGAACGCCTCGGTGGCGCCTTCCTTTTCCAGGATGGCGACTGCCGCGTCAACGGTGCGCATCTTAGCCATGGTGTACTCCTAGTTTGGTGCCCTTGCGGGCGAAGTCTGGGGTGTTTTTGGGTGTGGTGAGGGAGCCGCCGTCGTAATTCACGACGGCGGGTACCCTGCTTTAGTGCTTGTTCCGGCTTTAGCCGGGGTGCTTACTTCCGGCCGCTGAGCTGGAGGACCTGCTTGAAGAGGCCCGAGTGGTCCAGGCCGCCGTCGCCCTGGTTGACGGTTGCGGCGACGAGCTGTGCGACGACGGCGCCGAGCGGGACGGCGACGTTGGCTTCGCGGGCTGCGGAGGTGACGATGCCCAGGTCCTTGTGGTGGAGGGCGAGGCGGAAGCCGGGGTCGAAGTTGCGGTCGAGCATCTTCTGTCCCTTTTGGTCGAGGACCTTGGAGCCGGCCAAGCCGCCGCCGAGGACCTTCAGTGCTGCGTCGGTGTCTACGCCGTAGGCCTCAAGGAAGGCGATGGCCTCGCCGAGGACCTGGATGTTGACCGCGACGATGAGCTGGTTGGCTGCCTTGACGGTCTGGCCGGAGCCGGACGGGCCGACGTGGACGATGGTCTTGCCCACTGCGTTGAGGACTTCCTGTGCTGCCTCGAAGTCTGCTGCTTCGCCGCCGACCATGATGGACAGGACGGCGTCGATGGCGCCCTGTTCGCCGCCGGAGACCGGGGCGTCGAGCGGGCGGATGCCGGCTGCCACTGCTTCTTCGGAGAGGCGCTTGGCGACGTCCGGGCGGATGCTGGAAGCGTCGATCCACAAGGTGCCCTGCTTGGCGTTGGCGAAGACGCCATCCTTGCCGGTGACAACACCCTCAACATCGGGGGAGTCCGGGACCATGGTGATGACGACGTCGGCGTCCTTGACTGCCTCCGCGATGCTGCTGGCGCCCTGGCCGCCCTCGGAGACGAGCTTGTCGATCTTGTCCTGGCTGCGGTTGAAACCGGTGACCGTGTGGCCGGCCTTGACGAGGTTGATGGCCATGGGCAGGCCCATGATTCCGAGGCCGATGACTGCAACGTTGCTCATTGTGGTTCTCTTTCTGGGGAAGTCTGTGTGTCTAAAGTCTGTGTGTGTCTTTTAACCCGAGTGCGCTAACTCAGGTGTGCTTACCCAACTAGGTCGCATTTGTGCGCGTTTTGAGCCTTCTAAACGCGCTCTGCTGCTACTTAGTTGGGTTCGCGGTGCTTAGTTGGCGTTGGCGCGCTGGCGGATAGCCCAGCTGAACGCCGTTTCCTGCGGTTCCTTGTACTCGAGGCCGATGTAGCCTTCGTAGCCGAGCTCGCGGCTGCGGGCGATCCATTCGCCGAGCGGGAGGGTGCCGGTGCCGGGGGCGCCGCGGCCGGGGTTGTCGGCGATCTGGATGTGGCCGAAGTCCTTGGCGTGGTTCTCGATGACGGATTCGACGTCGTCGCCGTTGACTGCCAGGTGGTAGAAGTCGGCGAGGAGCTTGACGTTCTGTGCGCCGGATTCTGCCTTGACGCGGGCGATGACCTTGAGTGCGTCTTCAGCCGTGAGGAGTGGGTACTTGGGTGCGCCGCTCACCGGCTCGAGGAGGACAGTTCCGCCGATACGTGCGACGCCGGCCGCCGCGGTTGCGAGGTTCTCGGCACCGATGGCGTCCTGCTTCTCAGGCGATTCGCCGTCGACGCGGTTGCCGTAGAGGGCGTTGAAGGCCTTGCAGCCCAGGCGCTCACCGATGCCGGCGACAACATCGATGTTGTCCTGGAACTCGGTGGAACGTGCGGGCCAGGAAACCAGGCCGCGGTCGCCGCCGGGCATGTTGCCGGCGTTGAAGTTGAGGCCCGTGAGCTGAACGCCGGCGTCCTTGATGGCGGTTTCGAACTCGGTTACCTGTGCGTCGGTGGGGACGGAGGTTTCGAAGGGCCACCAGAACTCGACGGCGTCAAAACCTGCTGCCTTCGCGGCTGCGGGGCGCTCGAGCAAGGGCAGCTCCGTCAGGAGGATGGAGCAGTTCACTGTGTACGTCATCGTAGGTCCTTCCGAGGAGGGGCTTTGATCTACCTTCCGCTGTGCTTCGTTTCGGCCGTGGCGTTCGGCTATCGTTTCCGCTTTGTGGAATTTAGATTCTGCTTTATGAAAAGTTTAGGAAAGGTCGGGGTGAGAGTCAAGGGGGTTGGGAGGTGGGGGTTTGGGATACCAGGCGTTCCGGAAGCCCCTTGCTCGGGATAGGGCTGTGTAGGTTCCGTCTTCACGAGTCGTATTGACGAGCGCTGAGTCGCCAGACAGTTCAGCGATAGTCCAGTCGCTTTAATCACCAGGGCCCGAGTTGCTGAACCTACAATGGGACTCACGACTGCAGGGGGACCATGTTAGACCAGAGCTTTTCCAGCGAGAACTTCAGACGCATCTGGGATCTGAGGATCCGGCGTGGTGAGGATTTAGCGCGGTACTTTCCAGCCGTGGCGTCATCCATAGCAGATCTGGAGGACGCGCGCCGGTCGCTCCGCATGAGTGTGTCGGGGACGGGCGGTGTTAGATCCCGGGGTGCCAATGAGTTGGTTGATCAGTATGAGCTCGCCAAGGTTAAGAGAGATGACGTTTTACGAGATCAGTTGTCGATGATCGCGTTGGAGGTCAACAATCGTATAGACAAAGGGAACTTTAACGTTGGGTTCAAACCGAGCAAGGTTGTAAGAGGAAAACAGACTTACAGAATTGATCGCCGCGATCCGGCATCGTACTTCATTTGCAGGCAGGTAGAGCAGAATCTAAAGTCGGCATTTCACCTGAAGCCTCCAAATCGGGGCCTCGTTGCTGAGCAGCTCTTCTTGGCCCTTAACGACAGAACTCAGAAATTTGTCATGCGAACTGACATCAAGGCCTTCTTCGAGAGCATTCCCCATGATCAACTCCGCCAGCTGCTCAGAAGAACACCTGGACTGTCGCGGACTACTAGCAGGTTCGTTGATGCGCTGCTACTTGAGCATGAAACTTGGACAGGATCACCGATCGGCCTTCCTCGAGGCCTGGGCATCAGCACGGCATTGGCTGAGGCCTTTCTATCCCAGCTTGACGATGTCCTCTCGAATCAGCAAGGTGTAACGTTCTACGCCCGATACGTTGATGACATCGTGCTGGTCTTCGCAGCCGGCCACCATCACGGTCCGGGCGATGCGAGGAAATTGGTCGTGCGAGGATGCATCAAGTCGATTGGACTGTCATTAAACGCCGGTAAGACTCAGTATCTCCTGCTCCCCGCAGCCTCCGCTGCTAAGCGTAAACGGCTCTCATACTTGGGCTACGAGTTCGACGTTTCTGCGTTCCCTGTAAGTGTCGACATATCAGCAAACAGGGCGAAGAGGTATAGGGAACGAATTGAGTCTTCCTTCGCGGCTCATGGCGGTGTAAAGGGGGACGCCTCTGCCGATCGAATCCTAATTGACCGAATGCGCTTTCTGGCAGGAAATACTCGACTTTCAAACAACAAGCGACAAGCCCTCGTCGGAATTTACTTCTCCAACAGTCTGCTGTCGACACCCTCATCGCGTATTCTGGCTCTTGATGTCTGTTACAAGAAGGTTCTCGCCTCAGCAGCCCTACCGCCGAGCCTGCATGCAGAAATGTCCGCTATTTCATTTGCCGAAGGCTTCAAGCACAGAAAATACTCAGTCTTTTCACCGAAGCGCCTTCAGCAGATTGTGAGAGTTTGGAAATACAGTGACGAAACGTAGAGTTCACATACGCCACAAAGCATCACGGGTTGTCCTTTCCGAACTACTGCCCTACGAATTACCGGTGACATTTAGTAATTCGGGGTTTTATGAGTTTCTTAATAAAACAAACGTCACCTTCACGGATAAAGAAGTCACCTTCAGATCATCGGACGCCGGACTGAAGACTCTACTCAAAATAATCTTTGGGAAGAATGTGCAGATTACGGAGCAAATTAATGCTGGCGGAAGGAGCTATCTAATACCGCGAAAGCAGTTGGATAACCCCACTGTGCCATTTCACTTCCAAATACGCCACGGTGATCGATCGCGACGACTTTCATTACCCCATCCTATGTCACAGATTTCGAGTATTCCTTTTTATGAAAAGTATAAAAGCTCGATTCTGTATCACGCCAGTCGCAGCCCCTTTTCAGTCAGGCATCCAGAACGCCTAACCCGATACACGATCTTCCGCGATAGTGTATTTGATGAGCGACGTGATTCGAACCCTGGAAGCGTGGAAACTTCGTCAAATGAATATGATGAGATACGATCATATTTCGTCTATAAACGCTATGACAATATTCACAAGTTCTATGAGTCTGACGAATATCGCGCCAGTGAAAAGCGCTTCGGAAACATTCTCCGATTGGACATATCGAGATGTTTTGACAGTATCTACACGCACTCAATCTCGTGGGCCCTATTCGACAAGGAGTCAGTCAAGCTAGATAGGGATGGGCATGCGTCTACCTTTGCGGATGACTTCGACGGTGTAATTAGACGCATGAATGATAATGAGACTCACGGGATCCTCATAGGTCCTGAGGTGTCAAGAATCTTTGCCGAGATGGTGCTCCAGCGAATCGATCGTGAGGTCGAGATGTCTCTCCGCAACAGGGGTATGCTTCATCGTCAAGACTATGAAGTGCTCCGTTACGTAGATGATTATTTTATTTTTATGCGTGACCCCGGCATGCGCGATATCATCGTTGGCGAGTTGGAAAATCAATTGCGACCATTCCGGTTCCATCTTAACGCTGCTAAGGAGACTGTGCACTCCACTCCCTTCATTTCTGACATGTCGATCGCCAAAGACCGACTTCGTGGTGGGTTGACGAAGTGTTTCAAATTGGAGATGGAGATGGATGAAACGGGGCTAAGAGTTCTGAACTTGGAATTCACCTCGTCTACTCGCAGGATGATAGCGCTCTACAAGACTGTCCTCCGAGAGACGAACCTAGAGCCAGTCCATATCGTCAACTTCACTCTTGCGGACATTGAAAGACAAGTGGAAGCCGTATTGAATAAATTCGGAACGACAGTTACTGCCCCACGTGTGGAGGTTCCCAATGATGTGATTCGGGAGCGGCGCATGAAACTACAGTCGGTCATTATGCGAGTGTTGATCAGCGCGCTTGAATTAGGCTTTTTTGTCTATGGCGGCTCACCTCGTGTGTCACCTGCCATCAAGCTTGCTCGATTGATCACTCTCTGTCGGAAGTTTTTGGAGCAGGCCAACTTTGCGGTTAGCGCGCGAGACTCACTTGATGACCTGATTTATCACGACATTCTTATTCAGTTGAACCGCAATCCACTAAGTGAGCACGCAACTGTTGAGAACCTTTATCTTCTTTCAGTTCTAAATGAACTTGGAGAACATTATTTATTAGACCATGCTGAGCTCTGCCGTTACTTAGCCATCAGGTCGACTAATGGTGTGCAGCTTGCCATACCGGACTGGTTCAATCCCCTGATTGTTGCCGAGGCATTTCGATACATGGCTGACAGGACGGATTATACCCTACTGCGTTCCGCTCTTGAGCAGTGGTTGCTCGAAAGGATTGTGACGCTTGATTCGTCTCCTCGACGAACTGCTGAACAGCCTATTTACGTTCTAAATGCTCTGGCTTCACCATATATCTCTTCTGTGACCAAGAAAAAGATTCTTGCCCTTTATGGTGGTGCCAGTAATGCGGCTTTGGCAAAAGCGGTGGATTTCCAAGAGTCTTGGTTTACTAACTGGACGTCCATGGATCTGCATTCCGCACTGTTGCGGAAACGGGTTCAGGAGGTATATTAGGGATGCGCCTCGCACGGCCTTAGGGCCACACACCAGCGCTTGGGTGGTATCGAGTACCCCACCCGTATTACGATTTTCGGCGTCTACCCTAGGGCAAGCGACCGTCCGAAATGTGTGGCAAGAGCGATCTTCGCTACGTCCAGAGAATTCTGGGCGAACCACTGTGACTCATTATCATAGTTAGTCTTGGTGCGCCAGGGACGCCGCCGAGCTGTTGGTCTTGTTAAAGTATTGTCGTGGCTACTGATGTAGTAAATGGTCATGCTTCCAATACCCAAGTTACGTCAAGCGATTAGCTTTGGGAGCGCCCGCTCGGAGGTTCAGTAGACCCGCAAACTACTCTTCCCCGCCCCAGCTATGCTGGGGATCCGGTGGAGACGACGGTTAGGTGACCGCAAGAACCATCCGCGGAAGGACAAACTAATGGCTCGGCCGACAGTTCAGGATGTCGCCAGGACTGCTGGCGTGTCCGTGGGGACGGTGTCGCGCGTTTTGAATGGAAGCTCCGCGGTCAGCGCGTCGGCCAAGGAAAAGGTCAACGCCGCCATAAAGGAGCTCAGCTACCGGCCCCTCGCCTCAGCGAGAGACCTAAGAAGAGACCGCACCATGCGCGTCCTGGCCCTCGCCAAGAACCTCGATTCGCTAGTCATCAGCGAAGTTTTCCGCGGCGTAGGAGACGCAGCCGCGGACAACGGCTACGTCAGCCTCATCGCAGCCACCGACGGGGACCGTGACCGCGAGCAGCAGCTCGTCGACATGCTCCGCAACGGCTCAGTGGACGGCCTAGTGATCTTCTCGCCAACCATGCCGGACGAGGACGTCAACACCGTCGCCGAGCAACAAAGCGTCATCCAGGTCTGTGAAATCGTCGACGCCGAGTCGGCCTTCGGGGTGTCCATCGATGACCGCCAAGCAGCCTACGACATCACCAAACACCTGATCGACACAGGCGCCAAGAAGTTGGCCATGCTCGCCCACAGGGGTGCCCGTTCAGGTCGGCTCAGGGAAGAGGGCTTCCGCCAGGCGCTCAAGGAGGCAGGCCTGGAGTCTGATCGGGTCTTGCTCGGCGAAGGCAACTTCGGTTTCCACGCCGGCCGTAATCTCACCAAGAAACTCCTGGAATCCAAAGACCTCCCCGACGCCGTCTTCTGCGGGACAGATGTCGTCGCCGCCGGGTGCGTCCGCGAGCTGACCGACGCCGGGCTAAGAGTCCCGCAAGATGTCGCAGTCGCTGGTTTCGATGACTCTGCCCAAGCGGAAATGTGCGTCCCGGAGCTGACCACGGTCAGGCAGCCGGCGTACGAGATGGGCCGAGCGGCCTTCGCCGAGCTCCTGGAGCGGATGACCGTAGAGGGCGCGCACCGCAAGGGCCGAACCTTCTTCCCGCACCAACTCGTCATCAGGGACTCCACCAGATAAAAGGGTTGACAGCCCGGAGCAACCACTGCAAAACTACTTTGGAATCGATTCCACGGGCCGCAAGGCCTTTTTTCGAAGCATCTTTTGGAATCGATTCCACCACTCAGCACAACACCCGGCAATGAAGCCAGACTCAGGACCAGCAACAGCCAAAGCCCGCCCTGAGCCACCCATCCCCACAGTCACCAAAGGAGCCACTTGTGGACTTGAACCGACCAGCTCTCCCGCTCCAGAACAAACCCCGCAAGACCCTCGCCGCCACCGCCATAGCCGCAGCCCTCCTCCTCAGCGCGTGCGGCGGGGGAGCAGCTCCCCAAGGTGCGGAGCAAGCGGCAGTTGCCGATCCGGCGTCGGGCGCTAATGCGAGCGGTGCCGTGAACATCTGCGGCGTGAAGGACGCGAGCGGCATCTACAAGGGCACGGCGGAAGCGTTCACCAAGGCAAACGGCAAGGTCACGGCCAAGTACACCGAGATCGGCGCGACGACGGACGAAGCCCGCACGCAGATTGTGCAGCGACTCGAAGGCAAGTCCACCGAGTGCGACATCTTCCTCTCGGACGTCATCTGGACCTCGGAGTTCGCGTCCCAGGGCTGGTTGCTGGACCAGACCAAGCTGGTGGAAGCCAACAAGGACCGGCTCATTCCCTCCACTGTGGAAACCACCAAGTACCAGGACAAGTACTGGGCCTCGCCGTTCTTCACCAACGCCGGCCTGATCTACTACCAGAAGGACAAGGTGGCCAAGCCCGAAACCTGGCAGCAGCTCTATGCCGAGGCGGCCAAGGCACCGGGCAATGGGTTCGTCTACCAAGGCAAGCAGTACGAGGGCCTCACCGTGAACTTCCTCGAGATGCTCTACAGCGCGGGCGGCGAAGTCCTGGATGACCAGGGCAACGTCAAGATCGACTCCCAGGAGACCCGCGACGTCCTCAACTTCATGACCGACGGCCTCAAGAATGGTTCAGCCGACCGCGCCGTCCTCACCTACAACGAGGACCCGGCCCGCCTCGCCTACGAGTCCGGCAACTTCGGATACCAGCGCAACTGGCCGCACGTGTACCGCCTGCTGAACGCGACCCCGCTGGCTTCCAGCTTCGGCGTCGCGCCGCTGCCGGCGTGGGAAGGTGGCAAGGCGTCGGGCGTGCTCGGCGGTTGGAACCTCGCGATCTCGGCACACTCCACCAACCAGGCCGGGGCTGTCGCGTTCATCGACTTCGCCACGACGCCGGACTGGCAGAAGCACGTGGCCATGGACTACTCGCAGGCCCCGGTCAACGAGGCCGCGTACTCGGACCCGGCCGTACTCCAGAAGATGCCGTTCGCTACCGAGCTCCTCGCCTCGGTGAAGGGTGCCAAGCCGCGCCCGATCTCGCCGGTCTACCCGCAGATCTCGCAGGCCATCTACAAGAACGTCTACGCCGTCCTCTCCGGCACCGCCTCCACCGAGGACGCCGTAAAGAAGATGGCCGACGAAATCACCACCGCCAAGGCGAGCTTCTAAAACATGGTCACCAAAACAATCGCGCCAAGCCGAGTAAGCGGCCGCGACCAGGCCGAACGCCGCCTCGCCTTCCGCATGACGGCCCCGTCGCTGATCCTCATGGCGCTGGTCGCGGCGGTCCCGATCGGCTACGCACTCTGGCTCTCCCTGAACCAGTACAGCGTCCGCACCGCAGGCCTCTCCCGCTTCGTTGGCCTGGAAAACTACATCAGCGCCCTCGCAAGCCAAGAGTGGTGGGCCGCGTTCGGCCAGACCTTCCTCTTCGCGGGACTCTCGGTCAGCCTGGAGCTTGTCCTCGGCACCGCCATGGCCCTTCTGCTGAACCTCGCCTTCAAGGGCCGCGCGGTCCTGCGCACCGTTGTCCTGCTGCCGTACGCGATCATCACGGTGGTCAGCGCCATCACCTGGCAAACGATGTTCCAGCCCAACCTCGGTCTGGTCACCAACGTCCTTTCCGCGCTGGGACTGCCGGGCGGCGACGTCGTCTGGCTCGGTGAGCACGGCTACGCGATGGCCGTGATCGTCATGGCCGACGTCTGGAAAACCACCCCGTTCGCGGCGCTCATCATCCTGGCCGGCCTGCAGGTCATCTCCGCCGAAACCTACGAGGCCGCCGAACTCGACGGCGCCAGCAAATGGCAGACCTTCCTTCACATCACGCTGCCGCTGCTCCGTCCGGCTATAGTCCTCGCCGCAATCTTCCGCACCATGGACGCCCTCCGCGTCTTCGACCTCCCGTTCGTCCTCACCCGCGGCGCCAACGGCACCGAATCCATGTCCATGCTGGCCTACGGCGAACTCCGCGAAAACCGGCTGGTGGGCGAAGGCTCGGCCCTCTCCATCCTGACCTTCCTCACCGTCATGGTGGTCTCCGTCATCTACATCCGCTTCGGCGGCGGCAACATCCGGGATGTTGCGAAGGAGGAACAATGAGCACGCTGACTGCAGAACGCCCGACGGCGGCACCCGCCACCGGGCAGAAGGCACCGAAGCGCCGCGTGCGTGGGGAAGCGAAACTCCATCCCCTGGTGTGGGTGTTCGTGGTGGCCGTCATGGGCTTTTCGCTCATCCCGTTCTACTGGCTGGTCAACACTTCCCTTAAGAAGGGCGCGAGCCTTTCCAAGGGCGAGCTCTTCCCGAGCCAGCCGACCCTGGAGAACTACCTCGTGGTCTTCCAGAACCCCGAATTTCTCCTAGCCTTGCGCAATTCGGTGATTATCGCCGTCGTAACTACCACCGTGGCGCTGGTGTTCGCGTCCTTCGCCGCGTATGCGCTGGCGCGTCTGAAGATGCGTCGCAAGGCGATGATCCTGACGCTGATCCTTTCGGTGACGACGTTCCCGGCCATCGCGATTGCGGCTCCGATGTTCTCCATCTGGCGCGAAATCGGGCTGTACGACACGTTGCTCGGCCTCATCATCCCGAAGCTGACGTTCGCGTTGCCGCTGGCGATTTACACGCTGACGTCGTTCTTCAAGGAGATCCCGCGGGAGCTCGAGGAATCCGCGTACATGGACGGTGCCACGCCGTTCACCGCGTTCCGCAAGGTGATCCTTCCCTTGGCGGTCCCCGGCCTCGCGACCACTGCGATCCTGGTGTTCATTTCGGTCTGGAACGAATTCCTCCTGGCCGTCACGCTGACCACGTCGCCTGAAGCCCGTCCGGTGCCCGTGGCGATCGCGTTCTTCAGCGGAACCAGCGAGTTCGATCAACCGCTCGGCACCATCAGCGCCGCCTCCGTGATCATCACGGTCCCGCTCGTGATCCTGGTCCTTGTGTGCCAGAAACGCATCGTGTCGGGGATGACCGCGGGCGCGGTCAAGGGCTAACCAAAACCATCAAGAAACCCAGAAAGAACAGGAACAAAGTGAGCATTCAGCAGCAGGCCCCATCCGCAACCCTCAAAGTGGGAGTTGTGGGCATCGGTTGGGCCGGCCAGCAGCACCTCAAGGCGTACAGCAACATTGACGGCGTCGAAATTGTCGCCGTCGCGGGCATGGAGCCGGAACTCCTAGCCCAGCTGAAGGACGAGTACAACATTCCGCACGCGCTGCCCCGTTGGGAAGACATGATCGAGCTCGAAGAACTCGACGCCGTCAGCATCGCCGTGCCCACCTTCCTGCACGCGCCCATCGCCATCGCTTCGCTTGAACGTGGACTGCATGTGCTGAGCGAGAAGCCGATCGCACGCAACGCCGTCGAAGGTCAACAGATGGTGGACGCCGCCCGCAAGGCCGGGCGCGTCCTGGACGTCGCGTTCAACCACCGCCGCCGCGGCGACATCCAGGCGCTCAAGAAAGTGATCGACGACGGGACCCTCGGCCGTCCGTACTACGCCAAGGCGTCGTGGCTGCGCCGCCAAGGCATTCCGATGCTCGGCAGCTGGTTCACCAACCCTGCTCTCGCCGGCGGTGGTCCGCTGGCGGACATCGGCGTGCACGTCCTGGACTATGCGCTGCACCTGCTGGGTGAGCCGAAGGTCCTGGCAGTTTCGGCCTCGACCCACTCCGAACTTGGTCCGCGCGGCCTCGGCGGCAACGCACGGTATACGGCGTCGAACTCCAGCCACAAGTTTGAAGTGGAAGACTTCGCCTCCGCGTTCATCCGCTTGGAAGGCGGCGGAACTTTGATTCTCGAAGCGGGCTGGGCCAGTTATCGTGACGAACGGGACCTGATGGACTTCACCGTTTACGGGACCGACGGCGGAGCGGACTTGCGCTCGGTCGGCGCCTCCGAGAACCCCGTGGCAGACGTGCACATCTTCACCGAGAAGGACGGCGAGAATGCCGACTTCGAGGTGGTGGCCGAACCCGGAAAGGCGCACCAGGCCGTCGTCGACGATTTTGTTGCTGCCGTCCGCGGCGGCGAGACCGTGTGGGGAAGCCACGACGGATCGCTCGCGCTCAGCCGCGCGCTGGTGCTCGATGCCTGCTACAAATCCGCCCTGGAACAACGCGAAGTGAGCCTCTGACATGACCGAGTCCAAGTTGAAAATTGTTGTCTGGAACGAAGGCGTCCATGAGGCGCGCAACGAGCCCGCCACCATCGGCGGGATGTACCCCGAAGGAATCCACGGCGCCATCGCCGCAGGGTTGCGCGGGTTCTACCCGGACTCCGAGATCGCCACAGCTACGTTGGCTGATCCGGACCATGGGCTGTCCGAGGAGGTCCTTGCACAGACGGACGTGTTGCTGTGGTGGGGACACATTGCCCATGAGGAAGTCGCCGATGAAGTTGTTGAGCGCGTGCAGCGGCATGTGCTCGGCGGCATGGGTCTGGTGGTGCTCCACTCCGGACACTTCGCCAAGATCTTCACCCGGTTGTTGGGGACCACGTGCTCCCTGAAGTGGCGCAATGAGGGTGAGCGTGAGCTGGTGTGGACCGTCAAGCCGTCGCACCCGATCGCTGCCGGCATTGAAAGCCCTATCGTGATTCCGCAGCAGGAAATGTACGGCGAACTGTTCGACATCCCCGAGCCCGACGACCTGATCTTCATCAGCTCCTTCACCGGGGGAGAGGTGTTCCGCTCAGGCGTAACGTTCTCGCGCGGCAAGGGCCGGATCTTCTACTTCAGCCCCGGCGACCAAGAATATCCCGTGTACCACCAGCCGCAGATCCAGAAAGTCATCGCCAACGGTGTGGGCTGGGTGGCGCAGCCGGGTGTGTTCCGCGAGGCGCCCGAGGTTTCCAACCCGGCGCGTGGTTGGTTCGAGGCTTAGCCATGAGTGCTTCTCTTCCTCTTTGCCGACCGTTGTCCACGGGCCGTCCCTTGGGCGTGGCCGCGATCGGCTACGCGTTCATGGGGAAGGCCCACTCGAACGCGTGGCGGAATGTGGGCAGCTTCTTCGACGTCCCGGCCTTCGAGCAGCGAGTGCTGGTTGGCCGGGACGCGGTTGCCGTCGCTTTCGCTGCTGGAAAATACGGCTGGGCTGAGTCAGCCACTGACTGGCGCTCGGTGATTTCGCGGGACGACATCGACATCGTGGACATCTGCGCTCCGGGTTGGATGCACGCGGACATCGCCATTGCAGCGTTGGAAGCCGGGAAGCATGTGCTCGTGGAGAAGCCGCTCGCGAACACTTTGGGTGAGGCGGAGCTGATGGCTACTGCGGCTGCTTTGGCTCGGGAGCGGGGTGTGCAGTCGATGGTCGGGTTCAACTACCGGCGCGTACCGGCGCTCGCCTTGGCCCGGGAGTTGATTGCCGAAGGTCGTCTCGGAACTGTGCGGCACGTCCGTGCCGCGTACCTGCAGGACTGGCTTTCCGACGTCGAAACCCCCATGAGCTGGCGGCTCCGGAAGGAGACCGCCGGCTCCGGGGCCCTGGGCGATATCGCCTCCCACGCCATTGACCAGATCCAGCATCTCACCGGGCAGACCGTGACCGAAGTGACCGGGACGCTGCGGACTTACGTTGCCGAACGGCCCGGTCCGTCGGGCCTGGAGAACGTGACAGTGGACGACGCCGCGTGGGCCACTTTGGGGCTGACCGGCGGCGTGAGTGCCTCGGTGGAAGCGTCACGAGTTGCCACCGGGCGGAAGAACTCGTTGAAGATTGAGATCTATGGGTCGTTGGGTTCGCTGACGTTTGATCTGGAGAACCTGAATGAGCTCGGCTTTCTGGACGCTACGCTGCCTGTGCGGGAGCAGGGGTTCCGGCGGATCCTCGTGAATGAGCCCGAGCACCCCTACGCTGCGGCGTGGTGGCCGCAGGGGCACATCATCGGCTGGGAACACACGTTCACGCACCAGATCCGGGACTTCCTGTGCGCGATCCGCTCCGGTGAGGCGCCGTCGCCGTCGTTCGATGACGGGCTGCAGGTGCAGCGGGTGCTGGCCGCCGTCGAAGAGTCGGCGCGGAACAGGAGCGTGGTGACGGGGGTTGAAACCGGGCCACTCGAGCTCATTCAGGTCAGCAGTACATCCGGCGCAGAGGAAGTGGGTACACGACGTTGACTTCGGGGTACTCGTCGGCTGAATCGATGATCACTGGCGTGGTGTACACGGCGGTTTGCCCGCTGGTGCCCGCATGAGTGACCGTTACGGACGGAAACGGATGCTGCTCGTGGCTTGGGTTAAGTCCGCGGTGGTCGTGGTTCTGTCCTTCCGGGAGACGAAGGACTTGTCGTTATCGCGGACGTCGGTTTGTAGTTCCCTCAAGGGTCAGGTGGGCGCAGACAGAGGCGGCCCGCCTGCCGTCTTTGGGTTAGTCCTCAGCTTTCTGACGATGCGACAAGCCGTGGAATGTACACCGTGTTGATCCAGTCAACAGCTTCATCCAAGCCAGGGCGCACCACGCCCTCGATTCCGTCGATGGCTTCGGCGTAGAGGTCCCTCCAGTTGAGAGCGGGAATTACGTTGGCTGGCCACGCGTGCTGACCCCGGAATGCGAACAAGCGCTGAGTCGTGCTGGCAACCAAAGCGTCATCGGCCATGGACTCCAGAAGTTGAAGGTCAACTAAATCGTGAGCACGCTGGTTGCCGGGTTCGGTGCATGCGTGCAGCTTCTGGGAAATCTGGTGGTGCAAAGGCAGCACAGGTACGGGGGTGGGCGCGGAAAGACCCAAAGCGGCGAAGATTTCCTTCACTTCTTCAGACAGTTCCAATTCCGTGGGTTCCTCCGTCGCAGCAAGCTCGTCGTACCCGACTTCCAAAGCAACGGTCGTAAACGGGCGGCCGTGGTATTTGAGTTTCACGGTGAACGGCTGCATCACATATGGTACCGGGACTCCTCCCGGTGGCCGTTGTTTTCCGCGGACCACATCCCCAGTGAAATCAGACCACCCTTCAATCAGATTTCGTCTTAGGTCATCTTCGAATTCCTCCCTGCCACCACGGAAAGCAGTGTCCAGGTCGGGTGTTTGTCGCGTGAGCCTTTCTCCAAGACGCAGTTTGATGCCGGTGCCACCCTTGACCGCAGAAGCGGGCAGCATCTGGCAGAGAATGACGTTGGCTACCAAGGACTGAATACGGCGTACCGTTGTCCTTTTGCTGCTGGCCAGAGCGCCTAAACGCCGTTGCAGCACCGTTACTCCGCCAGGCTCCTTTAGCTCGGACCGTCTTGAACCTTGGGTTGACGTCTGCTCTTCTGTCATAGCGTAAGCAAAGCCACTTCGATACGAGTTACGGCTTTCCGATCCAAGAGGCCCTTTTCGCAAGCTTGCTGAGCGGCCTCAACGAGCCGGTCAGTCATGATGCGGCCTCTGGAACCAAGGATGGCACTCTCCACATCCATAGCTGGCACGCCTTCTATGCTTGCTTGTTGGTGCGCGGGGACAGTGCGACGTATGACCTCCACGGTTTCGGGAAGATGGGAACGCACGCGCCGCGGAGAAGCGACCCGTATCCGGCGGAGATTGACGTGAGCCAGATGGTGCGCCGCCAGTACGGTTTCGTCTGCCAGAAGGGCTCCGGGTCCAACGAGTGCGACTGCTTGCGCGAACTCATCAAATTCACCGTAAGGCGCCTCGTCCATTCGGTACACGCCATGCCCGAGACGAGTTAGCGCACCACGAGCGGCGAGCTTTCGGACCTCTACCGCGGGAACTCCGACTGATTCGGCCGTAGCGGTAGTGATGACTCCGTGGGTTTCGAAAGCGAGTTCACGTAATTTCCTGCGATAGGTCATACATACCTCCAGTGGCTCAACCGTACCATTTTCGGTACGCTTTTGACGGGCTGCTTGAAAAAGTCGGGCTCAAGGTCCTGCTCTGAAGACGTGACCTGTGATCAGCGGGTATTGGCCTCCGTCGGTTGCCCAGCCGTAGTTCCTCAATCGCCGGTGGCCACCACTATCCAGTGGTACCGCTGGTCCATTCCTGACGAACTAATTCTGGACGTCGCCTCTCTCCGCCGCGGCAGACACGGAGGCGGCACTCGGCTGGCAAGTCACTTTGTACTCCCTAGTTCCGTCGCCGGCACAGCTGGCCGGTAGAAGTAGCCGTACTTCTTGAGAATCGCGTACGATCCGGCGGAAGCGATCAAACCGTAAAGAGGCCCGGCCCAAAGAGCAATTTCTGATCCTCGAATCAGGTACGTTCCGAGAGGGAAAAACGTCAGGAGGGCTCCCGCTGTGCCCTTCCTAGGGTCCACCTCGTACAAAACAGCCTTATCAAACTGTCCGTAGAGCAGTCCCTGAACAACGATGAAAACAACCAAGGCGGCAAAGATAGGCAGCGACCCAGGCCACGGCAAATCGGTCATCGTCAGCAGGGCCAGTGCAACGCCATAGGCAGCGGATAGACCCAGCCAGTAACTCCGCTCGGATTTCAGGCGCGGCACTTCTGTTCCGTCCTCTAAAGCGAAGGCGAGGTCTTGGGGGACTTGGCCTCACGCTTCTTGGCAAGCACCCACATGGCTACCGAGCACGCTGCCGCGATGACGTTGAGAACACCCACGAGCGAATTATGGGCAAAGGCTATAACGGCCGCCAGGACCTGCAAACCTGCTGCGCTTAGATACAAGACTTTCATCGTTGAGACCAATCGCTAGACGCATCTTCGGTCCCAGCATGCCGCCAATAATGGGCTCTAGGTGGCGAAAATCGGGCTCCACGGCCCCAAACGGGCAAAATTAGGTGCTGTTTCACGAAAATTAGGTGGTGCTTGAATTCGTCTAGGTGGCGCTGGCTCAAGCGTCGCCGAGTCCCAAGATGAATTCCTCGATCTTTTCGAAGACCCTGGCCTGCGCTTCCTGGGAGGCTCGCCAGTCGCTTCCGACCTGCAAAGAATGGTCCGCTTCGGCCACCTCGAGGAATGTCCCATTCGACTCGCCCCTATGGCCGCCGTCCCAAAGTTCATCCTCGGAACCCCCAATGAAGAGGTCGTTTTTCGCGGAACGAAGGATCGTGTTCCGAACTCGCTCGTCTGTCAGCAATGGTGTGAGCCAGACGCCGGGCGTTCGGGTTTCTTCGGCCCATGGAATCGCCAGCGTGCTCAGCGACTTGGCCACAATGAGACGCTGACTTGCGACGGGTGAATCGGCGAAGGCCTGTTCGGCGGCCTGCGCTACCAGGAGATGCGGATCATGATGCGCCTTGTCCTCCGGCGTCCACCTAACGGCCTGCACGTGCCATCCAAGCGCAGCGAGCATCTCACCAACCCAGAACAGGACCGGACCCTCGACGGGATACCCAGATCCGGGAAGTAAGACGGCGACTTTGGTCCCGGCTTTGTCAGCGCCCGCATCTGCCCACGTGAAAGTCTGCATAGGCACATGCTAGTGACACGAGATGGCTTCTACGTCATTTAGCCTAATCGATGGATAAAACAGCATGCTTACCGTATCGTCCCTTGGATGGGGAAAACACAACCTTCGATATCAGCCTTCGCAACTACCGCCGTCGTACTTCTCTCACTGGTGAGCTGCGGCGTTCCACCAACCACGGCACTCCCGCAGCAGAGCCCCACCCCAACCGCAGCTTGTCCGAGTGCCGGGACGGAACCGCAGCCAAGTAGTTGCGTCGCTTACGACGGCAACGCCGCCATGGCCCAGAACGAGATGTACAGGCAGCGTCGGAAGCTCAGCCCGGAGATGCAGGCGCAGCTAGACACACACCTGGACCCAGCCAAAGAAGCCTTGAACGCTCTAGTTAAGCCGGCAGCCCCGGCAAACGTCGAAGCGGCTTTCGCGTCGCTCAACCTCAAGGAAGTTCAAACCGACGACGGCGGCAACGGTGTCCGTTTCGGGGTCGCGGTGCCCAGCGGAGGCTGCCTGTACGGCGTCGTCCCGGGAGAAGGTGAAGTCACCATCCAGGCCGGTGGCGGCATCATGGACGGAGGCTGCCTGGAGATGTTCGGCCACTAAAACCCACCACCTAGACGCCCCTGTCAAAACCCCTAGTTTCCCGTTTTCACTACCTAATTTCGCCAAAATCACCACCTAATTTCGATTTTCCCAATCGTGGAGGCCTTCCGCGCCCATAGTGTCCTAGCCATGAACGAGCCCGTCCGAAGGGCCCGGTCAAGGACAACAGGACAACTATTGGGGGTTGGCACTTTGACGCTGAGTCAGCAGCAAACCATCGCGGCGGCGGTGGATCAGTGGGTGACGGGAATTCCGGACCGCATACCGGGCCATGTGGTCTTCGCGGAAAACGCCGCGCATGCGGGTTACGCCAAGGACCTGGCCGTGGAGGGCTCTGTAGTCCTGGTGGTGGATGGTGACGCTGACGATCCGGACATCGCCACGGTCAAGGGCGGTTTTGATGAGCCGGGTGGCGAGCTGCTGGTGGGTGGCACGCTGAACCTTGAAATCCAGGATTACGTTGCCCTCCCGTTCGTCAACCTGGTGGGGGCGACCATTGTCCGGATCACGGGACGGGAAGACCAGCAGGCGTTCTTCGACGATGCGGACGAGGCGCGGAGATCCGGGCACTTCATAGGCCAGCTCACGGAGGTCAACGCCGTGCTGAGCGAACGCGGGTTGCTGGCCCGGCAGGGCAGCCTCGACCGGAGGTTGTCGCGAATCCACATCACAGCGGATGGCACCATTCTCAACGGACCGTATGGAACAGTGATCGGCTGGGCCGGCGATCCTTTGCATGATCTCCGCATCAAAGCCGTCCCGCTTAAACCCGAATCGGCGGTGGCCTCCATCAGCGATGCCGCGGAGATGAGGGCACAGCTCAGCGATCGCCCGTGGATTCCGCGCTACCTTGCTGCATTGGACGCGTGGAAGTTCATCCTGCGGGACCATCAGGCGGATACCCGACTGGTCGGATTCGGCCTAAGCCTCTACGGGGCCACGGAAAGCCACAACCATCCGCTGCCCGGAGCGCCCTTCATCCTCGAACGGCACGGTGAGTATAGGCTCCTGGACACCAAGACCGGCCGGCTCTTCAAAATCGGCGCAGACGCGGCCACCCTGATCGAAGCGATCTCCAACCTCAGGGACGTAGAGGCAGCAGCCACGGTCACCGCCACCACGCTGGGCGTCGCGCCGGCAGCCGCTGAGGGCTCGGCACGGTCCGTCGTGGCCCAGTTCGACCAGCTGGGCATCGACCTCCTTGGAGAACTGCTGTGAGTCTTCCGCTCTGGGTCCCGCTGGTCACCCAGCACGACTTTGACCAGGACAGCTTCACGGCAACAGCAGCCGACGGCGTTCATGTCACCTTCGCGGACGGGCAGCGTCGGCTGTGCGCGAAGAGTGGTCTGTGGAACGCCAACCTTGGCTTCGGCAACCGCATCATCGCCGCGGCAGTGGCCGAGGAACTCACGAGAGCCTCCTATCTGCCGCTCTTCCGGACGGCACACGAACGCGCCATCGAGGCAGCGGACGCGCTGCTGGGTCTGTCCAAAAACGCGTTCAGCAAGGTCCTTTTCTCCACATCCGGGAGTGCGGCCAACGACGCCGTCATGAAGCTCGCCCGCCAGTTCTGCGTCCTGAATGGCCAGCCGGAAAGGAAACTCGTAGTCGGGCTTAAGGGCAGTTACCACGGCTTGACGTACGGCAGCCAGGCCCTCAGCGGCGATGACCTAGGGCAAGCGGTCTATGGCGTTGATGGTCGCAACATCCGGCACATCAGCTTCGACACCAACCAGGAGCTCGACAACCTGATGCGCCGCGAGGGCCATCGGATTGCGGCAGTGGTGGTGGAGCCCGTGCTTGGCTCCGGAGCGGAGGTGGTCCCGGCAGACTTCCTCGAGGCCCTCCAGCAGCACCGGGTAAGCCACGGATTCCTCCTGGTGGCAGACGAAGTAGCAACAGGATTCGGCCGCGTGAGTTCCTGGTTTGTGTCCGACGAATGGGCGGAATCGCCGGACATCATCGTCACTTCCAAGGGCCTGACCAACGGCGCCGCAGCCTGTGCGGCACTCCTTATCTCCCAACGCATCACGGACGTCTTCGATGCCACGGAATCCGTCTTCGTCCACGGAGAAACGCAAGCCGGAACCCCGTCCACCTGCGCCGCGGTCCTTGCCACCATCAGTGAGATGGAGCGCCTGGATTTTCAGAGGCTCAACAAGGAGGTTGCCGAGGGGCTGGACCGGCTCCTTACCGAACTCAAGGACATCAGAGGTATCGGCGGAACGACAGGACGCGGCTGCATGCGGGGCGTGAAGCTCCACACGGACAACGGTTCGCCCCTTTCGGCCAACGGCACCCTCGCCGTGGTGAGGCGCATCCACCAAGCCGGTGCAATCGTCCAACCCGGCCCGGGAAGGATCCAACTCCTGCCCGCGCTCACGTACACGGAGGAGAACTTCCGGGAACTGCATCTGGCCATCGTTCACGGTATAGCCGAAGCCCGCGCCGACGGAATCTTCGCATGATCGCCGACCGCACCTGGAAGACCCGGTGCGTCATCCTGGGTGCCGGAATGACGCCCAAGTACGTGGGCTCACTGACCCGCGGCCGCGTGGGAATCGTGGCCGATGCCTCCCTCACCGAGCACCGGAACCGGCTCAGGGAGGGCGATCTCCGCGGAGCTCCAGCCCTCGACCTGAAGGCAACGCCAGTGAGCATCCAAACACTGAGAAATGTCATCGAATTTATCCAGATCCACCGGCTGGACACGATCGTCGGGCTTGGCGGCGGTTCGATTCTCGACGCCGTCAAACTCGCCGCGATGTTCTCCGCGGACCCCAGCCTGGCGATCTTCGTGGAGCGCCACGCCAAGCGTTCAGGATTGCTGGTGCTGCCTCCCATCCCGTTCTCCAACAAGCGCCTGAAAACGGTCCTCCTCCCATCCACCGTGGGGACCGGCGCGGAAGTCAGCGCAGTAGCGTGCCTGGATACCGCCGTCGGACGCCGCCTGCTGGCCTCGCCGCACCTTGCCGGTGACGCCGCAGTGCTCGACGCCGGGCACCTCGCCACCTTGCCGCGGACGCTGGTTCTGGAGGGGCTTCTTGAAGCGTTCCTGCGCGTGGCCGGGACGATGGTCGGCAGCACCGCCAGCATGTTCGACGACGACGGTCACCACCTGCTGCGCCGGATCCTGCACGTGGGGGAGCAACTGAAAACGGAGGACACCCCTGATCTGCGGCTGGCCGCGGCAAGGCTCAGCATGGAAACCCACACCGGTTGGTCGCTGATGGGCCGTAATCCGTACGGCGCCAGGCATTGGTACGTCGCCAACGAACTGGCATACCTGACGGGTACGCGGAAAATGACGGCAACCGCCGCGCTGATCCCGCCTGTGTGGGCCGAGATCGGAAAGGGCAACGCGGCCTGGGGCAGCGAACATCGGCTGAACCGGCTCTGGGCTGAGGTCACCAACGGCGCAACGCACCTGAACCCGAACCCCGCCCGGGGCATTGCGGAAGTCATCAAGCAATGGGACGTCCCACGGGTGGTGCCCGCCAGCAAGGAAACCATCCGGGATACCGCTGCCGCCGCCATCCGCCATTGGGGCGGCGTCCTCCCCATGTTGCGTGGACTCGACGTCTTCCAGGTCCAGCACGTCCTCCGCACAGCAACCATCCAAAACTTGCCCGACGGATCACCCGCGCTCAGCAAGAGGGAGGAGGTGAGCACATGATCAGCACTCCCAAAGCCCTGGACCTCAACATCCAGGAACTGGAAAGCATCGACCTGCCGGACGACTGGACCGAACGGATCCACGGAATCACCGTAGGCCTGGCGCTGGTGGGCATCGTCGTCACCATCACGTGACCGTGATCGTGACCGCAACCGCGCAACCGCAGGAGAGGAGGTGAAAGCACATGCAGAAACAGCTCAATCTGGCCATCCAGGAAGTCGAGTCCTTGGACACTCCGGACTTCAACAACTGGTTTGTCGGCGTCACACAGGGAGTGGCTATCGGCCTCATCGCCGTGAGCATCACCTAGACCCGGTGAAACCAGCAATCACAACACGCGAAAGGAGGCAGCAATGAAGCTCCAACTCAGCATCGAAGAACTTGAAAACCTGGACACCCCGGATGACACCCCTTGGTACATCCGCGTTGGTGACGTGATCATCATTGCCGGCATCGTCGTCGGCATCGCGGCCACCTAGCCGCTACCCAAGCCAGCACACGCGGGTGGTTTCCTTCCTCAACTGCCCGCGTGTGCTCCTCCCGAAGCAATACCCAAGGACACATGCCGATGAACCCAGCACCTGACCAGACTGCCGATGCCATCCTGCGCGTCCTCGGACACCTGGATCCGCCTGAAGACCTCTACAGCGTTTCGGGGTCCCGCCTCTATGACCAGATCACCGCCAAAGACCTCACCGAACTACCCGAAATCCAGGCAGCAGCCCGCAAGACGACGGGTCCCATCCTGGAACTGGCGGCCGGGTCCGGACGGATAACGCGTGCGCTGCTGGCGCTGGGGCGTCCCGTAACCGCCGTCGATTCTTCCGTGGAAATGCTGGAGCTGCTCGCCGCGAAGGTTGGTACGGCTCCGTTCAACCCGAGGGGCGCGGACGTGGAACTCCTGCAAGCGGACATGTCCCGAGTTGAGCTCGACGGCGGTTTCGGTTGCGTCGTTCTCGGCGCCAGTTCCGTGACGCTCCTGAACCGTGACGATCGCCGCCGGCTCTTCCGCCGGGTCCGGGAGGCCTTGGCCCCGGACGGACGGTTCCTGCTCACCGTCCTGAACGCTGACAGCCACCAAGGCGGAACAACGTACGACGGCGGCACCACAGTTTCGGCGTTGGGGGAAGACTCCTTCCTCATCACGGCGGAAAGCCGGGATCCCGTCAACGGTGCGCGGCACGTGACCATGATCCACGTCAGTTTCAACGAGGGCGGGACGTACCACTCGTCGGCGTATGCCAGCGAGATTGCGTTCGTCAGCAATGACCTCATCCAAGAGGAACTCACCGGAGAGGGACTGACCATCCTGGAACGCCGGCCCGTCCGGATTGCCACTCCGAGTCCTGGCTTGAATGACATCGAACTATGGGTGTGTGGGAAATGAGTATCGCAACGGAACTGACCCTCGATCCTGTCCTGACCCTGGATCCCACCTACGGCTTAGTCTCCGAGGCCACCGTCTACCCGCCGAACGAGTCCGGGCTCTGGCGGACCGTCGCACTACTCGCCAATGGTGGGTCGGCCACGTCAGGGTTCGCCTCCGCCGTCGGCGCTTTTGACGTGCGGCGACGCGGATCGTTGATCCGGGGCGCCGGCGAAGCCGTGGAACGGTTCGCACTGGCACCGGTTCTGGCGGACGCCGACCACCTGATGGCGAGTCCGGGTGCGGAGCCAATCGACTTTGTCACCACCGGCCTCGGTAGGGCCTCCGCGCTGGCCTGCGATTTCCCTTGGTATCGGGCCACCGAGTTGCTGACCGGGGCGGAGTCGCAGGTGCCTGCACCCGTGGTGGACTACAGGCCAGGCTGCCCCTCCCCATCCAAGTGGGCACGCTATTTCGACCCCTCCCCGAACGGTGCGGCCTCGGGACCGTCGGAAGCCTTCGCACAGGCCTCGGCCCTCGTGGAGGTGCTGGAACGCGACGCCTTCCTGTCCGCATGGCGCTCGCAGGCACCCCTGCACAAGGTGGACCTCGCGGAATTGCCCCAATCAGCCCGTGATCGGAGCCTGGCTGTCCTTCTTGAAGCGGCCAAAACTGCAGGCGTCCACCTCACTCTGGCCTTCGTGGGCAACGACAGCCCGGTCCACACGGCGGTTTGCGTCATTATCGGCGCCACGTCGTCGGCGTCGTTCGGTGCCGTGGGCCTGAAGGCGTCCGCCGATCCACTGTCCGCCATGCTCGGTGCGCTGCAGGAAGGGCTGCAGATCCGCGAGCTGTTCCTGTCCCGGAAGCCATCGCCCTTTGGTGCGGGGGATTCGGTGACCGACGACTCTTCCCGTGCCGACTTCTGGAGCACTCCCCAAGCCGTATCCACCCTGCAGGCATGGCTCCAGTCCTTCCCCACGGAACCGGTCCCAGCCGTGAAACCTGTACCGGGTGTCGATGTCCTGGTGAGGCATCTGGCCAGTAGAGGTATCGACTCGCACTGGGTAGACCTCACCCACAGGCTTCCTACGCCAATCGCGGAACTCGGCTGGGTCACCGGAAAAGTCGTCTGCCCGGGTGCCGTGCAATTGACCATGGACGAGACCAAGAACCTGTCCCTGTTCGGCCCCGTTTCCGAGCGACTGACACTGACCCCGCATCCGCTGATATGAGCCCGGCCAAGAAACTATCCACCGATCCGCCAGTCTGGCCCGTACAGCTGGCGCCGGCGGCATCGATCGACCCTCCAGTGCAGGATGATGCTCCATGGATCGTTGCGCTGAACGGCGTACCCAGAGCCAGGGTCTCGGGTGATGTGGCCGCAGTCCTGCGAACTGTGGACGGTGTGAAAGGACCCGAACATGTAGCGGAACAACTGGGTGAGCCATGGACGGCCCGGGATGTCACTGGCGTGGTGGAGCAACTGGCGGGCACGCGGATTTTCGACGGCGGCACTCACCGCGCGAAGGTCCGCTGGGTCCAGTTCCGGGCTCCTCTAACGGTCCAGTTCACGCTATTTAACCCAACCGTGTTCCTGTACTCACTTCGTCCCGTGGTAGCGGCCTTGGTCCGACGTGAAGTGCTGGTCCTGGCCGCGTTGCTGGTGCTCGGCGGGATGGTTGGCCTGAGCACTGCGGGGCATGAAATCCTGCGGGTCCTGTCGACGCCACTTCCCCTGGAGGCCTACCTGGGGGTGGCCGCAGCGATGTTCGCCTCAACGCTGCTGCACGAACTGGGCCACGGTCTGGCCCTGGCCTATTTTGGCGGTCAGCCGAGGCGCATCGGCATCATGTTGTTTTATCTCTCGCCCGCGTTCTTCTGTGACGTGACCGATGGTTGGCGCCTTCCTTCGCGTAAGCAAAGGGTGCTCGTGGCGCTGGCTGGTCCAATGGTCCACCTCGGGCTGGGCAGTGCTGCCCTCTCGTTGCAGGGATTCATGACCGCGTCCACTGCCAAGGACGGTGTCCTTCTCTATGGGGTGCTCTGTTACTGCGTGGCTGTGCTGAACCTGTTCCCCTTCATCAAGCTGGACGGCTACGTGGCACTGATGTCCGCCCTGGATGTTCCTTATCTCCGGCGGAAGTCGATGGACGCGATGGGGGACCTGGTCAGGGTCCACGTGTTCGGGGCACGGCACTCCCTGCCCAAGCGGGGTCTGCTTCCGTGGTTTGGCCTGGCGAGTTTCGTGGCCGGCCTGGCATTCATGGCCATCGGTTTCCAGCGACTGGTTCCGGTGTTCCTGCAGTTCGGCTTCGCTGGACATCTGGTGGTGGCGGCAGTTCTGCTCTTGCTCCTGGCCTTGGTATCCGCGAGCATCGTGCGCTTCTTCCTTGCGGCAGCACGCAACGGGAGTCCACTCTGGCGGCGGGTACTCGTGGGTGCAGCAGGAATGGGGGTGCTTGCCGTGATTCTGGCCGCGGTCCCGGTGACGTCCAGCCAGGTTGCGGGCTACACCCTGGTGAACGGGCGCCTGAACATCGTCATCCCTGTCGGTTCAACGCTTGCCAAGCTCGCGGAGGGCGACCGTGTCTCCCTGCAGTCGCAGGGCTTGGTGATCCACCGGGAACTGGGCATGGCCACCATCGGTTCGCTGCCGCCGTCGTTATCCAAAGCGCCGCTTGAGGCCCTGGTGCCCGTGACCTTTGGTGGCCTGGCCGTCCCCGCCCTTTCCTACGACGCTGATGTCCGGGCGTCCGGATACCTGCCGTCGTCCGGACGTGCGGAGATCACCAGCCACGTTCAGCTCAGCTTGGGGGCGTGGTTGTGGAAGGCGATTTCCACATCACCACTCTGGCCGGGGGACTAGGTGGTCCCGGCACATGACCAGAAACGGATCAACGCAAAGGAATTCATCGTGAACCAAAAATCGCTCGTGTGGCTGTTGCTGGCCCTGATCCTGGCCTTCTACTCGCTTTACGTCTTTCTCTCGAACGGAAGCGAAACCGCATGGCCGATCGTCACCGGCACCATCTGCGCAGTTGGCGCGGGAGTGTCGTTCTGGCGCTCCATGGTGGAGGTCAGGGCGGACCGCGAAGAAGAAGACTGATCGCGGTCCGCACCTGCGTCACCTACTTGGGTTTGGGTCCCTTGCCGTGGTCGCGTTGGTCCGTGGACACCACCATGGCCGAGCCGCCACCGCGTCGAACCGGTTCGGCGGCCGCCGTCAGTTTGCCGTCCTCGCCGAACTCGATCGCGGTAGCTGCACCTATCTCGGCAGCCGAGGTGAACGCATCGCCGGCCGGAACGAGCTTGTGTCCCAGCGCCGTGAGTTGTGGGCCGTAAGCGGTGATGAAGTCCGGCTCCGCGGTGACATTCGCCGTGTTCCGCTGGGCCGCGCGCGGTGCCGCAAGCGCCTCCGAGATGTTCATGCCCAAGTCCACGCGGTTCAGGATGGTCTGCAGAACCGTGGTGATGATGGTGGAACCACCGGGTGAGCCGAGCGCAAGGAAGGGCTTGCCGTCGTCGAGGATGATGGTGGGGGACATCGACGAGCGCGGACGCTTGCCTGGTTCAATCCTGTTCGGATCCGTGTCGCTGTACACCGTGGTGAAGTCGGTGAGCTCGTTGTTCAGCAGGAATCCGCGGCCGGGAACAACAATTCCCGAGCCACCGGTCTGCTCAATCGTCAACGTGTACTCAACAACGTTGCCCCACTTGTCCGCGACCGTCATGTTGGTGGTGGAGATGTTTTCTGTGTCTGTCTCGTCGGCGAGGGGTGCCGCAGAAGTCGGGCACACGCCGTCGTACGTTGTGACGTCGCCGGGGGCGACAGGCTTGGTGGCGGCCGCCGTCGGATTGATGTTGCACGCACGTTCCTTGCCGAACACGGGATCGAGGAGCGCCTTGGTGGGGACCTTGACGAAGGCAGGGTCGCCGACATACGCGCCGCGGTCAGCGAAAGCCAGCGCGCTCGCCTCGAAGTAGTGATGCAGCGCGTCCGTTGTTCCCATGCCCGCGAGGTCGGACGGCTCCAGGATGTTGAGCGCCTCGCCCACCGTGGTTCCGCCGCTGCTGGAAGGAGCCATGCCGTAGACGTCATAGCCGCGGTAATTCATGCGGGTGGGTTCCTGGTCGAGTGCCTCGTAGTTCGCCAGGTCCTGGGTGGTCATGGAACCCACGGGGACTGGCAGGTCGGTGGCACCGGATTTCGGCGGCGCCTGCACCGTGGCTGCGATCTCCTTCGCCAGTTGGCCGCCATAGAACGCGGAGGTACCTTCCTTGGCGAGCAGCCTGTAAGTGGCCGCGAGTTCGGGGTTCTTGAAGACACTTCCGACGGCGGGAGCGTCGCCATTAGGCAGGAAAAGCTTCTGGGTAGAGGTGAACGTGTTGAAGCGGAGCTGGTTGTCCAGCGTTTGCTGGCGGAACGTCTTGTCCACTACGAAGCCACGGTTGGCCACCTTGATGGCAGGTTTCAGGGCCTCGCCCAGATCCATGGTTCCCCACCGTTGCAACGCCCGTTCCCACGTGGCGGGCGTACCTGGGACACCCACGGAGACGCCGCTGGTCACGAGTTCCGGAGTGAAGTTGTACGGCTCCTTCGTCGCAGGGTCAATGAAGGCATCCTTGGTAATGCCTGCCGGAGCGGTCTCGCGACCGTCGATGGTCCCCACCTTGCCCGTCTTGGCGTCGTAGTAGACGAAGTACCCGCCACCACCGATACCGGCACTGTAGGGCTCGGTGACACCGAGGGTGGCGGCAGCCGCGACCGCTGCATCGGCCGCGTTGCCGCCCTTCCTCAGTACTTCGATAGCCGCCGCAGAAGCCTCCGGGTCAACCGTGGAAACAGCGCCTCCGTAGCCTGTTGCTGTGGCATTCTTCTCCGTTTGGCGCGGATCAGCGAACGCCGGACTGGCAACGGCTCCGATCGTGACGCTCAGGGCGAAGGCTGCTGTGACCGCAGCAATTCGACGTCTCACCTGTGTCATGGTGTCTCCCAGATCTTTCCCAGACGGTGTTGAGGGTTGGCGGTCCGGCCACCCTACTCCGGGGTCAGGAGGGGAACAACGGTTGAGTTTTGCCGTGCTTCGGCGTATTTAGGCTGCTTCCCGGATCAGTCCTAGAAGTCCCCGAGCAGTGGTGCGAGCTGCCGCCCTTGCTCGTAACCTGCCCGCGCCGCGGCCGGGCGAAGGGACAGATCCATGGCGTTGGCACCGAACATGTGCTCAGCGTCAGGTGCCGGGAAGACCGTCTCCACCTTGCTGCCAGCTGCCCGCAAGACGTCCACCTGCGTGGCGAGATCCATTCCCCATTCGGCCGGTGTCCGCGTCCTCCCGCCAAACGGTGACAGCACCAGGACCGCGCCGTACCCGGACGCGAGGTCCGCGTTCTCGGCGTTGGCGCGGTAGCCGCCGTCGATATAGTCGCCCGAGCCGATGCTGTACGCGAAGCCGCTGGCACAACTCGCGGCCACGGCGTCCACCAACTCCACCCCGCTGTCCCGATGGAACGCCACCGGTTCGCCGGTCCGGGCGTCGACGGCGGTGATGAGGATCGGCGTATCCGGCCACTCGGGGCTGGGCAGCCGGCTGGCTACGGTAGAGCGCCACCTGTCCTGCGTGGAAGCGTCCAGTGCCGCCTGCAGTTCAAGGGCCGAAGCACCCAGCCGACGGCGCATGTCCGCCATGTCTTCGGATTCGGCCATGATGCGGGCCGTGCGTTCCATGTGGTTGGACGCGCTGCGGACGCGCCCCTTGTTGGGGTCGGTGTGGTTGGTGTGGGGACGGTAGTCGGCATTGACGACGGCGGCGAAGAGTTCGGCGGGATTCCCGCCGGTGATCTGGGCTGCTGCCGTGGAACCCGCCGAGGTGCCGATGACCAGATCGGCCTTGGTGACGTCCAGTCCAGCTTCGGCCAGTCCTGCAACGACGCCGATCAGCCATGCGTTGCCTGTTGAGCCGCCGCCACCGAGGACCAGGGCGCGGGTGTTTCCTTGAGGATGTGTTGTGTTCATTGGAGTCGCCTTTCGCGATGTGCGTGTTTGGCGCTCCGATGGCGGCTACTTCAGCCGCGAAACCGTGGACTCCTGGGGAGCGCCCATTGCGGATACTGCGTACATGGGTCTCACCTCCTGGGGATTTGTCACGATCTCCGGGAATGCTAGCACGGTTCGCCATCGCAGCCCCGGCTTTTGGCGGAGCGAATGAAACTATGCCGGTCGGGGAAGTATTCTGTATATACAAAACACTTCCCTTAGGGGTAGTTTTATGTCTATGACTCTCACGCATCTCACGACTGCAGAGGTCGCAGGACGCCTCGGAGTGAGCCAGCGTCAGGTCCGGAATATGGTCCACCACGGACAGCTCGATAGCTACAAAGCGGGCCCGCTGCTACTCATCACCAGCGACTCCCTGAACAGGGCTCTTCACAGGCCACGAAGGACGGGCCGGGCTTGGAGCACCCGGGTGGTCTGGGCCGCGTTGTCCTTGCTCAGCGGTGGCGACGCTCCCTGGCTGGAGTCGTCGGAGCGATATCGCTTGAAAGTCTCTCTGAAAGACCGCTCTGTGGACGACATCATGTCTGCCGCTCGGAGGCGGGCATCCGTCAGGATCTTCCGCGCCACGGGGGAGGTCGTGGAGCAAATTCGCGTGCACGTGGCGCCAACTGGCGGAAGTGCCTTGCGGGATGACGGAATGTCGGAACTATTCGGCCTCGCCCCGGGTGCCGGCTTCGTTGATGGGTACGTTCCTTTGGGCGTGGCGGACGAAATGGCGAACGCATTTCACCTGGAAGAGTCGGCCGGAGGGAATGTCACTCTGAGGGAGGTCGAATTCGAAGGCGCTTTCCGCCACGGTGTTCCTCAGGCGACAATCGCCCTTGATCTTGCGGAAGCCGTATCGGCGCGGGAACAAGCCGCTGGACGTGCTGTGTTGCAACGACTCGTCGACGAGCTGGCTGCTCATGGTTGAGCGGCAGCATGAGGACGGCCGCGAGATTCGAGAAGTAGGCACGCCTCTCGGCGGGTGGGGACGCCCATGGCCGCAGTGCCTCGAACTCGCTCGGAATATTGGAGCCAGCCATTGGACTCTGGTCGGTGGCCTGATGGTGCAGCTTCACTCGGTCCTAGACGGCTTGGTCACTGCACGGCCCACGGTGGACGTAGACATCGTTTTGCATCTGGAGATTCCGGCTACGACGGTGTCGTTCGTGGCCGGAAGACTCGGAACCTTGGGTTACATGCTTCAGCCATCGATTGACTCTTCTGCACCAGCGCACCGCTTCATCCGTGGATCTGAACAGATCGATGTCATGGTCGCCGACCGCCTGGCTCCCAGCGTTCCACAGCGACTCGGTGGTAATGACATGTTCGCCCTTCCGGCAGGCACTCAGGCGCTGCAGCGAACCTTCTACTGCAGGCTTCACGATGATGAAGGCGAGACTCTGATCAGTGTTCCAAATGTTCTGGGCGCACTGGTACTCAAGGGCGCTGCCTTTCGCCAGGACAGCCGTGACACCCGCCGTCACCTCGACGACGCTGTGATTCTGGCCGCCTGTATCAGGGAGCCAGTGGCCTTGTGCAATCTCATGAAAGGCAGCGACCGTTCCCGGATTATCGGACTCTACGAACGCTTGAAGGACCGCACTCATCCTTCCTGGATGCTTTTGGAAGACGATGACAGGGATCGCGCGGGCATGAACCTCAGGATTCTGGCAGAGAACCCACAGGGCGTGCCGGGCTTCCGAAGGATCGGCCGTTCCTAACCATGCAGGATGGCTTCAGAGATAACTCTTGACGCTGGCCCGCAGTGCATCTGTATGTTCGTAGATTTCCTCCAGGGAAGTGATAGGAACCCGGGTCTCATCTTTGTTTACATCGAATATCCCGATGTATTTTTGAGTTCGGTTGAAGTGCAGGCGCGCAATCGGTTTGCGATTGTTGTCGTCCAGGAGAATTGCAAAATAGGACTTGGCGTCCCGTTGAACAACGCGTGACGGTTTTACGTCACTGCAGACGATGGCACGAACGATCTGGTACCCCTCAATTTCCTCGAGAGTGGTCTCGATGCCGTCTGCTTCAACCAAGTCCGCCTCGGAAACCGGCTGGCTGGACACAGCGGCAGCAGCGACTTCCTCGCTGGGGGTGAATGCTTGAGCTCCGAGGGCCTTCTTTAGCCTCTCGTTGACTTGATCATTCAGATACTGTTTCGATGCTTTGGCGACCAAGGCTGTGAACTGTTCGCGAACTCGCTGGGTGTATGGACCCGAGTAAACCCTCGCAGTAAGGAATTTGACCCACTCGTCTTCCGGTTCCCGGAACTGGGCTGCGAGTGTCCTTTTCAGTTCGCCGATATACTTCAGCTCGCTGGCTGCGCCGATGATCGAATCCAGATCGAAGACGTCTTTGGACAGCTTCTGAAGTTCAGGAATCAGGGTTTCGTCGATGTCGTTGAGGTTGAGGACCAGAAACGGTTTGGCATCCATCCGGTTGGGCGCATCCAGATCTGTGAAGAACTGGTACTCCTCGCCATTGGTGAGGATCGCAATCCTCGCGTTTGTGACCGCAAAGTACCTGAAGAGTTGAGAGGCATGCTCGATCCTTAGAAGCTCGATCGACTTCTTGCATTCGATGAGAATCTGGACTTCGCCATCCTTAACGATGGCGTAGTCGATCTTCTCCCCCTTCTTGATGCCGACATCTGCTGTGAACTCCGGTACGACTTCAAGTGGATTGAAAACGTCGTATCCCAAGATGGATGAGATAAACGGCATGACGAACGCGTTCTTCGTTGCTTCTTCCGTTTCGATCACTCCGCGCTGTTGCCGCACTTTTGCTGCCAATGCCGCAAGCCGTTCCGCAAATTCCAAGGTGCCCCCAATATTCTCAGTATCGACGATTGAGCCCACACTAGCTGAAGCAAATGGCAATAGCCGTGAAGCTGTGAAACGCGCGTCTCCACGGTCCTCGCGGCCGCACACTGCCCGGTAGGCTGGAGCCACGGGGAAGGAGGACAGCCGTGGAAACACTTGGTGCCAACACTCGCTCCTTCCTGCGGACAGCGGGCCTATTCGCGGCAGTGTTTGCGTTGATTGCCGGGATCCTTGGCATGCACGTGATGACGGGAACGCACTCATTGCACGCCACGGCGGCTGCCACCCACACCGCGCAGGCCGCGGCGGAAGTCTCGTCCTCCGGCCACTGTTCCTGCGCCACAGACTGTACGGATCAGCACGTCAATAACGTCTCCTGTACTCCGACGGTGGCTAGCGGTGCCCTCGCAGCTCCGGCGCCGGACAACCGCACAGTCCTTCCGGCTACGCTCCAGCCCTTGGCCTTCACCACGGGCGCAGTGTGGCAGTACCGCCCCGACGGACCTTCACCCGGGGACCTGTCCATCAGCAGAACGTAGGCCATCCATGGCGCCGGTCCCGAGCGGACCGCCCGGATCCCAAGCGGTCCATACCCGGACCACATGAGGACCGTATCTTCACAGCGCCATTCGGCCGCGGAAGCCCGCCGAAGAGCGCATCGCTGATGTTGACCACCCCTGCAGGAACTGTCCCTGCACCCACCACGAAGGACCCTATTGTCATGCACACCAAGAAGCTCTTGCCCGTAGCAGCCACCGTCATCGCAGCCGCCATTGCCCTGGCCGGCTGTTCGGGAACCCCTGGCTCTACGGCATCGTCAATGCCCGGCATGGACCACGGAAACATGGGCAGCAGCCAATCTGCGGCATCGGACCATAACACCGCAGACGTGATGTTCGCCCAGATGATGATCCCGCACCACACCCAGGCGATCGAGATGAGCGACGTGATCCTCAAGAAGCAGGACATCCCCACGAGCGTCACCGGCCTGGCCACCAGGATCAAGGCCGCCCAAGCTCCTGAGATCGACACAATGAACGGCTGGCTCAAGGACTGGAACCAGTCAATGCAGATGCCGTCCGGCCACAGCATGGACGGCATGATGAGTGCCGATGACATGACCAAGCTCGAGGCAGCCCAAGGAACGGAAGCGGCGAAGCTGTTCCTGACCCAGATGATCACCCACCACGAGGGCGCCATCACCATGGCCAAGACTGAACTGACCAACGGCAAGAACGCCGCCGCCGTCCAACTCAGCAAGGACATCATCAGCGCCCAAGAATCCGAGATCAAGGAGATGCAGCAACTGTTAAGCACTCTCTAGCCGACGGGTTGGGCCCGCGACTTCGCCGCAAAGCTGCGGGATCGCTGGAGGTAACCAGCGATCCCGCAGGTTTCCGGCTACCACGCCGCCGTCGAAAATTCGCTCTGGACAGCCGGCGGCTTCGGCTGCAATCTGGTGTATGGGCTTCAGCAGTGGGGCCTTCCCAGGAGGCCGCCATGGGTAGGTTCGGAGACTTCTTCGACGCCAGGATTCACAGAAACCCGTTGCCTTCCAGTGCGCCGCCGCCCAGGCCCGCCGCCGATTCGATCGTGGTACCCAAGCTCGCCGAAGTAGTGGGTGGAGTGGTGGCGATGCTGCGTGAGTCCGGCCGTACGCCGGTTCCCGTGGTGGATACCGGGCAGTCGGCGGGTTGGCCGCGCGTCTTTGTTCTGGGGCAGCTCAGTCCCAAAGAGCACGACGCCGGAACCGCCTTTGCGGAGGTGGCCCTGGATGGTTCGGGTCGGCTTGCGTTGTTCCACGAAGTACAGGTGGCCGCCCACGGATCGTGGGTGGTTCCCATTGGGTCGTCGGCCTTGGAGCACCGCTACCGGCGGCAAGTGGGCGCAATTGGGACGTCACGTGAGGCGCAGACGTTCCCCATCATCCTTGACCGCGGCGGGGAGCTGATGATCCTGCCAGTGTGGCGTCCGGAATACACGGATGAGGTGCTGCTGAGCCGCTACCTGTACGCGTTGGCTGAGGAAAGCGGCGGACTGCCGGCCCCCTCTCATGCAACAGCTTATGCACCAGCCGATCCGGCCGGGGCGATCACCCGTTCGAGTTCCGCCAAGACTTCCGCTGGGGTGCCATTGGCGTCCACCACCACGAATTCCGCAAAACCCGGGATCGAGCTGTAGGCAGTCCGAAGGGCCGTTAAATGGTCCAGGGTTTCCTGGTCGGTGCCACGGATGGTCACCCGGTGGTGGGCCAGCTCGGGAGCGGCATCGATGAACACCACGGCATCCGGTGCCGGAAGCCGGGCCAGCAGCCAGGGAACCACTCGGCCCTCCCGCAGGCCGTGTACTCGGCGCAGGGCGAGTTGGCAGTGGAGATGCCTGTCCATCACCACCAGCCCGCGGGGGTGGCGGCAGGCGAATAACCAGGCCCGCGCATGCGAGACAAGAACGTTGGACACCCGGATGGAAGTCTCCACGGCGTCTGTTAGGCGCGGCGGAAGGCGCCAGCCGATGCCTCGGCTGATGTTGGAGAGGCGGCGTCGCGCAGCGTGGTTGCTGAGCAGCAGTGCCGCGCGACCTGTATGCCGGGTTGCGGCCATGAGGGCGCGTGCCGCCGTCGTTTTCCCTGAACCGTCTATTCCTGTGAGAACGATGAGCATGGGGCTTCCCTTCGTCTCTTGTCCAACGGCGAAGAGGCCAGACCCGTGCCGGATTGAGGGCCAGATCACCATGGCGCCACGGCGTGAAGTGATGCTTAAATATCCCCGCGAGCCTCTTCGCCAATACACAAAGCATGCTTATCATGTTGCTGTGCACGTGCTTCCCATAAAGGGTGCTTTGTTTGAACCGCAGCCGATATGGGTAAGTACGTAATAAGGAGAGGACATTCTCCGTACGGTGCCCGTTGCCATGGGGTGGAGCTTCGAAAGGAGTTCCAGCGGACGCCTTCCTCACTGGACATATTTGTTTGAAGGGATGCGTAGCTTTATGAACACACTATTGGTTATTGCAGGCGTGATTGCGATCGTCCTGCTGCTGGTTGGTGGATTCAACCAAGCCCTTAGTTTCTTGCTGTGGGTAGGAATTATCCTGCTTGTCCTGGCTTTGCTGGGATGGGTTCTCGGACGGGGGCGGTCGCGCGTATGACTTCGGATCCCGTGGAATCTGGGGGCTTTAGTCAGGTCCACGACGGCGTCACGACGCCCGGCCAGCCGATCCCCAGGGATCTTGGCTCACCTGAATCAACAGCTCAGGTGCCGGTGCCGGTGGGCGTCCCATCCGGCGGAGAGCCGGATGACGCCGCCGATGTTGGAGAGAACAAGTCGGCGGACCCGCCCGGGCCGGCTGAAGAAAAAGATGACCAAGCTGCGGATGACCGCGGTTTGACGACTGAAACCAATCCGACGGACTGATCGGGACTGGCGGCCGCGGGCAAAGGACATATTGCCCGCGGCCGTTCCCGATTCCGCCCTGTGCGGAAAGTCCCTGAATCGATTGAGGACAAAATGCGCATCGGTTCATTCATCGGGCTGATCGTTGTTGTGTGGCTCGTTATTGGCGCGGTGGCCGCGGGGCAGCGTGGCTACTACAGTGCACCTCCGGCCCAGTGCTCACAATTTGCCACCATCGCCCTGAATATTGTTGCCGGGCCCCTGAATTACACCGGGCTGAATCCGCAGGGTGGATGCGAGGTTCCGCAACCATCGTGAGCCGGTTTCGGTGGCATTTCGCCATGATTCTCCTTGCCCTGGCAACGTTGGCCGGAGCGCTCTCGTCCTGCGCGCAGTCTCCCAGCAGCCAGGCACTGGAAGGTCCCCTGAAAGACGCGGTGTCCGCCGTGCGGACCACCGCCTTGGCCGTGGACTTGCGGATCAAGGAACATACGACGGCGGCAGCCGGCTCCACCGCTGCTGACGACATGGTGAAGCAGCTCGAGTCTGCCACCGATGAGGTAGAGGCCCTGTCAGGCTCAACATCCGAAGAGCAGAAGCTGCGTGAGGATGTCCTGGCCACATTCTCCTCGGCTTCCCGGGCCATGCTCCACGCCCGCGACGCGTTGACCGCGCCGCAGGGCGGGCCTGAAGGCGGCCAGTCCGGCTCGGGAGAGTCCAAGCTGGTTCCCGTCCTGGACGAACTGCACAGCGCCTCCGAACAACTCGACGAACTCATGACCAAGGCCGGCATCCAGTGAAACGGCTCCTCGGTGTAGCGCTCGGCATCCTGACGGCAATCGGGGGCTTCGTTGACATCGGGGATCTGGTGACCAACGCGGTGGTGGGTTCCCGCTTCGGTATGTCCCTGGCCTGGGTAGTCCTGGTGGGTGTGGTGGGCATCTGCCTTTTCGCGAACATGTCCGGCAGGGTGGCTGCAGTCTCGGGCCGGGCAACATTCGAGGTGATCCGTGAGCGCATGGGCGCCCGCGCCGGGCTGGCCAACCTGGGCGCATCCTTCCTGATCAACCTGATGACGGTGACTGCCGAAATCGGCGGCGTTGCCCTTGCCCTCCAGCTGGCCAGCGGGGTGGCCTACCTGCTGTGGGTTCCCGTTGCCCTTCTTGCCGTGTGGTTGGTGATCTGGCGGGTGAAGTTCAAAATCATGGAAAACGTCACCGGGCTCATGGGCCTCACGCTGGTGGTATTCGCCGTGGCGTTGTTCCTCCTGAAACCGGACTGGGGCCAATTGGCCACCCAGGCATTCGCTCCGTCGATCTCCCATGAGGAGAGCGGCGGGACGTATTGGTATTACGCAATCGCACTCTTCGGCGCTGCGATGACGCCCTACGAGGTGTTCTTCTTCTCCTCGGGCGCAGTGGAGGAACGCTGGAAGGTGAAGGACCTCGCACAGGCCCGGCTCAACGTCCTTCTTGGCTTCCCGCTCGGCGGGTTCCTTTCGCTCGCCATTGCCGCGTGCGCCGCCGTCGTTCTTTTGCCTGCCAGCATCAGCGTCACCACCCTGTCCCAGGTGGTGCTGCCCGTGGCGCAGGCCGGCGGCCAGTTGGCCCTTGCTGTGCTGATCCTTGGCGTGGTTGCTGCGACGTTCGGGGCGGCCCTGGAGACCACGTTGTCCAGTGGCTATACGCTGGCACAGTATTTCGGATGGTCCTGGGGGAAGTTCCGCAGGCCGGCGCAGGCAGCCCGCTTCCACCTGTCCATGATCGTGGTGCTGCTGGTGGGTGTGGCGGTGCTGGCCACGGGCGTGGATCCGATCCTGGTGACCGAGTATTCCGTGGTCTTTTCCGCGATCGCTTTGCCCTTGACCTACCTGCCCATCCTCATTGTGGCCAACGATCCGCAATACATGGGCAAGTACGTCAACAAACGCGCGGTCAATGTGGCAGGGATGATTTACCTGGTCATCATCCTTGCCGCCTCGATCGCGGCCATCCCCTTGATGATCGTTACGGGAGCGGGTGCCTGATGGCCAAGCGCAGGGGGATAGACGCAAGCGAACTCAGGCCGGCGCCGCGGACTGCCGGGTTGGTGCTCGATGCGCAGCTGCATCTGCTGGACCGGCAGGTTTTGGACGTCGACGGCGTCCCGGTCACCACGGTTGACGACATCGAACTCAGTGGTCCGGTTCCGGATGAGCCTGTTCCGGAGGGCTCCGATCCTCCGCACATCACCGCGTTGTTGACCGGACCCGTCCTGGGGACGCGCATCTTTGGCGGCAGGCCGCCGTCGAGCAGGTTGATCAGGATCCCTTGGGAGGTTGTCTCCGCCGTGGACACTGTGCTGACCGTCGGCGTGCGGTCTGACTCCCTGGATGCCTCGTGGGTGGAACGATGGCTGCGGAACCATGTGATCGGGCGGATTCCGGGAGGTCGCCATGATCCTGACTGACGTGCTTGGCACGGATGTTGTGGACAGCACCGGGACGAGGCTGGGTGAGGTCTCGGACCTGCGGTTCGCCTTGGATTCCGCCCCCTCGAAGCTCTTGAGCAAGGCGCGGTTGGTGGGGATCATCGTCAGTCCCAGGACGGCGTCGTCATTCCTGGGGTTTGAACGGCAGAACCTGTCCCAACCGTGGCCCCTGGCACAGTTGCTGCGGTGGCGCCACGGGGGCTCGTTCCTGGTGCTTTGGGAGGACATCGCCCAGATGGGAACGGACGCGATCACGTTGAGGCCGGACTTCACGCCCTACGAATCCGGGCTCACACGATAGTGCCTCAAAGCCCAAAATCATAAGTTTGCTGAGTATTTTCTGTAAACGGTGGACATGACGCTAAGTACCCTTATAAATTCGAAGTGTTCCATCAAGTGTTCAACCACATGGAAAGGACAGGTCTCATGGACACGCAGAATCCGACACCCGATGAGGAAGTTGGAGGCTACGGCACGCCGACAGCAGAGCAGGAAGCCGGAGGCAGCCAGGCGCAGCCCCGCGTGGAAGAAGACCTCAGCGAGGCTGGCCTGAGCCAGGACAGCCCCGACGGCGAAACGTATGCCACGGGAGCACCCAACCTAAGCCACCTGGATCCGGAAGACTCGGACAGTTCGGGGGAACCGGGGGCAGGCCGTTTCGGAGGAACAGACGAGCAGGCCCGTGAAGAGCAGAACCTGGAGCCGGACGGCGACCTGCCCGATGGCAGCGGGAACAACCTTCCGCAGGACCAATCCCCGAACGATGACGATGAAGAGGACTTCAACGCAGGCTAGCCGTCCGGACGAAGGCAACAAGCGTGCCCGCGGACATGCACCACAGCACCGAAGGAGGAACAATTCATGGCTACCGTAAACAAATCAGTAGAAGTAGACGTCCCCGTTTCTGTTGCTTACAACCAGTGGACCCAGTTTGAGAGCTTTCCGGAGTTCATGAACGGGGTGGAGGCCGTCCAGCAGATCGATGAGACGGCGCTCCATTTCTCCACCAACATTGGCGGCGTCAAGCGTGACTACAACGCGCAGATCATTGAGCAGGTCCCGGATTCCTTGGTGAGCTGGGCCAGCGTCGATGGCCCCCGCAACGCCGGATCCGTGACATTCGAGCCACTGGACGCCGCCAGGACCCGCGTGAATGTGGAGATCGAGTGGGAACCGGACGGCCTGGCCGAGAAGGCCGGCTCTGCCGTGGGAGCGGACAGCCTTCGGGTTGGTGCGGACCTGGACAAGTTCAAGAAATTCATTGAAGCCCAAGGACACGAAACCGGCGCATGGCGGGGCACCGTCAGCGGTGGCGATGTGGACGAAGGCGGAGGAGCATTGGTATAACGCAAGTCCTCGTGAAGGCCGGCCAAGCGAACGGGCCGGCCTTCACGGGCGCCTTCCACCGCCTATTCCAAACGAGGAGGATCCGCACTTATGGCCAAGTCCACCAGTGTGGAAGCAGAGCAAAAGTTCGACGCCGACGCTTCCACGCCGCTCCCGGAACTCCACAAAATCGACGGCGTCAGCAAGGTAGGTGAACCCGCAACCCATCAGCTGGAAGCCGTTTACTTCGATACGCAGGACTTGGCCTTGGCTGCTCGCAGGATCACCCTGCGGCGGCGAACCGGCGGACCCGACGCCGGCTGGCACCTCAAGCTCCCGCACAGCCCCGGCAAACAAACCGAAATCCATGCTCCGCTGGGCCAGCCCGAAACGGTTCCACCGGAGCTTCTGTCCCGTATCCTTGCCTACACCCGGGGCAATGCCGTGACCGCAGTGGCAACGCTCACCACTGAACGCACCAGCTACCAGCTATACCAGTCCGACGGCGGACGCCTCGCCGAGTTCGTGGATGACCACGTGCACGCGCTGGTCTCCCTCGGCGACGGACACGCCCACAGCTGGCGGGAATGGGAAGTGGAGCTGGCCTCCGGCGATGACGATGCTGCGGGGGAGGAATTCCTCGATGCCGCTGCAACCCTCTTGGCCAAAACCGGGGCGAACCCCAGCGGGCGCACGTCCAAGCTGGCCACGGTCTTCGGCGACTTGTGGCCAAACGAGAAGGGGACCGGCCGCGAAATTCCCCAGCGCAAAGGGCCTGCGGTGGTTCCCGTGCTGAACTACCTTGATCAACAGGTGGCCATGTTGCTGCTGCAGGACGCACACGTTCGCCTGGAGCGCGAGGACGCCGTCCACCAGATGCGCTCTGCGACCCGGCGGATCCGCTCCGTGCTGCACAGCTACCGCAAGCTGTTCAAGTCCTATCCGGTAACGGAGCTCGAATTGGGACTGCAATCGCTGGCCAAGACCTTGGGCCGTTACAGGGATGCGGAGGTACTGCATGAGCGTTTCCGGAGGTCCCTCGACGAGTTGCCCGGAAAACTGGTGCTCGGTCCGCTAAAGAACCAGTTGGACGAGCGTATGAAGGTCCGGAAGGACACCTCCCTCTCCGCCATCCATGCCCGGCTCAACAGCCCGCGTTACTTCAGGCTGCTCGATGAGCTCGAAGCTTTTCTCGATACGCCGCCTGTTGCCCCGTCGGTAACCCCCGGGGCGAGGAAGGCAACCCGGAAATTCGTCAACAAGGCGGCCAAGCGCCTGGCCAAGCGTCACGACGCGGCCGTGGGTACCGCCGTCGGGCCCGCACGTGACAAAGCGTTCCACGACGTCCGGAAGGCGGCCAAGAAGTTGCGGTTTGCGGCGGCCGCCGTCGAGAGCATCCATGGCAAGCGTGCCGCAAAGCTTTCCGATGCCGCGCATGAAGTCCAGCGGATCCTCGGCGAGCACCAGGACAGTGCCGTTGCCCGTGCTGAACTTCTGAAACTAGGCTCCGCTGAGCAAGCGGGCAACGCAGCCTTCACGTACGGGCTGCTCCACGAAGCCGAACGGGCAGTGGCCGAGGCTTCCGAAAAGGAGTATCTGCGCAGCGGAAAGAAGGCGCGCAAACTCCGCCTCAAGAAGTAGGCAAGATGCCCCCGAAGCAGCAGCTTCGGGGGCATCTTCCGGGCGGAGGGGCTACTTCTTCAGGAAGCCCAGCAAGGCCTGGTTGATCTCGGCTCCGTGCGTCCAGAGGAGGCCGTGCGGCGCGCCCTCGATCTCGAGGTACTCGGCGCTGGGCAGGGCATCCTTGAACCGGCGGCCCGTGGCGTCGATGGGCAGGATGTTGTCCGCTGTGCCGTGGACGATCAGCGCGGGAACATCGATCTTGGGGATGTCCGCCCGGAAGTCCGTCACCCAGGTGGGCTGGGCGGCGACCGAAGCAAAGGCGCCGGACTGGGAGGCCAGGTTCCAGCTTGCGTCAACGGATTCCTGGCTCAGGCGCTCGGTGCCCAGGAAGGTATCGCTGTTGTAGAAGTTCTTGAAGAACTCGGTGAAGAACGCGTAGCGGTCGGCCTTGACGGCTTGGGCCAGTCCGTCGAAGACGTCCTGCGGAACTCCGTCCGGGTTGTCGTCCGTCTTCAAAAGGAAGGGTTCCAGCGAGCCGAGGAACACGGCCTTGGCAACGCGGGCGGAACCGTACGTGGCGATGTACCGGGCAACCTCGCCGGTGCCCATGGAGAAGCCCACCAGCACGGCGTCGTTCAGGTCCAGGGTTTCCAGGACGGTCTTGAGGTCCGCGGCGAACGTGTCGTAGTCGTAGCCAACGGTGGGCTTGCTGGACTTGCCGAAACCGCGGCGGTCGTAGGTGATGACCCGGTAGCCGGCGTCCAGAAGTGCCGCGGTTTGCTTCTCCCAGGACGAACCATCCAGCGGGTAGCCGTGGATCAGAACCACTGCCTGTCCCGACCCATGATCCTCGTAATAGAGCTCAATCTCAGTGCTGTTTTCGTTTCCGACGGTGATGTAAGCCAAGACTTCGGTCCCTTCGTAGCGGTTCTGGGGTGGAACGTTTCCAGCCTACTGAATTCCCCCTAGTTGCCCACAGCAACCAGACGTAAACTGGCCTTCGGTCCACCACGTTCTGGCGGACCCTTGCCACGGGCTTGGGAGACCGCATGCTTTGGAAAGTCCTTGTTCGTTTCCTGCGGCCGCATCAGCGGCTGCTGATCGCCGTCGTCGTATTCCAACTCGCGCAGTCAATAGCGTCGCTGTACCTGCCGACGCTCAACGCCGACATCATCGACAACGGCGTGGCCGTGGGGGACACCGGCTACATCCTGCGCATGGGCGGACTCATGCTCCTGATCACCCTGCTGCAGATCGCCTGTGCCGTCATCGCCGTCTACTTCGGAGCCAAGGCGGCCATGAGCATGGGCCGCGATGTCCGGGATGCGATCTTCAGCCGCGTGGGCGAATTCTCCGAGCAGGAGGTCACCCGCTTCGGCGCGGCCTCGCTGATCACCCGCTCCACCAACGACGTCCAACAGGTCCAGCAACTGGTGTTGATGTCCTGCACGCTCATGGTCGCGGCCCCGATGCTGAGCATTGGTGGCGTGATCATGGCCGTTCGGCAGGACGCGCAGTTGTCCTGGCTGATCGCCGTATGCGTGCCGGTGCTGCTGGTTTGTGTTGGCTTGATCGTGACGCGCATGGTGCCGTTATTCCGCAAGATGCAGATTCGGATCGACGCCGTGAACCGCGTCCTCCGCGAACAGCTTACCGGTATCCGCGTGGTGCGGGCGTTCGTGCGGGAAGACATGGAATCGGCGCGCTTCGGCAAAGCGAACGACGACGTCACGGACGTTGCGCTACGGGCCGGCCGTTTGATGAGCCTCATGTTCCCCGTGGTCATGTTGGTGATGAACGTTTCCAGCGTGGCCGTGATCTGGTTCGGGTCCTTCAGGATCGAGGACGGCTCCATGCAGGTGGGCACGTTGATCGCGTTCCTGAGCTACCTCATGCAGATCCTCATGTCCGTCATGATGGCGACGTTCATGGCAGTCATGATCCCGCGCGCTTCCGTCTCCGCCGACCGCATCGGCGAGGTGCTGGACACCGACTCAAGTGTCCTGCCGCCGTCGAACCCTGTTTCCCTCACCGGCCGCCGCAGCGGCCAGCTGGAAATGCACGACGTCGGATTCGCCTACCCGGGTGCCGAGCAGCCGGTCCTGAGCGGGGTGTCCTTCACCGCGTTGGCTGGCCGGACCACCGCGATCATCGGCAGCACCGGAGCCGGCAAGACCACCCTGGTGAACCTGATGCCGCGGCTGTTCGACGTGACCTCCGGTTCGGTGAGCATGGACGGCGTGGACATCCGCGAACTGCACCCGGACCTGTTGTGGGGCCACATCGGCCTGGTGCCGCAGAAGCCCTACCTCTTCTCCGGCACGGTCCGCAGCAACCTCCTTTATGGCAAGCCGGACGCCACGGACGATGAACTCTGGCAGGCTCTCTCAGTAGCCCAAGCCCGCGATTTCGTGGAGCAGATGGAGGGCGGGCTGGACGCTCCCATCTCGCAAGGCGGAACCAACGTCTCCGGTGGGCAGCGCCAACGCCTGGCCATCGCACGGGCACTGGTGAAACGCCCTGAGCTGTACATCTTCGACGACTCGTTCTCGTCCCTGGACACCGCCACGGATGCGCGGCTCCGCCAGGCCCTCAAGCAGCACACCAGCGGCGCCACGCTGGTGATTATCGCCCAGCGCGTCTCCAGCATCGCGGACGCGGACCAGATCCTGGTACTCGACGACGGCAGGATCGTTGGGCAGGGAACGCACCATGAGTTGTTGGAGACTTCCGAAACCTACCGGGAGATCGTGTCCTCCCAGCTCGCAGCGGAGGAGGCAGCATGAGCACCGTCACCCGCGGGCCGCAGCGTCCAGCCATGGGTCCGGGCAGGGGCGGCCCCTTCGCTGGAATGAACATCCCGGCGGAGAAAGCCTCCAACTTCGGGGGATCCACCCGCCGTCTGCTGGGCACCTTGCAGCCGGAGCGGTTCTGGCTTGGACTGGTGGTGGTCTTTGCCGTGGCCAGTGTGGCCTTGAACGTCATAGGCCCACGCCTCCTTGGCGAAGGCACCAACCTGATCTTTGCCGGCGTCGTCTCCAAACAGCTTCCGGCGGGGGTTACCAAGGATCAGGTCATTGCGGGGTTGCGTGCCTCCGGTGACAACGCCAAAGCCGACATGCTCAGTGCCATGACCCTGACACCCGGGGTCGGGATCGACTTTGCGGCCCTGTCCTCCGTGCTTTTGTGGGCGCTGGCGCTGTACGTCCTTGCCGCAGGGTTCGGGTGGATGCAGGCGTACGTACTCAACGGCGTGGTCCAACGGACCGTCTACCGGCTGCGCGAGCGGATCGAAGCCAAGATCCACCGGCTACCCCTGCGCTACTTCGACTCCATCCAACGCGGTGAACTCCTGAGCCGGGTCACCAACGACGTCGACAACATCTCCCAAAGCCTCCAACAATCCATCAGTCAGGTGGTCTCCTCCCTCCTGACAGTGCTGGGCGTACTGGTGATGATGTTCATCCTCTCGCCGCTGCTGGCACTGATTGCCCTGGTCACTATTCCGCTGACCCTGGGGACCACCGTGCTGATCGCCAAGCGCTCCCAGAAACTCTTCGTCGCCCAGTGGAAGAACACCGGCGAACTCAACGGACAGATCGAAGAAACCTACACCGGGCATGCACTGGTGAAGGTGTTCGGGCGGCAGAACGAGGTGCAGGAACGCTTCCGTTCGAAGAATTCCGAGCTGTACCAGGCGAGCTTCGGGGCCCAGTTTGTCAGTGGCCTCATCATGCCGGCCATGACGTTCATCGGGAACCTCGTCTACGTGGGCATCGCCGTGGTGGGCGGCCTCCAGGTTGCCTCCGGTGCCATGCAACTCGGTGACGTCCAGGCTTTCATCCAGTATTCCCGGCAGTTCACCATGCCGCTGGCACAGCTTGGGTCCATGGCCAACATGCTGCAATCCGGCGTTGCCTCCGCCGAGCGGGTGTTCGACTTGCTGGATGAAGAAGAAGAGTCTCCGGAGCCCGTCGGTTCTGATGCTGTGGGTGGCCGGGGCCGGCTCGTGTTCGAGAACGTTTCCTTCAGCTACTCGCCGGACAAGCCGCTCATCAAGAACCTGGACCTGGTGGCCGAACCTGGCCAGAGCATCGCCATTGTTGGGCCCACCGGCGCGGGCAAGACCACGCTGGTGAACCTCATGATGCGCTTCTACGAGCTCGACGGCGGTCGGATCACCTTGGACGGTGTGGACATCTCCACCATGTCCCGGCAGGAACTGCGCTCGCGGATGGGCATGGTCCTCCAGGACACCTGGCTCTTCGGCGGGACCATCCGGGACAACATAGCTTACGGACGCCCGGATGCTTCGGAGTCCTCGATTGTGGAAGCTGCACAGGCCACCTATGTTGACCGTTTCGTGCGCTCACTGCCAGAGGGGTACGACACCGTCCTGGACGACGAGGGCAGCAACGTTTCAGCGGGGGAGAAGCAATTGCTCACCATCGCCCGGGCTTTCCTGTCCCGTCCCTCGGTGCTGATCCTGGACGAGGCCACCAGCTCCGTGGATACCCGAACCGAGGTGTTGGTCCAGAAAGCCATGAACGCCCTGCGCTCGGACCGCACCAGCTTTGTCATCGCCCACCGGCTCTCCACCATCCGCGACGCCGACCTCATCCTGGTGATGGAGGCGGGGCAGATCGTGGAGCAGGGGACCCACACCGAGTTGCTTTCAACGGGTGGCGCGTATTCCAGGCTGTACGAAGCCCAGTTCGCGGCCCCGGCTGCGGAAGTCTGAGGGCTCCCGTTTGCTGCCGATCGCCTGCGTTGCCGGACTGTCTTTCCCCGACCTTCTCCGCGTGCCGCCACGACTCATTTGCAGCCGGACGCAGCGTCTGGCAACCGACTTCCGCCGCGGCCGGCGTGCCGCCACGACCTACTTTGCAGCCGGACGCCGCGTCGGCCAACCGTCTTCCGCCGCGGCCAGCGTGCCTTCACTACCCACTTTGAAGCCCAAGCCAGCACTATCCAACTGGTTTGGGTTGAACTAGGGGCTTCCTCAGCCCAAAGTAGGTCGTGGCGGTACGCGCCTCTGTCGGCCTCAAGGCCATAGCGGCTGCACTTGGGGTAGAAAGTCAGTACGAGCCCTCCTGACGTTCTTGAGGCGCCGGGTTCACGGTGCTGGTCCCCTCACCGTTGGATGTTTATCTGATGTTTATCAGATAAACTATTCTCCATGACTACAACCGCCACCTTCACGCAACTCCTTCGCGAGCCGAAGGAGGTCTTGTCGCACATCGATGAGGGTGACATTGTGGTGACCCGCCGCGGCAAAGAAGACCTGATCGTTTCCAAGGCAAGCGATCATCGCAATGATCGGCAAGGCCTGCAGTTGGCTTCTGCTCTTATTGCGGCCTCACTCGGCGAAGGGGACTTCATAACCCGGCTTCGGCTCCCGTTCCCGTGGCTGACCTTCCTCTCCGGTGAAGAGCAGGAGGAATTCGCTGCGGAGATTGTGGATGTGGCCAGAGGATGTGCGGCTGTCGGCTTTTTTGGCCGGCTGGGCGTGGTGATTTCAGCTTGGGAGGCAACTGCCTCGGCCGTGGCGGAGGGAATCCCTGTGGGCAATGTGGACCTCGTCTATTTCGACCGGCCCGTTGTGGTCGAGGGTCCGTAGCTTGTCGAAGACCGACGGCGTTGCAAGGCCGGGGAAAAGCACAGATTATGTTCTTGAATTCATCACCCGTGAGGCGGAGAAAGGATGGCAGGACGCCCGAGCCACCGCCCGCAATACTCTGACTGATGCATGGGACTACCTGACGAACACGCCGGGTTTGGAACAGCCGGGACTTTGCTACATCTTGCGGGGCAGGTTTCAGAGCCTGACCTACCAAGGGGTGGAATACGCGCGGTATCAGTACAAGTTCACGCATAGTGGCCGCATCTGGTACGCGGTGGTACAGCCGGCCAAGAAGGGCAAGGGGTCGGGGCGAGTGCTGATTGAAAGGGTCGAAGTGGGCCACCCGAATGAGACAGAGCCAGGTCGCAACTTCCGGTGAGAGTTGCTGCCCGTGTGCCGCCACGACCCACTTTGACACTGAACCCGGCGTCGGGCGAGAGGCTTCCGCCGCGGCCGGCGTGCCTCCACGACCCACTTTGACGCCCAAGACAGCCCTATTCAACTGGTTTGGGTTGAACTAAGGGCTGCGTCAGCCCAAAGCTGGTCGTGGGGGTACACGCGTGTTGGATGTGGGATTGGCGTCGGCGTCGGGGGCCGGCGCAAAGTTGGTCGCGGGGGTACGTGCCTTCCGGATGTGGGATTGACCTAGGGTGACGCCTTGGGCCGACCGATGCCCGGCTACGGCAGCCTCGATGGCCTCAGTACCGTCGCCTCGCCGGCCCGCGCGGGCTCGAGGGCTACCGGGCTCACCAACACGGCAGGCCCTCGGTGGAGAAACCCGCCGGAGATTACCTGGCAGCGAACACCACCCCGTCCCCGCATGGCCTTGTGGGCTCCCGGCGCGAGCATCTGGTCCATCCAAGCGCAGGGATGGGCTGGGCGTCCGGCCTTCAAAGTCACGGAATCGCCGCCCGATTCGAGGACGAACTCATGGCCCAGCAAAGGAGCAAGTTCGGCGCCGCGGACCACCACGTTCCGGCGGGTCAGCAGCGGATCGAAAGGGCCGGCGTCGAGTTCTGCTGCGATTGCCTCAAGCGCTTCGACGGCGAAGACGGTCACCGCTGCGTCCATGTGGGCGGCCTTACCGAAGAACCGGTCGCCCACGATGCCCTTGCCTGCCACGAGTTCCGCGGTTGCGGCATCAAGAGTAGGAACGTCGGCTGCTCCTTCCCGCGCCCGCCCGAAGTAGGCGTGCGCGGGCGAGATCAAAAGGTGCAGTACATCGACGTCGTACCTGAACTCAGAGGTCATCCCTCAACGCTAGCCCCAACCGGCAGCGTGAGCACGGAGAGCCGATCGCAGATGGCATCAACCAAGGGGCTGGGCGCAAGCGTGATGTCTGCGAGCACGTGCTGCTCATCGTGTTCCAGTGGTTCGAGGGTGCTGAGCTGGGAGTCCAGGAGGCTGGAGGGCATGAACTCGTGGTCGCGGGCATTCATGCGGGCCAGGAGGGTCGCGCGGTCGCCATTGAGGTGAACGAAGACGACGCCGGGAACGTGCTCCCGCAGCAGGTCGCGGTAACTGCGCTTTAAGGCGGAGCAGGCGATGATCATCGGGGTGCCCGCGTCCGAAGAATCCCGGAGTACCCGGCCGATTTCTTCAAGCCATGGTTTCCTGTCCGCATCATCCAACGGGATGCCGGCTCCCATCTTGGCCTTGTTGGCGGCGGGGTGCAGGTGGTCGCCATCCTGGAAAACCATGCCGAGCCGTTCGCCGAGCAGTGAGCCGACAGTGGATTTGCCGCATCCGGAGACGCCCATGACAACCATGGGTGGGTGGGGAGCAGTGGTCATGTGGAAGTTCCTTCCGGTCGCGCCGTTGCAGACGGATGATCCAAAAAATCATATTTGAGAAAAGATTCGCAGACGCAGGGCGCTCCAGTCAAGGGCTTTTCCATATGTGAAAGCTATCGGCCCACACCGGGTGCCTATGGTTCCGAGGCTGCCCAGCCCTTCAGGCGACCATGAGAAAACTTAAACAAATGAGAAAAGTTTATTGCTTTTGAGTGACCTGCGACATACGCTTAATCCATCAGATTTCCCCGAGTTTCCCAGCAAACTCCCCAATCCCCGGAGGCATGTGATGCGTCGCATCGTTGGAGAACATTCAGTTGGCCACCAGCACCGGTGCCGGTACGTCGCCGGAACCGGAAGCCACTGCCCGGTCAGTGGCCTGTGGACTCCCGTAGGCCAGGTTGGCCCAAGCCTGCAGGTGCTTGAAGGCAGCATCATGCCGACGCACCGGAATGAAGCGGTTGTCTGGCACCTGGTCCAGGGCCTCACGCACCGTGACCTACGTAGCTGAGGCGCGGCCGCGCAGGCGAGTCACGCCGCACCAGCCCCGGCTGACGTCCCTTGAACTGCGTCTCGCCGGGTCCAGGGTGCCCCGCGCCCGCATCGACAGCCACATCCGCACACTCCTGGGCCGCCGGAACGAGGCCATCGCCGCGGCGCTGGCGGACAAGGTTTCCCTGGCTGCTGTTTCCGCTGTTGTGGGAATCCGGGCCGCCGACGTCAAGAGGCTCGGAGGGGCCTACCAGGACCTCCACTTCTCCGGGGCACCGCAGGAATGGCACCTTTCCGGGCTTGCCGCCGTCGCGAAGCAACTCGAGCACGCTCTCAAGGACAAGGAGCAAAGCGTGGAGAGCCTCCGCAGCGACGTCCTGGAATGCCTGGAAGCCGGGCACATGGACGTCTTCCGCATCGCAGCTTTGATATCACTGCCAGCTGAGCGGATCCGTGAACTGATCAGGCCAGTTGCCCTGTAGGCAGTGAAAAAGCCGGACCCGCGGGTCCGGCTTTTTGGTGTTACGGGAAATTCAGGCCTGTCCGCGGTCCGCACTCCAACCCGCCAGGGCACCCTTCAACGCTGCAATCAGCCGCGCGGTGGCCTGGTCCTTGGTGAGCCCCACAGTGTTGATGAGGTCAAGGATTTCGCGGGGATCGAACAGGATATTCCACAGGAACATCGCCTCATCGCCGATCGGCGGCAGGCCCAGTTCCTCGCACGCTTCGCGCAAGGGACGTTCCAGGGCGTCTGCCTGGACTGTCAGGTAGAAGGCACCCGAACGAAGTCGGGCCAGGTAGCCCTCGCCGGAACGCGTGTAAAGCATGGCGCCGCCGTGGCGCGTGACCAGGTCCACCCACTTGCGGCTCACCGTGGTCAAAAGTTCGACGCCGGTCAGCTCCTGCTGCTTGAGGCTGTAGTCGCGCAGTTTCTCACCAACGCCGAAGCGGTACTCGGCCAGGATGTCCTCGACTGAAGGAAAGTGCCGGTAAGCGGTGGCCGTGGATATTTCGGCATGCTTGGCGACGTCCGTCATGCTGATGGGACCGCGGCGGGACGCGAAAAGCTGACCCGCTGCCTTGACCAGTTGTCGGCGGTTGCGCTGTGTGTCACTACGCATTGATGGGCACCCTTTCGTCTCCTCAAGCTTAGGTCCTGGAAGCGGACCACCCTGTCAGGGCGGCCGTGAAGGTCCTGACCAATCGGGCGGAGGCTTGCTCGGCCGTGAGGTGCAGGCTCTGGATGAGATCGTTGATTTCACGGGGGTCGAAGAAGCCGTTCCACAGGAAGAGCGCCTCGTCCCCTGGATGCGGAATACCGAGTTCCCGGCAGGCTTCCCGCAGTGGTGTGGCCAGGGCATCGGCCTGGACGGTCAGGTAGTACGCGCCCGCCTTGACGCGGGCCAGGTAGCCTTCGGCGGACCGCGTATGGATCATGGACTCGCCGTGCTGGACCACCAAGTGCACCCATTTGGCGCACACGGCTTCCAGCAATTCGAGGCCGGCCGAGGTCTGGGTTCGGCTGAACTCCAGCAGTTCGCGGCCCACCTCGAACCGGTATGCCGCCAGCGCGTCGTCCACCGATGCGAAGTGCCGATACGCCGTGGCCGTGGAAATTCCGGCTTCCGCGGCGATTTGCGACATGGTAGCCGAGCGGCCGGCTCCGAAGAGCCGGCCGGCCGCGTCTACCAAAAGCATCCGGTTTCGCTGCATGTCAACGCGCAGCCCTGCCGGTGGGTCGAGCAGGGTCACGCATCCTGCCTGAGGGCCGCGAGGCCTGCAGCAAGACGTTCGACGCCGGCAGCGATCGCCTCAGCGCTGGCGGCGTAGGAAAGCCGCAGGTGGTGTTCGCCGTTGCGCCCAAACTCGCTGCCTGGACGTACGGCCACGCCGAATTCGCGCAGGTGGGCCACCATCTGGGCAGCGGGGAGGTCAACGTCGTACTTGGGGAAGAGGTAGAAGGCGCCTTCGGGGGAACTGACCGTGAGGCCGGGGATCTTGCTGAGGCCGTCGAACATGAGTTGGCGGCGTTCGGCGTAGGAGGCGTGCATGCGCTTGATGTCAGGACCGCAGGTCTTGAGCGCGGTCAACGCTGCCAGTTGCACGGCCGTGTTCATGGAACCGTTGAAGGTGTTGTGCACCCGCGCTGCGGAGGCGATGACGTCGGAAGGACCCCACAGATAGCCGACGCGCCAGCCGGTCATGGCGTAGCTCTTGGAGAACGTCTGGCAGTAGATGGTCCTGCCTGCCAGGCCGGGGATTTCCAGGGCGGAGGTGAAGGGTTCCTCGGTGTAGACGAGGTCGCTGTAGGCCTCGTCGGAGAGGACCAGGGTGTCCGTTCCGGCAACCATGTCTGCGAGGGCTTCGAGTTCCTGGCGCGAGTGGACAATGCCGGTGGGGTTGGAGGGGTTGCAGAAGACGAACATCTTGGCGCCTTGCAACGCGGACGCCAGGGCATCAAGGTCCCAGTGGAGGTCATCGGCCAACGGAACAGCAACAGTGGTGCCGCCGGCCATGCTCACCAGGTCGGCATACAGCGAGTAGGTGGGGTCCGGGATGACCACCTTGTCGCCGGGGTTGACGATGCCCAGGATCGCAGCGGACAGGCCGGCCGTTCCGCCCTGGGTGATGAGCACGTCCGCGGGGCTGGCCACTTCGCCGAGGAGCTGGCCGATACGGGCAGCCAACTCCTCGCGAAGCACCAGCTCGCCGAGCAACGGCGAGTAGTGGGTGTGGCCCTCTTCCAGGGCGCGGGCGGCAGCAGCGCGGACCTGTCCGGGGGTGTCGAAGTCCGGCTCGCCCATGGCCAAGGACACAAGGTCGCCCTTGGACTGGGGCTGCTGGACCCGCAATGACGTGCGCTGGACACGCAGCACCGCCTCGGAAGGCTGGAAGGGTGCGACGGCGGTGGATGGTTCGGGGGTCATGGCAGTCCTGCTTCGGCTGGTTGGGAAGGGAAAGTTGATGGGGGTTGCTACTGCTGGGGGAGGTCTTCTTGGGGAGCTCCAGCCCAGCGGCTGATGTCGATGTCTCCGGAGGTATCGCGCTGCACGGTCGGTGCAATGACGAGTTCCTGGACCACGGTGCGCTGGGGAAGGGTAGCCACGAGGTGGATGGCGCGGGCAACATCCTCCGGTTGGACCATCGCTTCGCGTTCGTCGTCCCGGGGTGGCCGGGCGCGGTTGTCCAGGATGGGGGTTGCTGTTTCACCGGGAAGGATGGTGATGGCACGGAGTCCTTCGTTGCGGAAGGTGTTGTGGAGATAGGTCATGAAGTTCCGGACCGCGGCCTTTGCTGCACCGTAGGCAGCACCGCCCAGGAGGTTCGGGTTGACCGCTGCGAGCGAGGATACTGTGATGATGGTGCCCGTGTTCCGGGAGAGCATGCCCGGCAGTACGGCCTGCGTCAGGAGGTACACGGCGTTGAGGTTGACGTCCAGGACGCTATTCCATTCCTCTTGGCTGATCCAGCGGACGTTCAACACCTTGCTGGCGCTCCCGGCGTTGTTGACCAGGATGTCCACGGGCCCGAGGTTTTCGGAAACCCATGCAACCAGGGCGTCGACGTCGTCCTTGGATGAAATGTCCGCGGCGCGTGAGGTGACCTTGCCGCCGTCGTTCGCGATGACCGAGGCGACCTCCTCCAGGACGGAAAGCCGACGGCCCACTAGCACTACCTGTGCGCCTTCGGCTGCGAGCAGTTCCGCCGTCGAACGGCCCATGCCCGTACCCGCGCCGGTGATGACGGCGACTTTGCCTTCGAGAAGTCCCATGGTTCCGTTCCTCCAGATGTGGAAAGTATTGCGATAGCTATCACATATGCGAAAAGTTTCTCATTTGCGAAGGGCGAAGGTCAAGTGTTCCTGGCCCCTTGAGGCTCAGGCTGCCGCCCGGACGGAAGCGCTTCGCGAATGATGCGGCAGGTCCACGGCGCCGAAGAGGCTCTGGACCCGTGATTCCAAGACACCAAGCAGGCGTTGCGACTCGTGGTAGTCCGCGACGGCCTGCTCCTGGGTCACCCAGCGGAACGTCATGCGCTGCCCGGGACGGGCTTGGCCCAACATGGGCAATGAGGCCTTGGTAGCGAAAGCGACAATCGGGTAGCCCGCCGTCAGGGTCCGGTAGCGCCCCAGGATGATGAGCTCGTCCCCATGCGGGATCTCGAAGGCGCCGATGGGTACACCGTGGGACACGATTTCACCCAGTCCCTCGGGGTGCACCACCGGGCCGTCCAGCCGAAGGCCAACGTGGTTGGACTTGGCAGTGACGGTGTACTCGCGGGAAGCAAGGAGTTCCCGGATACCCTCTGCTGCGTCCGTTTCTGGCCCCTCCACAATGTCGATGGTCCACAGAGGGTCTTCAAAGGAAGGAACGGGTACCGGGAGACGGAACAGCGGCTGCGTCAGGTAGGGGTGCTCGAAACCTGAATAGGTGGTCCCGAGTTCCAGATGCTGGCCCGCGGCGATCTGCTGGGGAAAGCCCATTCGCGCTTCGGGGGCAGCACTGCCCATGAAGCGATCGGTGGCAAGCGTCCCGCTGAAGGCCATGTAGTTCCGCATCCCGCCGCGGGCATTCGCGATCACCACCCGTCCCTTCGCCGGAACGCAGACGGGCTGCCACATGGCCACGGCGCTGCCGTTGACAGTGACATCCGCGGGAGCTCCCGTGACGGAGATCAGGACCGGCTTGGACGTGGTGAAAACAAACCGGCCGCCCATGAGTTCCAGGACAGTAGCGGACCGGTCATTGCCCACGAGGATGTTCGCCACCGCAGCTGAGTGCTGGTCGGCCGCACCGCCGCAAGGGACACCAAGGGCTTCTGACTGTTCGCGGCCCAGGTCCTGGAACGTGGCCAACCAGGCAGTCTCGCGGACTTTGAGGGTCACAGTGCGTTCTACCATCAGAGTGCCCCTTCAATCGTGTACGAATCAGTCCTCAGGAAGTGCCCCTCCAGGCGTTCCCACTCGGACTCCGGGACCACCTTGAACCGGACAGTGTCTCCTGGCTTATAGGACGTGGGCGGATTCTCCCTGATATCGCAGATGGTCAGTGGAGTGCGCCCAATGACCTTCCAGCCAGTGGGTCCCGGGAAGGGTTGGATGATGGCGTTGGTTCCCGCCACCATCACCGACCCCGGGTCCACATTGGTCCGCGGTTCCCTGCAGCGGCTGACCTGCCCGGGGAACTGGACGGTGCCCATCATGGGTGCCATGGCCGAGGCCAGGAGATTGATCGAAAGCACCGAATCCTCAAGATGCCCAAGGACGGCCTCTTGGCTGATGCCCAGCTCCGCAGCCACATCCGGCAGGTCCGGAGCGAAGGCTTCGTTGACCACCAGCGGAATCACAAAGTGCTTGCCATCGGCCTGCCCGTTTTCCTGCTGGAACCGGCCAGCTGCCGCGAGCCGGATGGTTTGGGCAAGCTGGGCGTGGCCGACGGCGAGGCAGTCGAACTCCACCAGGATGGAGTCGACGCCGGCCACCACGTCCTGCAGGCCATGGGGCCGCACGTCCAGGAGGATTTCGCGGATCCGGCGGCTGCCGGCCTGCCGTTCCTCCGCTGTGCCGGACGCCACGCTGACCATCAGCGCGGAATCACCGAACGGGACGGCCTTGATGTCCGGCAATTGTCCGGGCTCTGGGTGCGTGCTCATGGGTCCTTGGCTTGTTCGTCGGGTAGCTCAGACGGTGGCGAGCCTGGCCTTTTCGGCCAGCACTTCCTGCAGCCCGGTTGCCTTGACTCCGGCCTTGTCCAACGCGGCGCGGAGGGCGGTGCCGTTCTCCAGGACCTGCGGGTGGTCGCCGTGGAGGAGCACGACGTCGGCATCGTGGCCGAGCGGGACAACCTTGCCGGTGACGGCGCGAACCGTTCCTTCGGTCACCACCTGGACGACGCGGCGGCCGATTTCCTCCGGGTCGTGCAGCAGGGCGCCCTCGGTGTTGCGGGACACCGGCATGCCGTCTTCGCCGTAGCCGCGGTCGGCCAGGAAGACGTAGCCAACCTCGAGTCCGCGCTTGCGGGATTCTTCGGCGAGCAGGCCGTTCTGGCAGATCACGATGTAGGACGGGTCGTAGGCCTTGATGGCGTCCGTGATGGCGCGGGCGTGCTTCGCGTCGGTCTGGGCGATGCTGCCCATGCGGCCGTGCGGGGCAACATGGCTGATCTTGCCGCCGTGGATCCGGGCGAAGGCGTCAAGGGCACCGATCTGGTACAGCACGTCCGTGCGGATTTCCTCTTCGCTGGCCTCGATCAGGCGGCGGCCGAAGCCCACCAGGTCCGGGTAGCCCGGGTGCGCGCCCAGTTCGATGCCGCGTTCCACGCAGGCCTTGACGGTGGCGTCCATAACGCGGGGATCGCCGGCGTGGAAGCCGCAGGCAATGTTGGAGGCCGTGACCAGGCCCAGCAGGGCGTCGTCGTCGCCGATTGTGTAGTTTCCGTAGCTTTCGCCGAGGTCTGCAACGACGGCGACTGAGTTGATGCCCAAGGTGACTCCCAATGGTTTTCGTGTGGTGCTTTATGGTCCAACGACGGCGGCCTGGCAGCAATGGCGGCAGGCCGCCGTCGTACGGGTTTTGTTAGTGGGTGGCCAGCGGCTGTCCCTTGGTTTCCTTCAGGAAGAACACTGAAACCAGGGTGATGATGGCCGTGCCGATCGAGGCGTAGGCCGGAACCATGCTGTTGCTGGTGGCCTTGATGATCTCGGTCATGATCAGCGGAGCGCTGCCACCGAAGATGATGGTGCTGAGGCTGAAGCCGATGCTGTAGGCGCTGTAGCGGACCGTGGTGGGGAACATTTCCGTCAGGACCGTGTGGACCACGGCGGCGTGGCCGGAGAACGCGATGGCCATGACGATGGTGGCGATGCAGGCCAGGCCCATGTTGCCGGTGGTGATCATGGCGAACATCGGGTAGGAGACCAGGGCCATGAGGACTGCGGACAGTGCCAGCACCGGCTTGCGTCCGATGCGGTCAGAGAGGCGGGCCATCAGCGGGATGGAGATGATGATGGCAACCAGGCTGACGGCCGTCACCAGCAATGCCTGGACCATGGAGAAGTTGTTGCCGGAGCCCAGCTGGGTCTTCAGGTACGTAGGCATGTAGGCGAACAGCAGGTAGTAGCCGGGGCCGTTCAACGCCGGCAGGAAGATGGTCAGAGCGATGGCCTTCAGGTGGCGCTTGGACGTGAAGACCGCGCGCAGGGGGTTGCGCTCTACTTCATTGCGTTCACGGAGTGCTGCGAAATGCGGGGTGTCTTCCATCTTGGAACGGATGTAGTAGCCCACATAGCCGAGCGGAAGCGCGAACAGGAACGGAATCCGCCAGGCCCAGGATTCCATGGTGGCGTCACCGAGGGTGGTGATCAGCGTCGCGGAGAAGGCGCTGCCGAACAACAGGGCGCAGAAGGAGCCCACGGCGATGAAGCTCATGGAGTAGTTGCGGTGCTTGTTGTGCGCATACTCCCCAACGAACGCCATGGCGCCCGCCACTTCGCCGCCTGCGGAGAAGCCCTGCAGGATGCGGAAGAGAATCAGCAGCGCAGGGGCCGCCCAGCCAATGACCGACGACGACGGGATGAGGCCGATGCAGGCGGTGGCGCCGGAGATGAGGAGGAGCAGCATGGACAGCAGGTTCTTGCGGCCCAGCTTGTCGCCCAGATAACCGCAGATAACGCTTCCGAAGGGGCGGGCCAGGAAGCTGACCAGGAAGCCTACGTTGGTCAGCAGCAGGGACCCGAGATCCTTGGAACCCATGATGTTGATGGCAAGGTACGTGGTCAGGAGCCCGTAAATGCCGTAGTCGTACCACTCCACGAAGGAGCCCATGGTGCCGGCGATCGTCGCCTTGCGCACCATCTTGCCGTCGGCTGTGACGACCTTTACCTGTGCGGTGTTCAGTTCCACTGATTCCGTCGATGAACTAGACATTGGTGGTTCTCTCAGTTTAGGTCCCGCTGTTGGGGGAGGGGAGAAGGAGTTAGCTGTATTCGCGGGTAATTTCGGCGGTCATTTCGGCCTCGTGGACCGCGACAGCCTTGACCAGCTCCAGGATTTCCGCGGCGCGGGCCTGGGGGATGATGACGACGCCGTCATCGTCTGCGGCGACGATGTCACCGGCGGAGCACACAATGCCGCCGATGGCCACCGGTTCGCCGATGACTCCGGGGCCGTTCTTGAACGGTCCGGCAGGGGTGGTGCCGCGGGCGAACACCGGGAACCTGATGTCGGTGATGGTGGCACGGTCCCGGATGTAGCCATCGATGACGGCACCGGTAGCACCGGCGGCCTCGAAGCGCTGGGAGAGCTGTTCGCCCACCAGCGCCCGGTGTTCGTGGCCGAAGCCGTTGATGACTACTACGTCACCGGGCTCGATGTAGTTGAGGGATTCGATGACTGCCGCGTTGTCACCGGCCGCACCGAGGACAGTCAGTGCGGAACCGACGCACTTTGCGCCTGCCCACACCGGGTTGATGTTGCCGTCCACCAGTCCGAGGCGCTCCATGGCGTCTCCGATGTTGGCGACGGGGAATTCTTCGAAGGCGCGGACCAGTTCCCGCGGCGGACGGGTCCACTGTGCCTTGCGGACTGTGAGCTCGAGAGTCGTTGCCATGTGTTCCACCTTTGGGTTGATCCGGGGTTCTTCGGGTTGGCCGCCTTGAGACGCCAATCACATATGAGAAAAGTTTCGCGTTTTTTCCCCATCCCGTCAAGCCCCGGATGTTTCCGGTCTGTAAAACCTCGGCGTGGTGCAGGTCTCTTGTGGGTGAACTCACAAAAAAGCGTTGACTTCGTTCGGCCGATGTGTGAATCTCTTCTCATTCGCGAAACTTATCGCAGTTCAATCCTTCGGGTTTCGGCACTCCCCGGCGCATCGCATCCGCCGCGGCCAGGCAGCCCTGAAGGCGACCAGGAGGTTCACCCCTTATGCAAGGACGTTCCACTTTCATGGCCGCAGCGGCATCCCTCACGGCTGCCGCGTTCTTTTTGACCGGCTGCACCACGGGCGGCCAGGCACCCGCAGGAAACGCCTCGGGCGGGGCGATGTCCACGGACACCATCCGGACCGCCCTCAACGCAGATCCCACTACCTTCAACGCGGCCAAGGCCAACGCCAAGGACGACTACGAGGTGGCCCGGTTCCTGTACGACACCGTGGTCCGCAGGGATGCTGACGGGAAGTTCATCGGCGGACTGGCCACTGAGTGGAAATCCACTGCCACCAACGCCACATTGACCATCCGCAAGGACGCAACGTGCTCGGACGGTACCCCCATTACTCCCACCATCGTGGCGAAGTCCCTCAGCTACTTCGCGGATCCCGCCACCAAGAACAACTTCGGCAAGCTCGTCTTCGGTCCCGGCCAGCCGGTGATTACCGGCGACGACGCCGCCGGCACAGTGGACATCAAGCTGGCGCAGCCGTGGTCGGAACTGATCGGCGGCCTGACTTTGGCGCAGACAGGCATCATCTGCCCGGCCGGCCTCGCCGACCTGGATGGACTGGCCAAGGGCGCCGTCAAGGGTGCGTTCTCCGGGCCCTACACCCTCACCAAGGCCAGCCACGGCGTCAGCTACGACATGACGCTCCGTGAGGACTACAAAGCGTGGCCGCAGTACTCCAAGCCGTTGGAAGGTGTTCCGGCCAAGACGGTACGCTTCTTCCCCGGCGTCAACAAGACCACGGTGGCCAACCAGCTCCTCACCGGTGAAATGGACGTCTCGGACATCGCACCCGCCGACGTACAGCGCTTCGAAGGCAACAAGGATTACTCCGTCACGTCTGTGCCTTTTGCCGGCATCTTCCTCCTGTTCAACCAGCGCGAAGGCAGCCCCTTTACCGACCCCGCACTCCGCAAGGCCGTGGCCCAGCTGATGAACCAGCAGGCTTTCAACGCTGCCGCATATGCGGGCAAGGGCATTACCTACAACTCGATCGTTGCCCCCACGGTTCCTTGCGTCCTGCCGGATAACTCGAGCCTCACCAAGGAAGATGCTGCCGCGGCCAAGGCAGTGCTCTCGGGGAAGACCTTCAAAATGGTGGGCACCACCAGCATCGGCCCGAACGGCGCAGGCAGCACCTACGTCCAGGAAGTACTCCGCGCCGCCGGGGCAACCGTGGACCTGCAGCTTGTGGACAACGGAACCTGGGCCACCATGACCCAGACCAAGCCGGAGACCTGGGACCTGACCGTGCAGGGCGATGCCAACTTCGTAGGAACCGTGGCAGCCTCCCTGACCCGCATTGCCGGTGTTCCCACGGAAAAGGGCGGCCGCAACATCGGCGGTGGCGAGAACGCGGACATCCTGGCGGACATCGCCACGGCCCAGGCGGCCACGGACGAATCGGCCCGCTGCGATGCCTACACCAAGGCACAGAAGAGCATCCTCAGCGACAACGACATTGTTCCGTTCGTGGGTGAGCCGCAGATCGTCGCCCAGCGCTCCGGATTCTCCATCCAGGCACCTTCCGGGATTGTCGACTACGCCACCATGCGCATCACCAAGTAAGCAAAGGCTTCACGATGACTGAACCAACCATGCTCTCCAAGGAAGTCCAAATCCTTGAGAGCCAAACCCCGGGGGCCGCCGAAGGCCCCCGGGGCAGGGCCCTGAGCCTGTCTCCGTGGGCCGACTACGCCCTTCGCCGCACCGGCGGTGTCCTACTCTCCGTAGCCCTGCTCGTCGTCGTGACCTTCTTCATGGTTCCGCTCATCCCGGGCGATCCGGCAGTGGCCGTGGCGGGAGCCGACGCGACCACCGAACAGATCGAGGCCATCCGCAACAGCCTCGGCCTCAACGATCCGCTCTACATCCAGTTCATCCACTATGTTGGCGGACTGTTCACCGGGGACCTCGGCGAATCCTTCGCCTACAGCACCTCGGTTTCGCAGATCATCGCCACCAAGTTGCCGTTCACTGCCGAGATTGCGTTGCTGGGCATCATCCTGGTGCTGCTGGTCTCGGTTCCCGTGGGCATGCTGGTGGGTATCCTGACCCGCGGCGGCCGCAAGAAATGGCTGGACGTGTCCTTCGGGATGCTCACCGGTTTCTTCCAGGCGGTCCCGCAATACGTGGTCTCCACCATGCTGGTGGTGGTCTTCGCCATCATGCTCAAGGTCCTTCCGGCGGCCGGTGCGGCCTCGCTGGCCTCGCTGATCCTGCCCGTGATCGGCCTCTCCATCGCACCGATCTGCTCGATTGCCCGCGTGGTCCGCCGCGAGACGTCCACCGTGCTGGAGCAGGACTACCTGCGCACCGGCCGGGGCTGGCGCCTGCCCGCGCTGCGGCTCTACGCACGGCACGCCCTGCCCAACCTGCTGACCACTGCTCTGACCTTGGCCGGGCTGATCCTGGCGGGCATGCTTGGCGGTGCCATCATCGTGGAGAACGTCTTCAACTGGCCAGGACTGGGACGCGAAATCGTCACGGCAATCGTCAACAAGGACTACCCGGTCATCCAGGGCATCATCCTGGTCCTTGGCTTCCTGGCCATCGTGCTCAACCTGCTGGTGGACGTCATCCTTGGCCTCATCGACCCCCGCACCCTTGGAGGAAAGTCCAATGGCTGAGACCGCCCGTCCCCGCCGACGGTTCCGCTGGACCACGGGCCTCATTGTCGGCATCGTGTTGATGTCCGCCTTGGTCCTCACGGCACTCATCGCCCCGATGTTCCTCACGGACGCCGCCGAGAAGCTGACCCCGCAGGCATCCCAAGGGCCCAGCGCCGAGCATTGGCTCGGCACGGACGACTTCGGCCGTGATGTGTTGGCCCGGTCCTTGGTTGCGGCCCGGCTCACCCTGCTCATGACGGCGGCAACCACGGCGATTGCCGTCGTCGCAGGTATCGCAATCGGTACTGCAGTCTGGCTGGCGCCGCGCCGCATCCGTACCGCGGTCCTCCGGGTCATCGAAGCTGCCGTTGCGTACCCGAGCCTCATCTTCTCGTTGTTGATTGCCGCCATCCTGGGCCAGGGCACGTGGTCTGCCGTGCTGGCCATCTCCATTGCGAGCATCCCGGCCTTCGCGCGCTTGACGGCGAACATGGCAGCCTCGATCTCGCAGCGCAACTACGTCTCCACGGCCCGCCTGCTCGGAGTTTCCGGACCCCACATCATTACCCGGCACCTGCTGCCCAACATGGCAGAACCCCTCTTGGTCCTCACGGCAACCGTCTTCGCGACAACGCTGATCGACCTGTCCAGCCTGTCCTTCATTGGCTTGGGCGTGCAGAACCCTGAGTACGACTTCGGCCGCCTCCTCAACGAGGCCCTGGTCAACATCTACTCGCAGCCCCTGCAGGCCGTGATGCCGTCCATCATGATCACTATTACCGGCCTGTCAGCCATGCTCATCGGTGACGGCCTCGCAGCCGCTACCGATCCCCGGGGCGGCCGCAAGTTCGGCAGCCTTCGCAAGGCATCCGAGGTTCCCGCCTCGCTGCGGGCCGATGCCGAAGCGCTCGTTGAGGTGGACAACCTGACTGTCACCACGCCGTCGGGCCTTCCCCTGGTGAAAGGCGTTTCGCTCAGCATCCACGCGGGCGAAGTAGTGGGGCTGGTTGGCGAGTCCGGATCAGGAAAGTCGCTGACGGCGATGTCCATCGCGGGCCTGTTGCCGGAGGAACTGGGCGTTAGTGCAAAGACCATGCGCTTGGGCGACTTGAACCTGCTTAAGAAGAACAACCCACGTGAACTGGCAACCTCCATTGGGCTGGTGTACCAGGACCCCGGAACGAGCTTCAATCCGGCGTTGCGCATCGGATCCCAGCTGACCGAAGTCAGCCGCGTGCACCTTGGCCAGTCGCGCAGCACGGCGTTCGGTCGCATGGTCAAGGCACTGGCCGACATCCGGATCACCCAGCCGGAGAAGCGCATGAAGCAGCACCCGCACGAACTGTCCGGCGGGATGCTGCAGCGGGCAATGATCGCGTCCACGCTGGTCACGGACCCGCGGCTCATCATTGCCGACGAACCCACCACCGCCCTGGACGTGACAGTCCAGGCCGACGTGCTCCGGCAGTTCCGCACCATCAACCGGGAAATGGGAACCGCCATGCTGTTCATCTCGCACGATATCGGCGTGGTCCAGGCGCTCTGCGACAAGGTCATCGTCATGAACGGCGGCAAGATCCTGGAGCGCCTCACGGGCGAGGAACTCGCTGCCGGCAAGGTCAAACACCCCTACACCAAGGCCCTGCTGGCGGCCACACCGTCCATCGCCGAGCGCAAGGCCGAACTCATCACCGTGAGGGCAACTGACTTCACCATGGACGAGGTTGCGGACGAATCCGGCAGTGACACCAAGGAGGTTGCCAAGTGAGCACCGACCAGCCAGTCCTGGAATTGAACGATGTGCGGGTGACGTTCGGTTCCGGCCGATCCGCAGCCACCGTGCTGAAAGGAGTCAACACAAGCATCCATCAAGGCAAGACCCTGGGAATCGTGGGCGAATCGGGCTCAGGCAAATCCACCATGGCCAAGGCGATCGTGGGCCTGGTGAAGCCAAGCGGCGGTGTGATTTCGTTCTCCGGACGCGACGTTTCGGCGATGTCCGGGGCCGAACGGCGGCGCATGCGCCGGGCAGTCCAGATGGTCCCGCAGGACCCGTATTCGTCCCTGAACCCGCGGCGGACCATCGGGCAGACCCTCGCCGAGGCCATTGACCCGCTGCGGGCCAACCCCAAGGAACATCGTGAGAAGATCTCCTACTGGCTCTCGACGATCCGCTTGGACTCCGAGGTCGCCGAACGCTATCCGCACGAGTTCTCCGGTGGCCAGCGGCAGCGCATCGCCATTGCGCGTGCCTTGGCGGTGCAACCCAAGCTCATCATTGCCGACGAGATCACTTCCGCGCTGGACCTCTCCGTGCAGGCCGAGATCCTGAACCTGATCGGCCGGCTCCGGAAGGAGCTGGACCTGACCATGGCCTTCATCTCGCATGACCTCGATGTGGTGCACCACGTCAGCGACGAAATCCTGGTCCTGTTCCACGGCGAGGTGGTTGAGTCCGGCGAGGTGGATGCCGTCTACGGGAATCCGCAGCATCCTTACACGCGCCGCTTGATCGATTCCGTCCCTGGCGGCCCGGGCTTCGATATCGGCCCACGTACGGTCGCCGCCGTGTGACGTTGTTCGCGTTCGGGGGCTTGGCGGGCCGCAGCAAAGTTACAGTGTCACGGTGAACTTTGCTGCGGCCGGCGACGGTACCGAACTTGCCTGGACCGAATCAGGCTCCGGCGAACCCATGCTGTTGATCGCCGGACAGGCGACCGCCATGGACGGTTGGGGCCCGACGGCGGAGCTGCTGTCCCGCTCTTTCCGCGTCATCCGCTTCGATCACCGGGGGATTGGACGCAGTGGCCGAGGGGAGGCCGAGCGCTACACCACCCGTATGCTCGCTGAGGATGCCGTTGCAGTGCTGGATGCTGCGGGGGTTTCGTCCGCATATGTTTACGGGCATTCCATGGGTGGCCGGATCGGGCAGTGGCTGGCCATCGATTTCCCGTCCCGGGTGCGGACGTTGATTCTCGCAGCGACGAGTGGCGGGCGCTCAGCGGATCCGGCTCTGCGGGCTTCTCCGGTTGCCCTCGAAGCCTTGATCAGCGGCGACCTGTCCAGGTTGGCTCCGCTGTTCTTTGACACCGAATGGGCCGCGGACCACCCCGAAACTGTGCAAACCTTCTTCAACTCCAAGGCCTCGGCTTGGGCCAAGGCGCGGCACTTCAAAGCGAGCCGCGATCACGATGCATGGAGTGAACTCGGGTCCATCCAGGCGCCGACCCTGGTCCTCCACGGAACCGATGACCCACTCACGCCCTTGGCCAATGCCGTTCTCCTCCGGAAGCACATCCCGGGTTCGGTGCTGGTGCGTGTACCCGGCGCGGGGCACGGCCTTCACCTGGACCACCCCCGGACCATCGACTGGATCCGGGAGTTCATCGCGAGGAAGAGCGGTTGACTCAGCCCCCTATTTCGTTTATTTCGTTTATCGACTACGCTGGATGAGCAAGACAATGAGAGTGGAGGGGCTCTGATGACTGCTGAACCTGCAACTCCGGCTTATCCCCACGGAAGTGACGCCGAGCTGGCGCGCGATGCCTTGAAAATTCTGAGGCGGGCCGTAGAAGCACATTCCGACCCGCGGCGGCCGGTAGAGATGACCGTGGCTGACGGAGGACACCTTGAGATGCCTGGACCCGCGGCAGAACTAATGATCCGAATCCTCGGAAAGATGGCTGCAGGTCAAGGCGTCACCGTCATCCCAATGAATGCCGAACTAACCACCCAACAAGCGGCCGATCTGCTCAACGTATCGCGTCCGTACTTGGTTGGACTCCTTGAATCCGGCCAGATTGATTTCCGGAAGGTCGGCACCCACCGCCGCGTCATGGCCGAGTCACTTTACGACTACAAGCGTCGCTCTTCGACTGCGCAAAAGGACGCGGCGGACGAGCTGTCCGCTCTGACTCAGGAGATGGGGCTCATCTAGGTGGTCTTCACGGTCGTCTACGATGCCAATGTCTTATATCCGAGTGCACTCCGTGATCTGTTGGTGCGTGTAGCCCAGAGCGGATTGGTCCATGCGCGTTGGACCGTGGCCATTCTGGACGAGACGTTCAGGAACCTGAAGGCGAATCGGCCGGATCTGGACGGTTCGAAACTGGACCGCACACGGAAGCTCATGTGTGACGCGATTCCGGACTGTCTTGTGACCAACTACGAGCCGCTGGAGCAGGTTTTTGCCGGTTCTCCGGACGCTGGCGATACCCATGTCATGGCTGCGGCGCTGAAGGCACAGGCTCAAGTTATCGTGACGAAGAATTTGAAGCACTTCCCTGCGGAGCTACTTGAGCCTTGGGGGATGGAGGCAAAGCATCCGGACGATTTCCTCATGGATCAGTTTCACTTGGATGCCGTCGAACTTCACATCGCGGTCCGCAACATGTCTGAGACGTTTCGTAACCCTCCGCTTGATGTCAATGACGTACTCAAGAGGCTCGAGGACGAGGGATTGCCGCAGATCTCGGCAGCTCTACGTCGCTGAACGTCCGGCCAGGTGCTCCACCAGCGCATCGACAATCGGCAGTTGCCCTTTGACCAGCTTGGTCCGTGCCGTGGCTTCATCCACCCACCTGGCATCGTCGATCTCCGGGAATTCCTTGATGGCGCCGGAACCCTTGGGCCATTCCATGGGGAACGTGTTGCTGACGATGTGGTCCGGCTGAAACGAATCGGCCCGAGCCGTGTAGGCCGTAATCAGCTTTCCTGAGGGCTGCTTGAAGACCCCGAGCAGGTGGTACTCGACGGCGGGCGGTGCAGTGCCGATCTCCTCCGTGAACTCGCGGTGCGCAGCCACCAAAGGGTCTTCGTCCTCGGGAAATTCTCCTTTGGGAAGGGACCAGGCGTGTTGATCCTTGCGTGCCCAGAACGGGCCGCCCATGTGGGCAATCCAGAGTTCCAGCACTCCCGCGGGGGAGTGCCGGTAGAGGAGAATTCCTGCGCTTCGAATGCTGATTTGCCCTCCCGAAACCACCTGGGGACAGACAAGGCCAACGTTACCCCAGGCAACGGCCAACACATCCAATTGATGGCGTAACGATGAAATTGGTTTACCAGTCGTCTTCCCGAAGACAACTGTCTCCCTCATAATCAACGGACATGACGTTACTCGTGGGGGTGGAACGTCATTGCGGGCCTCCGGTGATTGTCGGAGGCCTTTCTGGGCGCATCAATCGGAGGCTACAGCTATGTCAAAGTCAGTAAGGCTCCTTCCAACTGGGGGAAGAAAAGTCATGGGGTTGGCCCTCACCTTGGCGGTGGGTCTGTCCATGTTTGCAGGAATCGGATCGGCACAAGCGGCAAAGAAGGCAGCAGTGGTTGCGGAAGATCCAGGACCGGTGGGCAGCTTCGCTTGGGAAGGCTTCAACTGGCAGAAGCGTTTCTGGGGTGGGGCTCCCATGTACAACGGGACCTGGGACCCGAACAACGTCAGCAATCCTGACGCCAACGGCTACGTGAAGCTTTCCATCAGCAACCCGACAGGTTCGGCTCCTGTCGGCGCAGAATTCCAGTCCACCCGCGAGGGTTTCGGTTACGGCACGTACAGCACCACGGTGGAGAAGGACGTCAGTTCCCTCCAGAAGGAAGTGGTGTGGGGGTGCCTTTTCACTTACGATCCCAATGCTGCTCCGGGCTACACCGAAATTGATCTCTGCGAGGCGTCTGCTTGGGGTGGCGGGGCTGCGTATGGAGAAGACTGGCCGGTGGTTCAGGGGCACGGATACTGGTTCGACGCCACCAAGCCTCCTGGCCAGGGCAACAACACCATCAACTTCGACACAACGAACGCCCCGATTCTGACGCATCGCATGGTGTGGGAGCCGGGCAAGATTACTTTTGAGACGTTCGCGGGGGTAAATGCGAGCGGAACGCTGCTGAAGCGTACAGTCCTCCAAGGATCCACCGTTCCGGTTCCCGCCAAGGAACAGATCCACTTCAACCTCTGGGTCACCGGCGGAGGCGGCGGCGATGCGGCCCACGTCGCTCCGGAATCCGTCACTATCCGCGACTTCTCCTTCGTTGCCGGCATCCCGCTGACCGCTCCCACGCCTACCATCAGCGGAACGGCAGCCGTGGGTAGCACCCTGACTGCCAACGCAGGAACCTGGACCGCCGGAACCAGCCTGGCCTACCAGTGGTACAGGAACGGCGCGGCCATTTCCGGTGCCACCGCATCCAACTACGTCCTCGCGGCGGCCGACCAGGGCAGCAAGCTCACGGTCCGCGTGACGGGCACCAAGAACGGTTACGCCACCACCACCAAGGAATCCGCGCAAACGGCAACCGTCGTGGCAGGCACTCTGATAGCTCCCACGCCAACGATCTCCGGGACGCTGACCGTTGGGTCCACACTGACGGCCAACACCGGTACGTGGACCACGGGAACCACGCTCACCTATCAGTGGTACCGGTCCGGCGTCGCCATTTCGGGCGCCACGGCCAAGACCTACACGCTGGTGGCAACCGACCAGGCGGACACCATGATGGTCCGGGTTACCGGTACCAAGGCCGGTTACACCACGGTCTCCAGGTACTCCGCGAATACCGCAGCAGTGAGCTGAGGCTGCGGCATGCAGCAAGCCCGCCTTTGTGTCGCGCTGGGGGCATCCGACACAACGGCGGGCTTGCTGGGCTTGGTGGGTCTGTATGGCTAGGCCTTCTTTTCGGCCCGCACCGGGACGATCCGCTTGACGGCCAGGCCAAGGGCGAGCATGGCGAAGGCTGCGAGGGCGAACCAGAACAGGTCTCCTGCGCCGGTCATGGCGAGTGTTCCTGAACCGGTGGCTCCAACGAAAGCTCCGGCTGCGGGGCCTGCGGGGTTGTTGTACATGAGTCTTTTACCAAACTTTCTTGCGGTTGAATGCGGCATCCAGGTAGGCCTTCGCGTGAACGGCCTGCAGGAAGATGTCGATGACGGTTTCGTACATCGTGGCGGCCAGAAGCATGTACCTCCAGCCCCTGAAACGCAGCGTGATGATGCGTTCCAAAACAAAGATGCCGGTGACGGCAACCCAGAATGGCTGCAGGTTCAGGCCCATTCCGGTGGCTAGTGCAAAGATGATGGAACCGAAGTAGGCGGCGGTAACAACGACGCCGATCATGGACAGGAACTGCCGACCCCAGTAGGCGCGGGTCACCTTGGTCCAGCCGTACTGCACGCAGTTCTCAACTGCGCCCCGCTTCCAGCGCAGGCGCTGGGCCCAGAGCTCACGCCACGTGGGCATGACCTCGGTGACCAGGGTGCAGTTGGACGGCGAAGCGATGCGGTACCCGAGCGTCAGCAATGCGAAGGAGAGCTCGTTGTCCTCGGTGAGCACGGAGGTGTCGTACACGCCGCCCTTGCCATTGCCTGGAGGGAGGGTACCTTCCAGCCGGGCGGAGACAACGTCGCGCAGGGTCTTGACCCGGAACAGCGCTGCCGTTCCGGTCACTACCAGGCACTTGCCGTGGAGGCGCTTCACATCGCGGGCATAGCGGGCGTATTCGTTGCGCTGGAGGTGTCCAACGAAGCCGCCGCCGGGTCCGCCGCTGAAGACGCCTCCGACTGCACCGAGCAGTTCATCCTTGAGGAGGTTCGCCGTGGCGTTCTCGATGAAGTCAAGGGCCAGCTGCGAATCGGCGTCCTGCACCAGGATCAAATCCTCGGGATCAGCGTCCGGGAGCAGTGTGCTGAGGGCGTAGTTGAGGGCGCCTGCCTTCTTGTCCTTGTTCCCAACGGTACGGAGAACCTCAACGCCCTGGGCAAGCGCGAGTTCCTCTGTGTCGTCGGTGCAGTTGTCCGCCACCACGATCACGCGGTCAGGTCGCCGGGTCTGGTTTCCCAGCGAGACCAAGGTTTCGGTGATGCCAGCGGACTCGTTGTGTGCCGGGACCAGGACCGTGACCACTCCGCCGGCGGCGCGGTGGGCACCGTGGCGCAGCTCGGCGTCCGTATGCGGCCTTGCTGCCTGCAGGGTTTGCGTGCTCATGGCGGTCCTTTTCGTTCGTCCTGGCGTGCTGACACCCTTAGATTTCCAAGGCCAACACAAGAAACGACCCGCCAAAGGATCAAGGAATACTCAAGCTTTTCTGCAAATTTGCACTGCCGGCATCACGAACCGTGCATCAAACGGACTAGTGCGCCTGCGGTTTCGCGGGAAAGTAGCACGGCCTGGCACGACTTCGCTGTAAACATGCCAACCAGTACGGAAACTTGCGGGGGCTTTGGCACGCATCCCGCGAAGTCGCACACCCCGCCCCGGGTCCGCTTCCCGCGAAGTCGCACACCTCGCCCCGGGCTCGCTTCCCGCGCCCACAGCCCCGCCCGCGCCCACAGCCCCGCCCCAACCTCGCGCCCCGGGCACGCGCGCTTAAACGACAGCGGACGACGCCGGTGGGTACCGGCGTCGTCCGCTTTTGTCTGCTGGGGCTGCTTTAGCGGGCCAGGCTGACGGTGAAGGTTTTCGGTCCGCTGAGGGTCACGGCGATCCCGCAGTTTTCTGCGGTGGCGCGGGGTGTGAGGTCCCGGATAGCGGCATCGATGGTGTGGTCGATGGCCGTGTTATCCCAGATTTTCAGCGTGATGGAGTCAGTATGTGTCGTCATTGTCAGTACTTTCACTCAGGCTGTTTAACAGCCCCAAGCCTCTTCGCCCGGGGCCGCATCCTCGTCGGTGAGGTTGCTGATTCAGCTTGTACGGGAACGGGTTCCCTCCATCATGGTTCATGCTGCGCACCCGGAAAAACAAGCCAAACGCCACAAGTGTGACCGATTACACGCTCCTCTTTAGTCTGTGTAACCGGTGCTTTCGCTGCGCTCCCGCCAGCCGTCAACCTGTGCGCGCATGGCTTCCTCCACGGCGTTGTAGGCGAACACGGCGTCGGCCCCCAGGAGCAGGAATGAGGGCGTTTCGGGAGCCTCAACAGCACTGATGATCAGGTGGGCTGCCTTGTCCGGGTCGCCGGGCTGGGTGCCGTGGACGGTGTCGTTCTCCTTGCGGCGCTTGCCGGCGGTATCGGCGTAGTCGTCAATCGCGACGGCAGATTGTGTCAGGGAACGGCCCGCGAAGTCAGTCCGGAACCCGCCAGGCTCCACGGTGGTCACGGAGATCCCCAGTGGAGCCAGTTCCTTCTGCAGCGATCCGGAGATACCTTCAAGGGCGGCTTTAGAAGCGGAGTAGTAGCCGGACCCGGGAGGGCAGATGCGGGCGCCGATCGAGGAGATGTTCACGATTGCGCCGGAGCGCCGGGACCGCATGCCCGGGAGAACGGCCTTGATCATGGCGACGGGTCCAAAAACGTTGGTGTCGAACAGTGCCCGGACGTCAGCGTCGTCGCCTTCCTCCACAGCGGCGCGGTAGCCGTACCCTGCGTTGTTCACGAGTACGTCCACTCCGCCAAAGCGTTCCTCGGCCTGCTGCACGGCGGCGTCCACCTGCGACTGCACGGTGACGTCGAGTGCCACGGCGAGGGCCGTCGTCGGGAATTCCGCGGTGAGCTCCTGAAGCGGGTCGGTGCTGCGGGCGGTCACGACGGCGTTATCGCCTTGGGCGAGGACGGCGCGGGCCAGTGCCCGGCCAAGTCCGGTGGAGCAGCCTGTGATGAGCCAGGTGGTCATGGTGTTCCTTTCGGTGGGTTGTCCTCTCCCACTGAACGCTACTCCGCGGTGCTGCGGGAGTGACGGCTGATCCGGGTACTCCCAGTGCCCCTCAGCCCACGTGGACCCACGGCCGCCGGCTCACGTCCGGCTCGGCCTCGCGGAGGACCTCACGCGTTACCGGGGCGATCTCGCCTTCGCCTAGGAACAGGAAGCGCAGCAGGTTGGTGATGGGGTTGCCCTCGGTCCAGCGGAAGTAGATGTGCGGCATGAGCCCGGTGACGTCCCGGATGTGGAGCAGCACGGAAGCGATGGTGTTCGCCACAACGGGTCCGTGGACCTCGAGGATCCGGTAACCGTGGCGTTCGATTCCCTTGACGTACAGCTCGGTCTCGAAGTCGGAGGTATCGTCCAGCACCACTTCCAGGAAGATCCCGTGGTAGTTCAGCGGCAGGTGGCTGACCTCGATGGCAGAGACCAGCTTCTCCCGGTAGGCCTCCGCGGTGAGCCTGCGGGGTTCGTGCGCGATCAGCCTGATGGGTCCGGAATCGTCGTCCAGGATGAACTCAAGGGCTTGCCGGTCCAGGTGGACGTGGGTCGCGTGCAGTTCGAAGGAGCGGCGCACGCGGGAGAGCAGCGAGATCCCGATGATGCCCGCAATGAAGATCGCCGCGATCCGGATGCCCTCGGGCCGCTCCACGATGTTGGCCACCGTGGTGTAGACGAAGACCGCGGCTATGGCGCCGAAGCCAATGGTCCGTTTGCGTTGATGACGACGGCGGGCGGACAGTGTCACGGCCACGGCGGCTGACGTCATGAGCACCAGCACGCCGGTGGCGTAGGCACCTCCTTGGGCGTCGACGTCGGCGTTGAACACCACGGTGATGAAGAACCCCACCAAGGTAAAGACCATGACGAGGGGCCGGACGGCCTTGGCCCACTCGGGCGCCATGCCGTAGCGGGGGAGGTACCGCGGCACCAGGTTGAGCAGTCCGGCCATGGCGGAAGCGCCGGCGAACCAGAGGATGGCGATGGTGCTGATGTCGTAGACCGTGCCGAAACCAAGGCCCAGATACTCGTGGGCCAGGAATGCCAAGGCCCGTCCGTTGGCTTGGCCGCCGGGCTCGAATTCGTGTTCCGGGATGAGGACCACGGTGGTGAAGCTGGAGGTGATGAGGAACGTGCTCATGATCAGCGCGGCTGTGGTGAGCATCCGCCGGGTTCCCTTGACGCGTCCCGTGGGCTTGGCTTCGGTGTCATCAGGAGCACCCTGCACCTGAGGCATCACGGCCACGCCGGTTTCGAAGCCGGAAAGGCCAAGGGCGAGCTTGGGGAACACGATCAGCGCGATGGCCACGGCCATGACCGGATTACCGTGCGAGGTCCACAGGAGTTGCCACCAGTCGCCAACGGCCGTGGGATGGGTGAGCACCTCGAACACCGTTGTTGCCACCACCACTACGTTCAAGACCAGATAGAGGATCACCAGGACCACGGCCACGCCGATCGCTTCCTTGAAGCCACGGAGGAACACGGCCGCCAATAGGGCCAACAGGAACACCGTGACCAGCACGTTTTGCCCCTGCAACCAGCCCGGCATCACCGGGTTCTGGATCAAGTGGGCGGTGGCATCGGCTGCGGAGAGGGTCATGGTGATCATGAAGTCCGTTGCGGCGAAGCCCAGCAGCACCAGGACCAGGAGCTTGCCGCCCCAGCGGGGGAGCAGCCGTTCCAGCATGGCGATGGAACCCTCGCCCCGGGGACTTTCGCCGGCCACCCTCCGGTACACGGGCAGGGCACCCAACAGGGTCACGGCCACCAGCACGATCGTGGCCATGGGCGAGATGACACCCGCGGCCAGGGCGGCAATGGCCGGTTGGTAACCGAGGGTGGAGAAGTAGTCCACGCCGGTGAGGCACATGACCTGCCACCAGTGGTGCTTTTTCTCGTGGGCCGCACTGACGCCGCCCGGACCCTGATGGCTGCCCTTGCTGTCCTGCAAACCGAACAGCAGCCAGGAACGGAACTGTGTCCAGCCACTGGGCTTGGGGGCCGACGGGTCCGCGGGTGGCCTGCTCAACGTGGTCATGGCTTTCCTCCCAGCCTGACGCTCCTCGATCTGAGCTGAACATAGCACCGCCAAGGGTGCTTAGTACCGGGCTGGGAGGATTTTTGATGAGTCCTTAACACCGAGGGGTTGGCTCTCGGCGTTCGGCATGAGCCAAAGGCGCGGGAGCTAACCCCTTGCAGGCAGCTCCAGCGTGTACACCACCAGTTGCACCTTGGGCGCGGGACGCGGCTTCTCGCGTTCGGGCCGGCGGACGTAGCCCAGTTGCCGGTACAGGCTTTGGGATGGTTTATTGTCGACGGCGGTATCCAGCACCACGCGCTTTGCGCCCTGCTCCGCGGCCAGGCGTGCGGCCTCGTTCAGGAGCCGCCTGCCGAGCCCGGTCCGGCGGGCTTCGGGCAGCACCGCGAGCAGCCTGAGTTCCACTTCGCCTTCCGCGGCTTGGCGGCTGAGGTGGGAACCGTAGGGAAGCAGGCTCGCTGTCCCCACGAGGGACCCGGTCCTGGCGTCTTCGGCAACCAACAGCACGCCTTCCTGTGCACGCGCCGTGGCGTTGAGGAGCAGTTCCAGCCGTTCATCGTCGGGCTGGCGGGCGCCGGGCAGGTGATGGCCGAAACCTTCGTACGTCAGCCGCCCCACGGCGTCGTACTCTTCGTGGCGGGCCTCGCGGATCACATAGGTGCCGGTGGCGGCGGTTGCTTGGGTGGTCATGGTGGTCCTTTCGACGACGGCGGTCAGTTGGCGCGGGTAGCTTCCATCCGCTCGCTCTCTCACCTAATGCCCTCTTTGGGGGATCGCTCTCTCACCTACCCCCCTCTTTTGGGGATCGCTCTCTCACCCACCCCCCTCTTTTGGGGATCGCTCTCTCACCCAGTGATCGAGCGATCGGTTGAAAGGCGTCAAAGGTGAGAGAACGTTGGCTACGCGGACGGTGCCGTGGGCCCGGTGGCAGGTACGCCGGCGTCGCGCAGGGCCAGGAACCCGCCGTCGACGTGGACCACATTGTCGTAGCCCAGGACCTTGAGCTTCTGCGCCACGGGTCGTGAGCCGTTCACCGAGCCGCAGAACACAACAATTTTCTGTTCCGTTCCCGTGACCTGGGTAAGGCGGTGCGGGGAGCCGGGGGCGAAGTCTTCTTCCACGTGTTCGCGGTTCACAATGACGGCGCCTGGCACTGCGCCGGTGCTGGCGCGGCCGCCTTCGCTGCGGACGTCGATGACCAGCGCGCCGTCAGCGATCAGGGCGGCTGCTTGTTCGGCAGTGATGAGTTGGTCGTCTGTTTCAGTCGTGGTTTCGGTGGTCATTGGTGCTCCTTTGGTGGGTAACGGACAAACTCAGAGACCCCAGGCCTCGGCGAGGAGCTGGTAGGAGCTCTCGCGGTCGGCGGGGTGGTGGGCGATGGTGGTGATGAGCAATTCCTGGGCTCCGGTTGCGTGCTGCAGGGTCCGGAGGTTTTCGCTGACTTGATGCGGGTCTCCCACAAAGCGGGTATCCAGGCGGTCCTTGACCAGCTCTTCGGCTTCGGCGTCCAGCGTGAAGTCCGCAGCGTCATCAGGCGAGGGGTAGGGGATGGCGCCCTGTCCGCTGCGGATCCCGTAAACCCACTGCGCGTAGCCGCGGGCCAAGCGACGGGCGCTGAACTCGTCAGGTGCCACCAGGACATCCGCGGAGACGATCACATGCGGCTCCCGCAAGGTTTCGGAAGGCTTGAAGTGTGCCCGATACTCGGCGATGGAATCCAGGACGGTGGCCGGGGCCACGTGGTAGTTGGCGCCAAAGGGGAGGCCCAGCTTGCCCCCGAGCCTGGCACTTGGACCCGCCGTGGAACCGTGGATCCAGAACTGCGGGGACTGGCCCAGCGCCGGAGTTGCCGTGACCTCCTCGCCGTGTTTGGTCCGGTAGTCGCCGGTGAAGAAGCCGATGATGTCCTGGACGTCGTTTTCGAAGTTGTCGGTATCCCCCGGAAAACGGCCCAGGAGTTCGCTCTGCAGGCGGAACTTCCGCGGCAGGACCGCGCCAAAGATGGGCCTGGGAGCGGGAACCACCAGTCCGTCCACTACGCGCTCCCCGGGTTCGCTGCTGTCGGGTGCAACAAAGCCGGGCGCCGGCTCGCTGGGTGACTTGGGCGGACCGGAGCGTCCAAAGCCCAAGTCCAGCCGAGCAGGGAACACCGCTGCCAGGGTACCGATGCTCTCCGCGATCTGGAGGGGCCGGTAATTGCCCAGGAGCGTGGCTGCCGTGCCTACCCGGATGCTCTTTGTTGCCGATGCCACGAGGCCCGCGAGCACATGCGGGGACGAACCGGCCACGCCGTCGTTGAGGTGGTGCTCGGCCAACCAATACCGGGAGTAGCCTGCTGCTTCCGTTGCGACGGCCAGGTTGATGGTGCTGCGCAGGGCGTCGCCGGAGCTCTGGTTGGCCGACACAGGGCTGAGGTCAAGGACTGACAAGGGAATCACGGAAGGCTTCGGCATGGCAGCACACTACGGAGGAGTGCCGGGCCGCCCAAGTTCTGGTGTCACTGTCCTCAATGGGGCTACATGCGGCTCAACCGAGAGCAACAGACCGTCACACGCGGCACCAGCGGTAGTGCGCTCGGGGCTTCGGATCACTCGATCACGTGGGGTCGTTGGTCCGCCAGCTTCTTTCGAACTGCAGAATAAACGAGTACTCCGGCCCCTCTGTCAGATGGGAGAGCGTTGAACAGGGAGGGGTATTCGGTGAGAGAGCGTCCGGTGGGTGTGGTGGTGTGGGGTGTGGGGTGGGAGGGGAGATGGGAGGGGAACAAAAGTGAACATCAAGAGTCGAAAACTCCCAGTAATTTCCAGTCAAACCCTTGACCAAGGTGTGGAGCGCTGTAAATATAGACCCCGGAAAGCGTTTTCACTTCCCAACTAACCAGCAGTAGATGTTGTTATGAGCTCAAAACAACGTTTTCTGCGACCTGGTTGGGTGCGCAGCCCTGGATCCCGCCACTTGTAGGAAGGGTTTCTCGGGGCACGTTAGTGAAACGTTCCAAAAATGGGTGACGGACCCTCCGTCGCCCAGCATCAAAGGAGATGTTCTTTGGCTTACCCCTCGAAATGTTCCTCCCGCAAACCACTCGTTCCCCTCACCGCCACGGCCACCCTCGCCGCAGCAGCCTTGGCCTTCACCGGTGTGCCCCTCGCGCAAGCGGCAACCGCGCAAACAGCGCAGGGCAACGTATCCGCCGTCGTAAACGCTGCGAAGGACCAAACGCCCAAGCGGCAGGTGGAAAACCTGGACCGTGCGCCGGTGGCGGTCCTGACTGACCAAGGCGTGACCGTCAGTTGGCGCATGCTGGGCCTGGACAAGGACAGCATCGGTTTCCAGGTTCTGCGCGACGGCAAAAACATCACGCCCGAACCCATCCGCGATTCAACCTTCTTCGTGGATCCCACGGGCACGGCCACCTCAAGCTACGTCATCAAGACGGTGGGCAATGGCCAAGGCCAGGACAAACTGACCGAGGCTGTGACGCCGCTGGCCCAAAACTACCTCGCCATCAAGCTGGACAAGCCCGCGGACGGCGTGACCCCGGACGGCAAGGCTTACACCTACTCAGCCAACGATGCCACCGTGGCGGACCTCGACGGCGACGGCAAGTACGAGGTCATCCAGACGTGGTCGCCGTCCAACGCGAAGGACAATTCGCAGTCAGGCTACACGGGCAACGTCTATGTGGACGCCTACAAGCTGGACGGCACCAAGCTGTGGCGCATCGACCTTGGCCGCAACATCCGCGCCGGTGCGCACTACACGCAGGTATTGGCGTACGACTTCGACGGCGATGGCAAGGCCGAGATTTCGTTCAAGACGGCGGATGGCACCCGGGACGCGTCGGGCACCGTGATCGGCGACGCCAACGCCGACTACCGCAACAGCGCCGGGTATGTGCTGGCCGGCCCGGAGTTCCTTACGGTGTTCAAGGGCGAGACGGGAACCATCCTGGACACGGTCGCCTATGAGCCTGAGCGCGGATCGGTGGCCGGCTGGGGCGACAACTACGGCAACCGTGTGGACCGCTTCCTCGCCGCAGTCGCGTACCTCGACGGCGAACACCCGTCCATGATGTTCAGCCGCGGCTACTACACCCGAACCGTGCTGGTGACCTATGACTTTGTGAACGGCAAGCTCGTGAAGCGTTGGACCTTCGATTCCAACGCCGCCGGCGACGAATACAAGGGCCAGGGCAACCACAACCTGTCCGTGGCGGACGTTGACCAGGACGGCAAGGACGAGTTCGTTTTCGGTTCCATGACCATCGACGACAACGGCCAGCCCCTGTACAACACCAAGCTTGGCCACGGCGACGCCATCCACACGGGCGATCTGGATCCCTCGCGGCCCGGCCTGGAAACCTTTGCCGTCCACGAGAGCATGAGCCAGAGCGGCAACCGCGGAGCAACCTTCCGTGATGCAGCTACCGGCGAGGTCCTGTGGAGCATCCCGGCCACCAAGGACACCGGACGTGGAGCTGCAGGCGACATCGATCCCCGCTATGAAGGTGCCGAGGGATGGGCCGTGGGCGGGACGGCGGCGTGGGATTCACCGCGTGGCCAGCTGATGTCCGCCAAGGGTGAGCTGATCGCGGAGAACATCCCCGCCGCGAACTTCCTTGCCTGGTGGGATGGCGACCTGCTCCGTGAAATCGTCGACCACGACTACGACGCCACCGTTTCCCGCGGCGTTCCCACCATCTCCAAGTGGAACTGGGAAACCGAAACCAGCGATCGCTTGCTGACCGCCGATGGCGCCCGCAGCAACAACACCACCAAGGGCACCCCGTCCATCCAGGCGGACATCCTGGGTGACTGGCGCGAAGAAATCGCCTGGCCGTCCACAGACAGCACGGAGCTGCGGATCTACACCACCACGGCTCCCACTGAGGTTCGCCTCCGCACGCTGATGCACGACACCGTGTACCGCGCGGCCGTAGCCCGCGAGAACGTGGCGTACAACCAGCCGCCGCACCCGAGCTTCTTCATCGGTGAGGGCATGAAGGCTCCGGCGGCTCCCGCCGTCGTCTATACCGGCAAGAAGTAAGCGCCAACAGCAAAGCCGCCCGCCCCCTTTCGGAGGCGGGCGGCTTTGTTGTGTGCGGCGGCCGGCGGCTTTTGCAGCTTCGCTGTGCCGTCCCGACCTTCTTTCGGCCCGGATCGCGGGAAAATCAACCCATGTGGGCTGTTTGTCGCGTCGATACGCGGCAAAGTGGGTGGTGGCGGCACAGCTCGTACGACGCCGGAGCCTCCAGCGGCGGCCCCGGAACCACCGCGCCGGGCTACTGCTGTGGGGCTGCCGCCGGCAGGTGCCCGCCCACGAGGGCCAGGTTTTGGATGACTGCGAGGCCGAACTGTGCGGCATCGTTGGTGGAGACGGTGGGCGCTTCGTCCACCGGTGTCAGGACGTAGGGCGGGAGGATCTTCTGCACGGTGAATGCCTCCGCGTGGTTCAGGTTTTCGCCTCCCACGCTGAAGCTCTCCCAGGCCGCAGCAGCCAACTCCGCCGAACCCAGCCGGGCCGCAGCGTACGCGGTGAGGCGGCTGTGGGCCTGGGTGAGGTAGATGCCGGCCAAGGGCTGCCCCACCTCCGAGGCCTGCGATGCGGGGGAAGCCAGGAACAACCGGCAATACTGCATCCAGGCCTGCTCAAAGGCCGGGGACGGAACCAGGTTGATGAGTTCGCTGCAGATTTCCACCAACCCGAACACGGCACTGAGGTGGGAGACGCTGATGGCTTCCCTGCCGGCGTCGAACCTTCCGGCGTCCAGGTCGTAGAGCGCCTCACCGGTGAGGAAGCCGTATTTCAGGGCGCCGATGTCCTCCATGGTGCCCAGCAACCGGTCGCGGGAGCGGGGGTTGCCGGTGCGTTCCCAGTCGGTGAGCCAGGTGGCCGCGAGCGAGCCCCAGTCCGTGCCGAGGCCAACGCCCAGCGCGCCGCGGTCCGGACGGTAGGTGTTGGCATCGGGCCGGACCTTGCGGACGGGGTCCAGGCCCAGGAAGTTCTGGTCGCTGTCCACGAGTTCGGTGAGGAGATCGCCGGTGCGTTCGTCGGCGGTCAGGTAGTAGTAGAAGCGCCGGTAGGCGGGGTTGCTGATGCGCAGTTGCTTGGCGCTGCAGCCCCAGTGCTGGACGTTGTGCCGTGACCCAAGCCCGCGCCAGGGTCCCGCGTGGTACACGTCAACCTCGCCCGTGTGCCGGGTCATGGCCTCGGCGAAACGGAACACGTCGGCGCGCCCAGAGCGCAGGTACATGTACCACAGCCACAGATCGGGGGAGAGCTCGGAGTTGTCCCAGGCATAGCCTCCTACGTCGTAGCGCCACACGTGCCGGTCGGAGTCGTAGGTGTGCATCACGTCGCCGTAGTTCCAGAACCCGTACCAGCGGCGTTGTTCCTGTTGGCCGGCGTAGAAGTCGAACAGGAAGTCCAGTTTGTCCTCGAGTTCGGCGCGGGCGGGGGTGCTGCGGTCTACCGGGGCCCAGTCGCCGAAGACGCCTGCCGCGTGGAGGACCGACGTTGTGGGCTGCAATAACGGAGGAATGGATGCAGCGAGGGCGTCCGAGGCAAGGGATTCCGTGGACGGCGTGGCCTCGTAGGCGAACAGTGTCAGCTCGTGGGTGCGGGCGATTCCCGTGGGGTTTCCGAAGCCGGGCTCGTAGTCCTCGTAGGTTATTTCCAGGCCTTCGAGTTGCTCCTCGAAGGTGTCCTGGCCCAGGCCGTCGTGGTAGAAACGCAGGTCCATGGGCTGGGCTTCGGGGGAGTAGAGCCAAGCCGTCAGCTCCGCGGATCCCGAGGCAGCGCCCCGGATGTCCAACTGCCCGGGGTGCGACTGCCAGAAATCGCGCACGCCAACTCCGAACCCGCCACACAGATCGCTGAGCGAACAGAACCCGGCGGCGCGCGTGCCTCCCGAGATCCCCACCCATCCGTGCCCGGGCGCGGTGCGTTTCCGGAGCTCGAAGCCGTCGGCGGACAACTGCGTCAGGGTGTAGTCGTCCCACGAAGGAATGAGGTGCAGCCGTTCCGAGACTTCCGGATTCCACGTACCCAACGCCGGCGTGGCTTGACCGGCCACTTGGGCCTGCCGCACGGTTTCGCCCGGATCCCGCCGCAGCCCGGTCAAACCCCTGATGCCTTCCACCAGGAAGCCGCCGTCCGCTCCGGCAATCCGTACGTGACGATCGTGCAATTCGCTTTCCAGCGGCACGGTGAACCGCACGCCGAGTCCCGCCAGGAAGTCCTGTTCAGCCTCGCCGTCCCACACGAACGAGTGCATCATGCGAACACTTCGGGCGCCGGCATGGAAGGTGAAGCGCACCGTGAAGGGCAGCCACTCCCGCGTGCCGGTATCCGCCCGATGTGTGCCCTCAAGGCGAACCACGGCGCGGATGGGGCCCCGCTGTTCAACGGTGACAGAGCGGACGTGTCCGGTGAAACCGTCGCGGACTGTGCTGCGGGCCTCCTCCACCACGCCGTGCTGCAGGAGGCTGACCAATCTGGCGTCGGAGGCCACCAACGAGCCATCGCGGGACAGGCTGCGGAACAAGGACTGCCCGCCGCATGGAATCACCATCTCCAAGGGTCCCGTGGAGACGGTAACCGCATCCTCGGCTTCGGTGACGGTCACTTGGGGCGAGCGTACGACGGCGGCTGCCGCGCCGCCGTCGTACGCTGCCGTTGCGTCCGGATCGCCGGAGTCGTACCGGACGGTGTAGGCGGAGGCGGGCTGCTCCGTTGCCGCGATGGCAAGGCCGGCCCACTTCAGGGTCCCGTCCGGCCAGGTTGCGAGGGGCCAGGCCTGGGCAGGGACGCGGGTGCCCTCGTGGTCTTCGACCGAAACCGCAGAAGCACCCTGGACTGCGCCCCGTGGGAAGGGCATTCCCCACGTGGCGCCTCCGCTGAGGGTTGCCGGGGGTTCGCCGTCGATCCACGTTGCCGGGGCGTGCTGGGTCATGGAAATCCACCTCGAGATTCTGGGAAAACGCTTTCTTTGTGACGTTTCAAAAAACCTACCCCGCGCGGGATGTGAGCCGCAAGGGGAGCCCGGAGCTGCCGCAGGCCATTGACTCCCGACAACACCCGCAGTATCGTACAACCAAATGGTTGTAGATCAGTTCAGTAGCAAACCGTCCGACGCCGAACTGGACCGCCTCTTCCAGGCGTTGTCCGATGCGACACGCCGCGACATCGTGGCCCGCGTGACTGCCGGGGAGTACACGGTATCCGGGCTTGCTGCGCTCTACGCCATGAGTTTCGCGGCCGTACAAAAGCACGTTGCGGTCCTGGAACGGGCCTCCCTGGTGTCCAAGGAAAAGCGGGGGCGGGAACAGATTGTGCGGGGCAACCATGATGGCCTGCACAAAGCCCGGCACCTGTTGGATCAATTCGAAGACGTCTGGCGGCAACGTGCCGGCCGGATTGCGGACATTCTCGCTGAAGATAACTGAAAGGGATCTGCCATGGCTGTTGTCAGTGTGGATAAGAATGTTGAGGCGTTGAGCTTCACCATTGTCACCGAGTTCGATGCCGGGGTTGAGCGTGTGTGGCGCATTTGGGAGGACCCGCGTCAGCTGGAGCGCTGGTGGGGACCGCCCACCTGGCCCGCGACCTTCCCAAGCTACGACTTCACTCCAGGTGGCAAAGCGGCGTACTACATGACCGGTCCCGATGGCACCAAGGCACGTGGCTGGTGGAAGATCACGGCCATCAACGCGCCGGGACACCTGGAATTCGACGACGGCTTTGCGGACGAGCACGGTGAACCCGTGGACCACCTTGGCGTCACGCATGCCACTGTGACGCTCGAACCCCTGGGCGAGCGGACCCGGATGACCCTTACCTCGGTCTTCGAGTCCACAGAGCAGATGGAGAAAATGGCCGAGATGGGCATGGAGGAAGGGCTGCGTCTGGCCATCGAGCAGATCGACGCCCTCCTCGGGGAAGCGGCCAACGCCTGAGCGCCGAACCAGCGTCAAAGAAAAGCCGGCGACGGCGGGAGCCACCCGCCGTCGCCGGCGTTATGGTTTAACTCCCGGCCGCCTCTCGAAACGGACGTGAGTCATGGCGCGACTGATCATCATGGGCCCTCCCGGTTCAGGAAAAGGTACGCAGGCTGAGTACATTGCGCGGCACTTCGGTGTTCCTGCGATCTCCACGGGCGAGCTGTTCCGGGCGCATGTCCGCGATGGCACCGAACTCGGCGCAGAAGCCGGCAGGTACATGGACCACGGTGAGTTTGTCCCGGACCACGTCACCACCGCCATGCTTCGCGGACGACTGGAAAATGACGACGCCGGTGCGGGCTTCCTGCTGGACGGCTACCCCAGGACGGTGGCCCAGATTGGCGCCTTGGACGAGTTGCTGGCCGCACGGCAGCAGGCGCTGGAAGTCGTCCTGGCCCTGACGGTGTCCGACGACGAACTTACGGAGCGGATGCTCCGACGAGCCCGCGAACAAGGCCGCAGCGATGATACCGAGGCTGTCATCCAGCGCCGGCTGGAACTTTACCGGGACGAGACGCAGCCCGTGATCACGGCCTACTCGCAGCGCGGAATCCTGCTGGCGGTGGATGGCTCGGGGGACAGGGATGCCATTACGGCCTCCGCGATTGCCGCGGCCCGGTCGAGGCTGTCTGGTGGGTAATTCTCAAATTCCCTGAGGTATTTTTAGGAAATAACGTACGTTTTTGAATGGTGATTTTTCATAAACCTAGGTTTCTGGTCTATATTGGCTATTCGAAGGCTGGTTTTATTGCTTGAGTAAATGGGCGGTTTGAATACCAAATATTCTCGGGGAATGGCAACTTTAGTTTTTCTCATCACATTCTGTTGACGATGATTGAGTGTCTTTTTAGGCTGCGGAAATAATCTTTCCGAGCCAAAAGGAATATTCATGTCTCACTTATCGGGTCCTCTTGCCGTGCCCGGCGACACTCTAAGCCCGCCCGGCAACCAGCCTTCCGGTTCCAAGCCCAGCCCCGGCAAACCAACGCTCCTGGGCAACCTTGGCGCCGACCTTCCGGCCTCGCTGGTGGTGTTCCTGGTAGCCCTGCCACTGTCCCTCGGTATCGCGGCCGCTTCCGGTGCGCCGATCATGGCGGGCCTTATCGCTGCGGCTGTGGGCGGCATCGTCGCAGGCAGCCTCGGGGGTTCCGTCCTTCAGGTGAGTGGCCCCGCCGCCGGCCTGACCGTCGTCGTTGCCGGTTTGGTCCAGGAGTTCGGCTGGCAGGCGACGTGCGCCATTACCGCCGCTGCCGGCGTCGTGCAGTTGCTCATGGGCGTCAGCCGCCTGGGCCGCGCCGCGCTGGCCGTCTCGCCGGTGGTGGTCAAGGCAATGCTTGCAGGCATCGGGATCACCATCATCCTGCAACAGCTTCACGTCCTGCTGGGCGGCAAGGCAGCCGGCTCCGCCGTGGAAAACCTCGTGACCCTGCCTGCCGCGATTGCGGGCATGAAGGTGGATTCTGCTTTGCTGGGTATCGCGGTAGTGGGAATCCTCATGCTGTGGAAGTACGTCCCGGCCATGGTCCGCAAAGTGCCGGGTCAGCTGGTGGCCGTCGTCCTGGTCACTGCCGTGTCCGTTGCGGCGGCGCCGGGTGTTGAACGAATCAGCTTCAGTGGTTCCATCTTCGACGCCATTGCGTTGCCAAGGCTGCCCGACGGCGGCTTCGGCTCCGTAGCCATGGCCGTTGTGACGGTCGCGCTGATTGCCAGCATCGAATCCCTGCTCTCCGCGGTGGCGGTGGACAAGATGCACGGCGGAACGCCCACCAACCTCAACCGTGAGCTCGTGGGGCAGGGCTCAGCCAATGTGGTCTCCGGCCTGCTGGGTGGTTTGCCGGTGACGGGTGTGATCGTGCGCAGTGCCACGAACGTGGAGGCCGGTGCCAAGGGCCGCTCCTCGGCGATCCTGCATGGCGTGTGGGTGTTGGTGTTCTCGGCCCTGTTCGCGGGACTGATCCAGCTGATTCCGTTGTCCGTACTGGCGGGTCTGCTGCTGGTGATCGGCGCCAAGCTGGTCAAGGTGGCAGATATCAAGACCAGCCTTCGGACCGGAGACTTCCTGGTCTACGGCGTGACGTTGGTATGCGTGGTGGTGCTGAACCTGCTTGAAGGCGTGATCATCGGGCTGGCCGTTGCTGCGCTGTCTGTGCTTTGGCGCGTGCTGCGGGCCCAAATCCATGCTCATTCTCCTGCTGGTGAGGGCCAGGCATGGCGTGTGACCATCGCCGGATCCTGCAGCTTCTTCGCGCTGCCGCGGCTGAACCGGGTGCTGCAGGCCGTGCCCGCCGGCCTTGACGTGGTGGTGGAACTCAACGCCGATTACCTGGACCACGCTTTCCGTGAGGCCTTGGTGGCCTGGCGTGCACAGCGGGAGAACACCGGAGCCGCCGTGACCTTCGAGGAGCACGGAACCACGGTCTTCACCGATGCCGCCCACAGTGCGCCGCAGCGGCAGGACCCGCGGGAGTTCCCGCTTCCGCCGCGCACGTCCTGGCAGTCGTTGGAGGTAGCTGGGCAAGCGGACGACGACGGCCAGCCGCCTTTGCGGTCCATCCTCCTGGGCATCGACAAGTACCACCGCCGCCACGCAGACAAGGTCCGGCCGTTGGTGCAGGACCTGACCGACGGGCAGAACCCGGACACGTTGTTCGTTGCCTGCGTGGACTCGCGCGTGAACCCGAACCTGATCACCAGCAGTGGCCCTGGTGACCTGTTGACGCTCCGGAACATTGGCAACGTGGTGTGCAGCGACAGCAACGACGCTTCCATCGATTCCACGTTGTCCTTTGCCGTGAAGGCCTTGTCAGTGGACTCGATCGTGGTGTGTGGGCACTCCAATTGCGGGGCCATGAAGGCCGTCCTGGCAGATGCCGAGGGCGCCACCCCGGCCTTGGGTTCCGGGTTCGATACGTGGCTGGAGCATGCCCGTCCCAGCTATCAGGCCCTTCTTGCCGACCACCCGGTTGGCCTGGCTGCCGCGGCCGCCGGATTCAGCCGTCTGGACCAGCTCAGTATGGTCAACGTTGCCGTCCAGCTGGCCAAGCTGGACGAGCACCACGCCACCGGACCGGCCCTGGCTTCGGGGAACGTACAGGCCACGGGTTTGTTCTTCGACATCAACACGGCCCGCGTGGTGCTGGTGACACCGGAGGGGATCGAGCAGCTGGATCCGAGCATGGCCCTGCGCTGATTGCTCATCCTGCGCTGATTGGTGGCCCTGCGCGGCACAGGTTGTCCTTCGCGACAGCGCTGCGTGCCTCCGCTGCCCTTCGCAGCAGAGTTGCGTACCGCTGCGACCCACTTTGAGCACAGAACTCCCTGTTCCGCCGTGAACTACGGCGTGTCGGGGCAGCCCGGGCCTCAAAGTGGGTCGTGGCGGTACAGGGCTGGTGGTCAATCTAAGCCGACTCGGCAATCACGGGGACATCCTGTGCCAGCGCGCGGAGGTAGGCTGCGAATCCTTGTGGCGCCCGGGCATGTGTACGGCCCGATGTGGTGACACGGATGGAGTCTGTTGCCTGCACCCGGAAGCCGTGCCGACGAAGCCTCTCCACCAACATCCTGTCCTCGTGGGCGCGGACAGCCGGGAATCCGCCGGACTGCAGGTAGGCAGATGCCCTGACCCCGAGGTTGGCCCCATAGATGTGCGGGTGGGACTCCTTGAAGGGGTGGAGTTCCTGCCAACGCAGAAGCACGGCGGCGTCGCTGTCTGCCGGATCGGGTTCCACTGAGCCCAGGATCGCATCGGCCCCTGCGTTGGCCAGCGCCACTTGCCGGACCAGCCAGTCAGCGGGAACTGTTGAGTCGGCGTCGGTGTTGGCCAGCCAGACACCCTTCGGGTCCTGCGTCCCAGCCTCCAGGGCCGAGGCCACTCCCGTTGCCCTGCTGGCACCCGTGCTCCGCAGCTTCACATCAATGGCGGAAAGGATCGGGTGGGCAGCTGCAAAGGACGCGGCGATGCGTGCCGAGCGATCGGTGCAGCTGTCCAGGACTACGAAGATGCTGGTGGTCACTGCGGGGAAATGCTGTTCCAAACCCTGGACGGCCCGGAGCAGAGACCCAAGCGCATGTCCCAGGCGTTGCTCCTCGTTGTGTGCCGGAACAATAACAGCCACGTGACGGATAGCCGCCGGACAGGGTTCGTTGCCGCGGCTATCCAAGTCCGGCTGGCTGCCCTTGCCCGCGTGGTTCCCTGCACCTTGCCGGCCAAGGTTCGGGTGTCTGCCTACGTCCCGTTGGCTGCCCAGGTTCGGGCGGCTGCCCGTGTCCCGTTGGCTGCCCAGGTTCGGGCGGCTGCCCGTGTCCCGTTGGCTGCCCAGGCCCGCGTGGTTCCCTGCACCTTGCCGGCCCTCATGGCCGGTCATGCTGGACCGTCCGGCGAGACGAGTACCTCCAGGAGGAAGTCCTTCTCCCGATAAATCCCCCGGCTGGTCCAGTCCAACTGCTCGCGTGCCGTCGCATGGACTGTCTCGCCGTCCAGTTGCCACCCCGAGATCGGATGCCTCCAGTGGCACAGGAGGAGAGTGCCGCCCGGGTTCATGGAGGCTTTCACGCGCTGCAGGAGCTCAGCCAGTTCTTCGGGCGCTACGTAGTAACCCATTTCCGAGACCACTATGAGGTCGAAGCTGCCATCGGGCCATTCGTGGGGGACTGTTGCCTGTAGGGTCCGGGCCTGGCGAAACGGACCAAGCCGTTCGTTTGCCTGGGCGAGGGCCTTCCCACTGGCGTCCACGGCGAGGAACTGCCCGCATCGCGGTGCCAATTCCTCGCTGAGAGTGCCAATGGAGCAGCCCACTTCCAGCCCTGAACCATAGTGTTCCTCGGGAAGCGCGGCCAGGGTCAGTGCCCGTTTCCGTCGCTCGTACCAGCTGGTGGCGTAGTTCCACGGATCTGCCTCACGGGCGTGGACCGCGTCGAAGATCTCCTCGGCATCGGCAGCCCTGTTGGAGCCAGCCAGGGGTGGGTGCCAAGCGAAGGTTTCCCAAGACCGTGAAAAGTGCTCCAAGAAGGCGGTGGACAGGAGCGTCTCGTCTCCCGGCTGATCGGAGAGCGGCTCCGTCTGCGAAACGTGGGCAAGCATTGCCGTGCTCTTGGCCTCACGTTCCGCGGAAGACAAAGGGACCCGCACCCACTCCTTCCACGTGACATCCTCGGGGCCGGCCCACAACCAATACCAAATGGGGTATTCCAACAACCCATGCCCATCCTCGCCGGCTACTTCGGCGGCCACGCTGCCAAGGGTGTCGTGGTCGATGTGCCCGTCGGCCCGGTACGGAGCAACGATCACAACCTGGTCCGCCGCGGCCCCTTCTTCTGCGATGGCCTGGCGGAGGGACGCGGCAATGGCCGGGCGCGACGCTGCCAATTGCCCGTCCGGAACTTCCAAATACCGCCACGTCGCAGCGGGCGCCAGCCCGGACACAGCCGTTTGGAACTCCGCGAGCCGGACAGCGGCAAGCCGGTCCGCCGTCGTCGTTGGTGAAGCCGGATGCGACGCCTCACCGGCGCTGCACAACAGCAGGCGGATCGAAGCGCCTGCTGCCTGGAGCTTGGCAAGGAAGCCGCCGGCGCCGAGCGATTCGTCGTCGGGGTGGGCGGCCAGCACCACGAACGTGGTGGCCGCCAGCTCTTCGGTGCTGAGGGGCAGTTCGGGCAGGGTCCGCACGCCGCTGGCGGACCACGCTGCTTCCGGCGTCCCGGTGTCAGTGTGTGAGAACGTCACCATGCCCGGTCTCCCTTCAGCGCCAGGGAACCGAGCTGGGCGTCGTCCCGCATGCCATGATGCTGCCGGACGTAGAGGGAAAGGTCAGCCATCTGCTTCCCGTACCACTCGTCGAACGCCAAGGGGCCGGGTCCCCGGTTTTGGGACACCAGCGCCTGGATGCGCTCGACGGCGGCAGCTACGGTTCCGCGGGCACGCTGGGCCTCGCTCCACGCGCTTGGGCCGGCGCCGGCCGGGTGGGCGTCGATTCTTTCGGCGGTCCGGGCGAGGAGGGCCGCGGCCGAAGCGATGAGCCGATCGATTTCGCCGAGGTGCGCCAACGCGAGCTGGTCCGGTTCACGGCCTTTGTCTGCAGCGTCTGTCAGGGCCCCGGCGAAATCCCGGGCGAGCCCGACGGCCCCGCCCAGCCAGCAGGCGGCAACTCCGATGCCACCCCAGGCGAAGCCGGGCCGCTCGTGATACCAGTTGGGTCCTTGGAGTAGGGTGGCCGGAACTTGCTCGAAGTGGACCGTCCCGCTGGGGATCTCGCGGAGGCCCCTGCTGGTCCATTCGGGCGTCTCGCAGGTGACGCCTGGCTGCTGCAGATTGACGGCGAATGCTGCCCTTCCTTGCCCTGCCGGGAGATGGGCTGTGATGACAGCGCCATCGAGCTGCGCCGCGAGCGAACACCACGGTTTGGTCCCGTTCAGTATGTAGTTCCCAGCTTCGTCCCGTGTGGCTTCCAACCTCATTCCCGGGCCCTCTGCGGCGAAGACTCCCCAAGCGCCCTCTGGTTGGGGTTGCCCGGCCTGGGCCAGGATGTGCACGGAGTCGAGATGCGGTTCCAGGACCCGGCCTGCTGCCACGTCCACTGCTGTGACGGAGGCGAGGAGTTCCCATAGCTTGCCTGTACTGCCCTCGCCGGGATGGGGCGCGGTTTGGCCGACGTCCTTTGCTATCTCCAGCAGGGCCGGCACGTCGCCCACGAGTTCACCCACTGCCTCAAGGAGGGGCTGGAGGGCCTGCAGTTGTGCCGGTTCCGAGCTGATGTGGACGGGTTGGGCTGCGCTCGTGGGTTCATCCATGGACTGCCTCCAAACTGTCGACTCTTGGTCTTGCCTGTTTGGAACCAAGCTACCCTAAGTAGCCTTAGTTGTTTGCCCTGAGCTCCAATGCGGTGTCCCAACGCGTTCGGCCCCCGCATTAGTTCCCCTTTATCGCCATGTGAAGCAGGCCATTCACAACTTTTGTCAAATCTGTCACATCAGCTTGTCACTAGGCATGACAACTTTCCTACGCTGAAGGGGTCCAGTTTCCGAGCCAAGGAGATTCCCATGCCGCAGGCATCCAAGACAGCAAACGACGCCCACAGCCCGCCCGGCGCCAAACCCGCCGCTAAACCCGCCACCAAACCCACTTTCCTCAGCAACCTCGGCGCCGATTTTCCGGCGTCCCTGGTCGTCTTCCTCGTAGCACTCCCGCTCTCCCTGGGAATCGCTGCCGCATCAGGTGCCCCCATCATGGCGGGCCTCATCGCAGCCGCCGTCGGTGGCATCGTCGCCGGAACGCTCGGCGGCTCTGTCCTCCAGGTGAGTGGCCCCGCGGCTGGACTGACCGTCGTCGTTGCCGGTTTGGTTGCCGAGTTCGGCTGGCAGGTGACCTGCGCGATTACGGCGGCTGCCGGCGTCGTGCAGTTGCTCCTGGGCCTGAGCCGCGTGGGACGGGCCGCGCTGGCAGTGTCGCCAGTGGTGGTCAAGGCCATGCTCGCCGGCATCGGAATCACCATCATCCTCCAGCAGATCCACGTGCTGCTCGGCGGCGAAGCCGCGGGGTCCGTCGTCGAAAACCTGGCCGGGCTGCCCGGCGCGATCACCAACGTCGAACTGCATTCCGCACTACTTGGCCTGGCCGTCGTCGGGATCCTGCTTGGCTGGAAGTACCTCCCGGCCGCGGTGCGCAAGGTGCCTGGGCCGCTTGCCGCCGTCGTGGCCGTGACCGCCGTGTCCGTCGCGGTGGCGCCGGGCGTGGAGCGCATCAGCTTCAGCGGCTCCATCTTTGACGCCATCGCGCTGCCGAGCCTTCCAGACGGCAACTGGCGCGGAGCCGTCATGGCCGTCATCACTGTGGCGCTGATCGCGAGCATCGAGTCGTTGCTGTCCGCCGTCGCCGTGGACAAAATGCACACCGGCGCACGGACCAACCTCAACCGCGAACTGGTTGGCCAGGGTTCGGCCAACGTGGTGTCCGGTCTTTTGGGCGGCCTCCCGGTAACCGGCGTGATTGTCCGCAGCGCCACGAACGTTGAAGCAGGCGCGAAAAGCCGCACGTCCGCGATCCTCCACGGCGTGTGGGTGCTGGTGTTCTCGGCGTTGTTCGCCGGCATGATCCAGCTGATCCCGTTGTCCGTGCTGGCCGGGCTCCTGCTGGTGATCGGCGCCAAGCTGGTCAAGATTGCCGACATCAAGACGAGCCTCCGCACCGGTGATCTCCTGGTCTACGCCGTGACGCTGGTGTGCGTAGTGGTCCTGAACCTGCTGGAAGGTGTGATCATCGGGCTTGCCCTTGCGGCGCTGTGCGTGCTGTGGCGGGTCCTGCGAACCCAGATCCACGCCCATGCCCCGGCCGCGCCGGCGACGCCGTGGCGTGTGACCATCGCCGGGTCCTGCAGCTTCTTCGCGCTGCCCAGGTTGAGCCGCGTTCTGGGTTCGGTGCCCGAGGGCGCCGACGTCGTGGTGGAGCTCAACGCCGACTACCTCGACCACGCCTTCCGTGAGACCTTGGTTGCCTGGCGGGCCCAGCACCGCAGCACGGGAGCTTCCGTCAGCATCGAGGAGCACGGCAGTACCACCTTCACTGATGCTGCCGACAATACGCCCCAGCGCCAGGACCTGCGGGAGTTCCCGTTGCCGCCGCGGGCGTCATGGGAGCCTTCCGTGGTGGCTGGCACGGCAGCGGACGACGACGGCGATCCGCACCCGCCGCTGCGGTCCATCCTCCTTGGCATCGACAAGTATCACCGCCGCCACGCAGACAAGGTCCGGCCATTGGTGCAGGACCTCACCGATGGGCAGAACCCGGACACCCTTTTTGTTGCGTGCGTGGACTCGCGGGTGAACCCGAACCTGATCACCAGCAGCGGCCCAGGTGACCTGCTGACGCTGCGAAACATCGGCAATGTGGTCTGCAGCGATGACCACGATGCCTCCATCGATTCCACCCTGACCTTTGCCGTGAAGGCCTTGTCAGTGGACTCGATCGTGGTGTGCGGGCACTCCAATTGCGGCGCCATGAAAGCCGTCCTGGCTGACGCCTCGGGGTCGGCGCCTGCCCTTGGCTCCGGGTTCGATACCTGGCTGGAGCACGCGCGGCCCAGCTACCGGGCCATGGTGGATGGCCATCCCGTGGCGTTGGCCGCCGAGGCCGCCGGGTTCAGCCGCCTCGACCAGCTCAGCATGGTCAACGTCGCCGTGCAGTTGGCAAAGCTTGAGCAACACCCTGTCACGGGACCGGCCTTGGCCGCCGGACAGGTTCAAGCCACGGGGTTGTTCTACGACATCTGCACGGCCCGGGTTGTCCTGGTGACACCCGACGGGATTGAGCAACTGGATCCAAGCATGGCCGTTCGCTGATTTCCTGGCGATCCGTGTGCCGCCACCACCCACTTTCAGCCGAGGAACGCCCCGACACGCCGTCCCACGCGGCAGATCGGGGTATTCCTGCCCCAAAGTGGGTGGTGGCGGCACGGCTGTTTGGAGGCCGCCCCTGTGGGGAATACTGGAAAGAAGACCACGACTCCGGCAAAAGACGATTCGTGAGAGGCGGTGGGCCCGTGGACCATGAAGGCAGCAAACGGCGCCTGGAACGCGCCGCCGAGCTCCGGGCTGGCCGATCCACCGGAGGCAACGCCCAGGAACGGGCAGAGCTCGACGCCGACGACGCCCTCCGCGAGAAACGGCGCAAGGTCAACGAGGCCGCCCGCGCCGACTACCTGGTCCGGGAAGCCATGGCCCAGGGAAAGTTCGACAACCTTAAGTACGCCGGCAAACCGATCCCCGGTCTCGGCAAAGGCTACGACCCCGACTGGTGGGTCAAGGGCCTCATTCAACGCGAACAGATCAGTGGCCTGGGACCACCGGCCATTCTGCTGCGCATCGAGGACGCCGAACTGGAGTCAAAGCTGGACCAGTTCCTCATGGAGAAGCAGGTCCGCGAAACGCTCGAGGACTTCAACAAACGGGTGATCGAAGCCCGGCGCCAGTTGCAGGGCGGGCCGCCGGTGATCACCAAGCTCCGGGACATGGAGTTGGAAGTCCAACGTTGGCGCGACCGGCGTGCCGCGGCTGCCCCGGAGGAAACCGAGCCCGAACCGCCGTCGAAACGCAGTTGGTGGCAGCGCCTCTGGAACGGACCCAACTAAGGGACAGCAAACGTCGCTACGAGCCCCCATTGCGACGCGAACTGTCCCCTACTTGGGTGGGGACCGCAAAACAGCGGACGACGGCGGCACTCGCGTACCGCCGTCGTCCGCTGTTCCGTGGGGGGAGCTAGGCGAAGCTGTCTTCCTTGGCTGAACCCGAGGCGGGACCAGCCGGAGCCGGTTCAGGCTTCCGCTTGATGAGCGAGGACAGGTGCGCCTGCTGCTGGCGGAAGTGTCCGTGGGGTGTGAGCCCGAATTCGTAGGCGGACTCTGCGTGCTGGGTGAGGTCCACGCCGGTGACCTCGTGCTCGTGGGTGACGCGGAAGCCGATGGTCTTGTGGATGGCCCGGCCGATCACCAGGGTGCCCAGGCCGGAGAGCAGGATGGTGACCAGCACAGCGACGATCTGCGCGATGAGCTGCTGGGGGCCGCCGCCGTAGAGGAGGCCGCCGCCCACACCGTCCACCGGAAGGGCGATGAAGCCAAGGGACAGGGTTCCGATGACGCCGGCGCCGAAGTGCACACCCACTACGTCAAGGGAGTCGTCGAAGCCGAACTTGTACTTCAGGTCCACAAAGACGCAGCAGGCGGCGCCCGCAACGAGGCCCAGGCAGAGGGCAGCCAAGGGGCTGATGTTGGCACAGGACGGGGTGATGGCAACCAGGCCGGCGACGACGCCGGAGGCTGCACCCAGGGACGTGGGGTGGCCGTGGCGGACCTTCTCCACGACGAGCCAGCTGAGCATGGCCGCAGCGGGAGTGACCAAGGTGTTGATCCAGATGAGGCCGGCCTGCGCTGCCGTGGTGGCTGCGCCGCCGTTGAAACCGAACCAGCCAAACCACAGGATGGCTGCGCCGATCATGATGAACGGGACGTTGTGCGGGCGGTGGTTGGGGTCCTTCGCGAATCCGTGACGCTTTCCCACGATCAATGCGAGGACAAAAGCTGCGGTTCCGGAGCTGACTTCAACCACTGCGCCACCGGCGAAGTCGATGACCTGGCCGAAGATGTCGGTGAGGGCGCCGCCGGCACTCATGAGGCCGCCGCCCCAGATCATGTAGGCGAGCGGGCAGTAGACCACGGTGACCCAGATCGGCACGAAAACCGCCCAGGCGCCGAACTTGGCACGATCGGCGATGGCGCCGCTGATGAGTGCCACGGTGATGATGGCGAACGTGGCGGCGAAGCCCGCCTTGATGAGATCCGGGGTGCCCACCAGGTCCTGGAGGCCGAAGTGTGCAAAGGGGTTGCCGAACAGGCCCAGGATGCCGTCGCCGGTGGTCATCGAGTAACCCCACAGGACCCACACCACTCCGACGATGCCGGCGGAGATGAAGCTCATCATGATCATGTTCAGGGCCGCCTTGGCGCGGGTCATGCCACCGTAAAAGAGGCCGAGGCCCGGGGTCATGAAAAGCACCATTGCCGATGACAACATCAGCCAGACGTTTTGCGCAGAGATCTCCACCTGCGTTTCCCTTCTGATCAAGCCTGTCCGTGACGGGCCTGGAAAAGTCGGCCCTCGCTACCCCCGGGTTCAATACTCGGTGAGCTATGTTTCCGACTTAGAGGAGCTAAGTTGCAGGAAAGTTACAGAAATCCGGCCTTCGTGAAGATCGCGTGACTGGCATGTTTCGGCGATGTTAACGGCGCTTCTCGCGGCCTCCTGCCGGGTACCCGCCGCGGCGGCTCGCCATGATGATCACCAGCGCGACGGCGGTGGGCAGCGCCGCAGCGAGGGGCACCAGCTGCGCGCCAACCAGGGTGAGGGCCAGGGCTCCGTAGCCGGCACCCACCGCGATGCCCACCTGGATGGTCACCACAGTGAGCCCATTGGCCGCGTCCTTGTGTTCGCCGCCCGCGCGGAGGATCGCCGCCTGGTTGTAGATACCCATGGCGCCAAAGGACACGCCCCAGAGGACCATGAGGGCGAACATGCCGACGGTCGAGGTGCCCAGTACCGGCAGCAGCGCGAACGCCAGCAAGAGAAGTCCGACGGCGGCAATCACCGAACGCCGTGGGTGGGAATCCGCGGTCAGGCCGGCGATCCAGATGCCCAGCAATCCCGAAACACCCACCACGGAGAGTGACACACCCGTGAGGGCCTCGGGCAATCCCGAGGCCAGGAGGAACGGTGCCACATAGGTGAACAACGTGAAATGAGCCAGCAACAACAAGGGCCAGGCCGTGGCAACCGCAACGACGCCGGGCAGTTTGAGGGCAGCACGGATGGAGGGGGCTTTGTGGTTTCCGGGGTCATGCGCGGCAGGCAGGAGCCAGAATGCCAGGACCGCGAGCAGCACACCCACGCCGGCCAGGACAATGAAGGACGCCCGCCACGTCATGAGCGTTCCCATCAGGGTGCCGATCGGAGCGCCGACGGCCAGCGCGATGCTGGTGCCACTGAACACCACGGCCATGGATTTGCCCACGGAATGCGCCGGAACGATCCGCGCAACGTAGGGAGCCATGCTGGACCACAACATGCCGTGGGCGATGCCGCCGAGCAAACGGGCAACTACGGCTACAGCCAGCGTCGGGCTCAGGGCCAGCAGGATGTTGCTGATGGCAAAGACCAGGACGGTGCCGATCAACAGAGTTTTCCGGGGAACCCTGCCGCCCAGCAATCGCGACAAGGGCAGTGCGGTAAACACGATGATCGCGGCGTAGGCGGCGGTCAGCGAACCCACCGCCGATTCGTCCACTCCAAGGTCGCGGCTGATCTGCGGCAGCAGCCCCGACGGCAGAAGTTCCGTGGTCACCGCCGTGAAACCGGCAGCGGCCAGCACCAGCAAACCGCCCCACGGAATCTTGGTGGGGCGTTGGCTTGGTACCGGATTCTGGGGCGTCACCTCGTTCGGTGACTTGTTGTGCTGGGTTGCGACCACGGCGGGGTCCTGCGTCAAAGATGCTCCTTGGGGATGAATCACGTATTTGGGGCGTTAGCGTGAACAATTCCAACGCTACGCATTTTGTTCCCGCGCAGGGAGTGTCTGTCAGACCTACCCATTTACTTGGAATGTCGCGTCGTTCTCCCGCAGACTGGGCCTGTGAAGCCCTTCCTTTTGCTGGCGACCCGGGCCGAAGACGCCGCAGCCGACGACGAGTACCTGGCCTATCTGCGTTATTGCGGCCTCGAAGAATCTGAACTGGTCCGTGTGCGGCTGGAAGCAGGGCCAATGCCTGCCATTAACTTGGACCACTACTCCGGAGTGATTGTCGGAGGAAGCCCCTACACCTCCAGCGATCCTGTGGAGGAGAAGAGCCCGGCCCAACTCCGGGTCGAAGCCGAGCTTTCCACGCTTCTGGACCGCATTGTTGAGCAGGACTTCCCCTTCCTGGGCGCCTGCTACGGGGTTGGCACGTTGGGTGTGCATCAGGGCGCCACCATCGACCGGCGTTTCGGTGAGCCAGTGGGACCTGCTGAGATCAAACTGACGGCCGAAGGTGAACGTGATCCGCTGCTCGCCGGGTTGCCGCACACCTTCGACGCTTTCGTGGGGCACAAAGAGGCGTGCAGCAAACTCCCCGGCCACGCGGTCCTGTTGGCCAGCTCCGCCGCCTGCCCGGTCCACATGTTCCGGATCAAGAACAATCTCTACGCCACGCAGTTCCACCCCGAACTCGACGTGGACGGACTCGTCACCCGGATCACCATCTACAAGGACGCAGGCTACTTCCCGCCGCACCAGGCCGAGGAACTCATCGAGACCGCACGGCAGACCTCGATCACCGAACCCATGCGTGTGCTCAGGAACTTCACCGAGCGCTACGCCCGCTAACCAACCCACGACGGCGGCAGGTCGCCGTCGTCGGTTACCCCGCCTGTAGAACGCAGCGTCTCAGGTGACGCCTGGGTGGCTACCTCCCCGTCAACCGGGGCACGGCCGGTGCCGTGGTGATGGGTGCGGGCGCCGGCGGGGGAGCGGGGGCATTGAAGGCGCCGCTGGGGTAGAGGGCCGTGGCTTCCATCATGTAGTTGGCCCATTGCGGCCCGGCGATCATGTAGCCGTCCAAGGACTTGTAGAACTTGCCGTTGATGGTGACACCCTGCCCCGCGCGCTGTTGGCCGGCCGAGGTGTCACCAAAGAAGGAAGCCGTGGCCAAACGTGTGGTGTACCCGGCAACCCAGGTGGCGCCGTTGTTGTTGGACGTTCCTGTCTTGGCCGCCACGGGCACCTGGTTCTGCACTTTCGGGTTGATGTACACGCCGGAACCCATCTTCAACACATCCTGCAACACGGACGTCACCCCTCGCGCCACGGACGGTTTCACGGCGTCGCGGCATTCGGTTCTTTGGGCGTCGTACTTCCGGCCTTGGGTGTCGGTGATGTCGGAAATGGCGATGGGCTTGCAGTAGGTGCCGTCATTGGCGAAGGTGGCGTAGGCGGAAGCCAACACCACCGGAGCAACGCCGATGGAGCCCAGCAGGTTGCCGATCTGGTGCATGTTCACAGGAGCGTTGTCGAGCCCGCTGTGCAGGCCAACGGTGTCCACCATGCGCTGGATGCCGCAGAAGTCCAGCTGGGCAGCCGTGGCGAAGGTGGCCGTGTTGATGGAGTTGTAGAGTCCGTAGTTGATGGGCATGGGACGGTAGTAGCCGGCGTCGTTGTTCTGCAGGTCGTCGTCGGCGCCGAGGTTCTGGGCCTTCTGCGCTGAGCTATAACCGCCAAGGACGCGGCCGCAACTGTCACGCCAGGGGAAACCCACGGGGTAGACCCTGCGCGAGGCATCCACAATGGCGGTGGGGTTCTTGCCCTCATTGAGCCACTCTGCATAGATAAAGGGCTTCATGGTGGAACCTGGCTGGAAGCCGCCTGCACCGTTGAGGTCGTAGCCGTTCTCGTCCTTGGCGTCCACGTTGAAGTTCAGCTGGGTATCGTACTTACCCGGCTCTGGAACGAACACCGTGTTTTGCGCCATGGCCAGGATTCGTCCTGTCCCCGGCTCCACGGTGGTCATGGCCGCACCCCACTTGTCGGGGTTCTCCCCGGCGGAGGCATCCACTTGGGCCTGGGCCGCGGCCTGCAGGCGGCTGTCCAGGGTGGTTTTGATGACGAGCCCGCCGCGGTACAGGAGGCGCTCGCGGTCCGCCATGGTGGCGCCGTAGGCGTCGTTGTTCAGGATCAGGTGGGATACGTAATCACAGAAGTAGGTAGCGATCACGGCCCCGGCGCAACCCTGCAGCGAAGGGGTGATCTTGAGCTCCACCGGCGTTGCCACGGCGGCGTCGTGGTCCGCCTGGTTGATGACGTGCTGGTCCAGCATCCGGTCCAGGACGATGTTGCGCCGGGCGATCGCGGCGTTGGGGTCAACTGTGGGGTCGTAGATGCTGGGGCCATTGACCAGTCCGGCCAGCATGGCCGCTTGCGGCAGGTTGAGATCCTTCGCGGAAACGCTGAAGAAGTAGCGCGAGGCAGCTTCGATCCCGTACGCGTTGCGGTTGAAGAACACGATGTTGAGGTAGCCCTCAAGGATCTGGTCCTTGCTGAACCGCTTCTCCAATTCCAAGGCGAGCTTGACCTCGCGGAGTTTGTCTCCCATGGTCTTCTGGCCGCTGAGCACCACGTCCTCGGGCCTGCCTTGGGAGAGGCGGGATTCGTTCAGGACGTTGGTGACGTACTGCTGGGTCAGCGTGGAGGCCCCTTGGCGGGTGCCTTTGGTGAGGTTGGAGGTCAGCGCGCGCATGATGCCCTGCGCGTCGACGCCGGCGTGCTGGTAGAAACGGTTGTCCTCAATGGCAACGATCGCCTGCCGGATGAACGGCGACATCTGGTCCAGCGGAACCTTGACGCGATTCTCGGCGTAGAACGTGGCGATGGGCGTCCCGTCGGAGGCAACCACGGTGCTGGACAGGGACGGGGAGTTCACGTCGAGCTGGCTGGGCAGGCTTTCGTAGAAACCGATGGACCCGCCCACGGTGGTGCTGGTGAAAGCAACCACCGGGACCACCATCCCGGAGATCAACACGCCACAGAGGAAGCTGATGAAGAAGAACCCAAAGAGCCTGAACAGGAACCTGCCCAAACCGATGCGTTGACCCTTGTTCCGTGCCATTTTCCTGCCGTTCCGTCCGGATTCCTGGCTGAAAAGTAGCTACAGAATACGTCCGGTCCGGCCATCGATCCATGGTTGGGGTGGCCAAACAAGGTCCCAATAAGGACTCAATCCAGCGGCAGCGTCACGCTCACGCTGGTGCCGCGCCCAAGTTCCGATTCGATGTTCACTGTCCCGCCGGCGTCGTGAACCGCGAGCGACATGAGCAGGAGGCCAAAGCCGTGACGCCGTCCGCTCGGAGCCGCGTGGATCTCGAAGCCGTTGCCGTCGTCCGAGACCGTGAGTTGGATGCCGTGGTAGACGGCGTTGAGCCGGATGGTGAGTTGGCCGGCGTCGGCGTAGTTGAGGGTGTTGCTGAAGGTCTCTTGGGCCACGTGGTAGAGGAGACCTGCGGAGGCAGAAGAGATCTCGATGCCGTGGTGGGGGATGTCCCAGTGCACCTCAACCCCGGAGCGCCGGAGTGGTTCGGCCAGCCGGTCGATGCATCCCGCCACACCCAGTGCGTGGAAATCCACGGGATGCTGGTCCTGGATGATGCCTTTCACGGCCCTCACATCCGTTGGAGCTTCTGCCTGTTCCATTTCTTCCCCCACGTCGTTGTGTCCTGCTGGTTATTCGTTGCCGAAACCCCCAGGTATGGGTGCTTCGCCTGAAACCAGAGTCACGCCGCAACATCAAGGAACAGGTCCGTTTGGCTCAATTTCCCATCAAGTTTGTGGTGCCCGACGGCGGCACGTGCGTACCGCCGTCGGGCGCTGTTCTTCGTGCGCCCGGGGACGTATCTTCCTGAGACTTACCGCCGGCCTCCCGGGCCCTGAGCCTGGGTGTACTGCCCGGCGGTAACGGTCCCCATGGACTCGGCGCCGTCGATGGAACCTGTGGTCAGCCCGGCCTTGGCGTCAGCACTGCCTTCCGTGTACACCGTGTACGTCTGGCCGTCACTGATGGCGGAGGAGGAGTAGACCAGGGACGCGATGGTCTTGGTGGTCACGAACGTTGCCACCACCTTGCCGGAGGAATCCACAAGGTGGATCGGGGTCCCGGCCGCAACGGAGGAGTTGAACGTCAGCTGCACGCCGGACTGGGTGGACGTGGTTCCCGGGGTCACGGCCATGCCCGCGCTGCCGGCCGCGGCAACCGTTCCACCAGTGACGGTGAGGTCTCCGTTCACGTCCAGCGCGCCGTTGCCGTCATTCGTGGGACCGTTCACCACGATGGTTCCGCCGGAGATGGTGGCGCTGCCGTTGGAGTCCAGGCCGTCGCCCTCGGAGTTGATGGTCAAGGTTCCGCCGGAGACGTCCACGGTGTAGTCGCCGGCCTCCTGAGAGCCGCCGCCCATGCCGCCACCCGGTCCGCCCATGCCCGTATCAGCGGAAGTGGAGGACGAGCCGCCCGCTGCGTTCACGCCGTCGTCGTTGGACGTGATGGTGGTGTCGCCGCCGGAGACCACAATGTGTTGGGCTTCCAGGCCCTCCTCGGATGTGGCCACCGTGACAGTCCCACCGGAAACAGTGAGTGTGTTGTACGCCTTGACGCCGTCGTCGCCGGCATTGACGGTCAACGATCCACCGCTCACCAGCAGCCAGCCGCGGCCTTCGTCCGTGTCGTTGTCCGATTTCACGCCATCGTCGCCCGCCGTCACGGTGTAGGTGCCATCCAGCAGGGCCGTGTAGTCCTTGCCGCGGATACCGTCGTCGGCGGCGTCCACGGTGACGTTCCCCGAGGCCAGGACCAATCCGTCCTTGGAGACGATGCCGTCCTTGTATTTTCCGTTGACGCTGAGCGAGCCGGGGCCGGCGATGGTCAGGTCGGCCATGGAATAGAGGGCAGCATTGGGTGCGTCTTCCGCCTGGTCGGTGTAGCTGGAGGCGTCCGTGAGTGTATTGGTGGTGCCGTCCTGCAGGTACACGATGGCCTCATCGGCGCTCTGCACTACGAATGGCGAGCCCGTTGAATTGCCCAGTTCCACGCCGTCCAGGATGATCCGCACGGTGTCCGAATCGCCGGCGGCCACCACGATCTTGCCGTCGGTGAGCGAGCCGCTCAACCGGTAGGTCCCGGCGGCGCTGATGGTCACCGTGGTGCCGTCCACCGCCACGCCCGTGGAGGCCGACGACGTCACTTTGCTGCCGCCGTCGGACAGGCTGACTGCCACCTCGGAGGAGGCGTCCCATGTGAGGTCGTCGCTGTCGAAGTGGGTGTCCTCGGAGATGGTGGAGGCGCTGACCACTTGCTGCGTGGACGAGGTAGAGGTGGTGCCCGTGGCGGTCGTGGCGGCGGTGGAGCAACCTGCCAGCGAAACAGCAAGGGCGACGACGGCAACGGAAAGGTAGGTACGGAGGGAGCGCATGGTGTGTTCCTTAAGGGTGGGAGGGGCAGGTGTCAGTTGGCGGGCCGCAGGGGCAGCCGGCGCCGAAGGGTCTGGTTCCAGCGGTTGGCCGGCAGTTCGGGGTGGAGGGCTGCCATGCCGGTGGCGAACTTGGAGATCCGGCAGGGGCGGACACCATGTGCCCACAAATGCCTGTCCAGGGGCCCGGGGGCGGAGCCGGACTTCGTCTCCACCACCACGGCGTTGTCCAGCACCCACGGTTGGCCGTCGGGACGCTGCCACGTGACATCGGTATCGATCGTGGCGCGGCTGCCCGACTCCGGCAGGTACAGCGTGGTGCGGTGGTAGGCAGTGGACAGCACGGGCTCCATGGGGCCGAACTCCACGTCCCCGATCGCCGCGGCCAGGGTTTCGTTCACATAGGCCAGGCCTTCGTCGGTGAGCCGGTCACGGTCGCAGGGTTCGTAGGGAATCCGTTCCTTGACGGTGGCTTCGCGGGCTCCTTCGGTCTTGACTTCCAGGAAGCTCACGGCGCTGTCCACATATGTTCGGGTGCGGACCTTGAACCGCCGGCGCCTGCCATGCGCCGCCATCATGTAGCTGTCCAGTTCCGGGGTGTCGAAGTAGACGGAGTCGTAGGCGAACGTCCGGCTGCCGTCCATCTCCAGCACGCGTGCCACGGTGGTGAATCCGGCGAAGATCCGGCGGGCGCTCGCCGAGGGGACCAGGTACTTGCGGTCCACCCGGGTCAGCAGCGCGGCTTCGGTTGTCAGCTCTTCAAGCCCGACGGCGGGAAGCTGGCTGAGGTGCGGGATGACGGGGGCTGCGTCGGGGCGGCTCATGCGACACCTGCCGAGGTGTGGCGCTGGGCTTGCTCCGACTGCTGCGGGGTGTGCTGGTGGGGCTGTGCCGCTTGCTGGTGGGCCGGCGGTGTTTGCTGCTGGGAGTGCCAGGCTTGCTGCGCCGCCTGCTGGTGGGGCTGTGCCGCCTGTTGGGCTGCCTGTGCTGCAGAGCCCGGGAACACGGAGCCCGGAAGCTCCTGCGGTGCCGGGGCCAGTGCACCCGCGGGCCGGTCGAAGCCGAGCTGCGGGACGGAGCGCCGTGCCCGGACTGCGTAGCGCACATCCACGATCGTCTTGTCATTGACCAGGTCCAGTTCCTGGATGGTGGCCGAGTGAACCGTGCCGTTGAGGACTTCCTCCAGCCGGGCATTGAGTTCAGTTTCATTGTTGATGGCTCGGTCCAGGACCACGGTTTGGTGGCGGTACGCGGGAAGGACAGCCGGGTTGTCGCCGATGAACATCACCAGCAGCACCAGGCCCATGAGGGACAACGTCAGCCAGAGCGGCTCCACTCCGATGCCGGCGATCAAACCCAAGGCCAGCGCCGAGAAGTAGTAGGCCACCTCGTGCTGGGCCAGTTCCGTGGACCTGAGCCGGATGATCGAGAGGACACCGAAGAGTCCCAGCCCCAGTCCAACGCCGGCCGCGGATCCGGAGAGGGCCGTGGCGACTGCCAGGACTCCCACGTTCATGCCGAGGTAGGAAACCACCAGGTCACGCCGCCGGTGCCGGCGCAGGTAGAGGGCCAAGGTGAGGATGGTGATGGCAATAAGGTCTGCTGCCATGAGGATGATGGTGTTCATCGGATTCTCCGGAATCTGTTGGTGGGCTGGTTTCCACGATTCCTGGTGCTGCTGTGCTGAAACTGTGCCGGGGCCAAGGCTGGGATATGACTTTCGACGTCGGCCCTGGGGCGTCCACGCGTAGGTCCCGTCTGCCCATACCCGGCCTCCGTAAGCACCTCCGCCGGATCTTCCCCCGAAGAGGCTGGCTGCGAAGCACGGACCCTGCCGGCGAACAGTAAGCGCTGCTGGACGGCATAGCTCACACCGAGGAGGGTCAGCTCCGTGGCGAGCTTCGCGGGCAGCTCGGGTACGGCCAGTGACGTCAGCGACCACATGATGGCGTAGTTGGCTGTGAGCAGGACGAGCACCAAGGCCACGTAGCCGGAGATCGCCGAACGCAGGGATTTCTCCTTGCCGTGCTCAAACACCAGATTGCGGTTCACCAGGAAATTCACGCCCGCGCTGACGGCCCTGGCACCAACCACAGCCAGCAGGAGGGAATCTGAGAGCGCCGTCAGCATCAGGAAGACGATGGTGTCCACCAGGAAGGCAGAGAACGACGAGCCCAGGAACTTCAGTAAAGGTGCATAGATCCTGACCGAGTCCGCTACGGGGCGGAAATGGGAGCCTGAGTTGTGGTCCAGGTACACCGTGGCGATCTCCACGGTATCTATGCCGTAGCCGGCCTGCTTGGCCTCGAGCAGCAGGTTGAGTTCGTACTCGTAGCGTTGCCCACGGACCGTCAACAGCCAGGGGATCATGTCCGCGCGGTACCCCCTCAACCCGGTCTGGGTATCGGGAATCCCTTGGCCCGTTGCGAGCTTGAACAGCCACCGCGTCACCGTATTGCCAAACTTGCTGCGCGCCGGAACATCGCCGCTGAAGGAGCGGCAGCCCAGCACCATCGATGCCGTCACGCTCCGCACCCTGTCCGCTACAGCCAGGATGTCGGCCACTCCGTGCTGGCCGTCGCTGTCGGCGCAGACCACGTCATGGCCGGGGAACCTGTCCGCGATGAATGCGAAGCCGCTCTTGAGGGCGTGGCCCTTTCCGCCGTTTGCCGCATAACTGAGGACGTGGCACCCAAGCCGGGTGACGCCGTCGAACACGTCCTGGAAGGCGGGGCCGGAACCGTCGTCAACCACCACGATGGTGATCCACGGATCCGCGTCCCGAAGGTTGTTGACCAAGGAAATGAGCTGCTGGTCCGGCTCGTACGCCGGTATCAGGATGATCATGGCTACTGGGCGATGTAGAGGATGTCCGAGGTGCCGCGCTCTTTGTTCTCACCGAGCGGGTTGTTCACCAGGGATCCGTTGAAGTACATGGTGGAGGAGCCGCCGCCGTCGATGTTGTACGCGGTGGTGGCGCCGAGGTCCTTCATGATCTGGGCCAGGCCCGTCATGGTGACGCCGGCGGAATAGCCCGGGCTTCGGCCGTCCACCACCACGAACACCAGATGGTTCTCGTCGATCACACCCACCGCCGTGCGTGGTTGCTCGCCCTGGATGGAGTGGTTGCCGAAGTTGGTGTCCACCTCCACATCCTCGATGCCGGACGCGATCTCGCCGTTGTCCAGCAACGACGGGCCGAAGGAGAGCGTGTTCCACACACCGTCGGCCACGAGTTGTTCGGCCGTGGTGGTGGTCTCGTCGTACACCTTCACGGTGCCGTCCTTGTAGAACGCGAGGCCCTGCCGCGCGCCCTCGTCCCGGTACACCACACCGTTCCGGATGACGATGCCCGTGTCCCGGAAGCCGTAGTAGTCGCCGTTGATGGCGAAGATCGCGTTGTTGTCGGCGGCGATGTCCGAGGTGTTCTCGGTGATGTTCTCACCGAAAGTGTCCTGCGCGAAGGCCGACTTCAGCGTGGTGGCGTCGCTGAGGACGACGTCGGCAACGTAGTAGGTCACGGTGCTGTCGCCGCTGCCGGTGGTCACAGTGGAGATGGTGACGCCGGTGTCGCCTTGGGTGTAGCTGGTGTCGGTGACGACGGCTGATTCGTTTGTTGTGTCCGAGGTGGTGGTTGTCCCGGCCTGGCTGGCCTCATAAGCGGAGACGTTCGTGATTTGGGCGTGCGGGATGACGAAGCGGTCCAAGGCCCAGGCAGCCGCGCCTCCCGCAGAGAGAGTGACCGCCAGGACAGCGGAGACGACGGCGCGCCGGGTCCGGCTGCCCTTTCGGTGTTCGGTCCGTGGAGGAGTCATGCCTCCTTTTTACGGAGGCAGGCTACGCCGGAGGTTTGCTGGGCTTATGCGTGGGCTGTGAAGGGTGCCCCTTGGCTGTGAAGGGTTTGCCGGCGGTGTCCTGGGGCTGGTCCCGGCGCTGTTGTCAGCGCCTGCGGTCGGCCTGCAGCGCGGCCTCCTCGATCCGGTAGCGGTGGGCAGCGAGCTCCTCGGAGTTCCGCGGCGGGATGTTCGGATCGTTCGGTCGCTGGCCGGCCTGGCCGTCGATGAGTTCCCGGATGATGTCGGCGTGGCCTGCGTGCCGGGCTGTCTCCACACACATGTGCACCAGGATCTGGTGCAGGGTCACGTTCTTCTTTTCCTCGGACCACCACGGCACCACACCGGGTGCATCCAAGGGGAGGGACTCGATGGTTTCGTCGCTGTGCTTGGCGGAGAAGTGGTGCAACTCGATAATGCTCTGCATGCTTTCGTCGGCCGGAACCCACATATCGGCGTCGGGCTCGGCTGTGGCCTCATACCACGGAAGTTCCCTCCCGTCGGGCCGCCCGAAGGTCTCTCCGAAGTACCCCAACTCCACGCTGGCCACGTGCTTCACCAAGCCCAGCAGGTTGGTCCCGGTGGGAGTCATGGGCCGGCGGGCATCGTATTCGCTCAGGCCTTCCACTTTGCCGAGCAGGTCGGCCCGGCGTGTGCGGAGGTAGTTCAGCAACGTTGCTTTCTCATCCATGGGAGCACTCTACCGATTCCCTGCGACACCGTGTGGGACGCGACTTCGCTGGAAACCGGTCCTTTCGCACGGAAATTCGCATCGGTTTTCGCACCTCTCCCGCGACCGCGAAGTGCCCGACGGCGGTGCTACCGCGGCGCCCGGTCGATGACGCAGAAGCGGTTGCCGTCGGGATCTTCCAGAACCACGAAGTCAGGGTCTTCAGGGTACAGGTCCCAGTCGACATGCCCGGCGCCAAGGGACACCAGCCGTTCAATCTCGGCGGCCTGGTCATCCGCGTATAGGTCCAGGTGGATCCGGGGGTGTTCCTGGACAGGGGTTTCGCTGAACATCAGGGCGAGCTGCGCGCCTGGACCGGAGGCGGGCACCAGGATCACCCACGTGTCATCGCCGGGCTCGCGGGGTACGTAGCCCAGGGCCGCCTGCCAGAACTCCGTTGCACGGGCGAGGTCGTTGACGCCCAGGACTGTACTGCCGATGGTCAACATGTGCCCAGCGTAGTCCCTTGTTTGGGCGCTAAGTGGGTGCCACAGTGAACCATGGCCACCGAAGAGGACGTCCGGAAGATCTGCCTTGGCCTGCCAGGGGTTACCGAGCGACCCAGTTGGGGGCAACCCGCGTGGTTCGCCAAGACCCTCATGGCCCGGATCTGGGAGGACGGCGTGGTCACGGTCAAGACCGACGAACGCGAAGCCCTGGCAGCCATGGAACCGGACAAGTTCTTCTGGACTCCCCACCATGACCGTTCCCCGAACCTCGTCCTTGTGCACCTCACCAAGATCGACGTCGGTGAACTCGCCGAGCTGCTCCAAGAGTCGTACCGGATCGCCGGCGGCCCGAAGTAAACGTTGGGCCCGCGCCTCCGTCCGTCCCGTTGGCCCGCGCCTCCGCGGTCGCTGGAAAACGACGAAATCGCCGGAACATTCCCTGCGAAGGGGCAGTGTTCCGGCGATTTCGGCGCTCCAACGCGGACCGGGGCGGGCTAGGCTTGCACGCATGGGGGACAACAACACACGTGGGGAACACAACTCACCGCAGCCTGCACGCAAAGTCCGTGCCGTCATCGTGCCTTTGCTGGCGCTGATCGCCGTGATAGCCGGGCTGATCGTGGCGTGGAACGGGAAAGACGAACCCATTGGTTGGTTCGCCTACGCGCCGTTGAGTGACCAATTCTTCACCGGAAACGGAGCCGCATTCGTCAGCCAAGGAACGCAGATCGGCCTGCTCATCGCTGTGCTGGGCCTGCTTTCCCTGACGTTCTGGTCCGGCTTCACCCTAGGACGACGCCGCCGCTGAGCTGAGCTGCGCCGAAACCGCCTGAAAACGACGAAATCGCCGGAACGTTCCCTGCGAAAGGGCAGCGTTCCGGCGACTTCGGCGCAGTTTAGGTGAGCTTCACCTGGCGGTTCATGTCCTTGTACAGCAGGTACCGGAACTCGCCCGGCCCACCCGCGTAGCAGGCCTGCGGGCAGAACGCACGCAGCCACATGAAGTCGCCGGCCTCAACCTCAACCCAGTCGTTGTTGAGGAGGTACATGGCCTTGCCTTCAAGGACGTACAGGCCGTGTTCCATGACGTGGGTCTCCGGGAAGGGGATCACGCCGCCGGGTTGGAAGGTGACGATGTTGACCTGCATGTCGTGGGCGAGGTCGCTGGAGTCCGTGAATCGCGTGGTCTTCCAGACGTCGTTGGTGTCCGGCATGGACGTGGGCTCAATATCCTTCTCGTTGGTCACGAAGGACTTGGCCTCGTAGCCCTCGAGCCGCTCGTACGCCTTGCGGATCCAGTGGTAGGACACGATGTCGTCGGAGACGTTCTCCACGCCCCACTCGGCACCGGCCGCGAGGTAGGCGTAGCCGCCCTCTTCGAGGTGGTGCAGTTCGCCGTCGAGGGTCAGGTTCAGCTTGCCCTTGGTCACGAAGACCACGCCTTCAACGCCGGACTCGAACTCGGCCTTCGGAGCGCCGCCGCCCGGAGCGATCTCCACGATCAGCTGCGAGAACGTGGTGGCGAAGCCGGAAATCGGACGCGCGATGATCCACGAACGCGTGTTGGTGAAGCCCGGCAGGTTGCTCGTGACGATGTCCGTGAGGACGCCCTTGGGGATCACGGTGTAGGCCTCGGTGACGATGGCCCGTTCGGTGGTCAGGTGGGTCTGCGGCGGCAGCCCGCCCTGCGGGTAGTAGTAGTTGCCCATACGGTGCTCCTAATCAGTGCGAAGTTGGTTGTGCGAGCCGCGGGTGCGCCAATGCGGTCAGCTGGGAAAGTTCGACGCCGGCAAGCGCCTTGACCTCGTCGGTCCCCACTGCGCCGCATTGGACGCCGCGGAGGACGAAGCCTGCAAGGGCACGCGCGGTGGCGGGCTCGTCCATGACGCCGCCTTCGGTGCGTTCCACGTAGTTCCGCAGTCGCAGCGCCGCGGCTGGCAGGCCTTCGCGGTAGAAAGCGTACGACGCCGAGAAACGGCTGGGGAGCTGGGCGGCGTGGAGATCCCAGCCCTGGTAGTAGCCGTTTTCCAGGGAGCGGCGTACCAGGCGGCCATGCAGCTTCCACGCGTCTTCCACTGCGTCACCCACGGGGATGATGTTGGTGGAACCGTCGGAAAGGCGGATGCCCGTGCCTGCGACAGCCAGTTGCATGACTTCCTTGGCGAAGTCGGCCACGGGGTGTTCCATGGACTGGTATTCCGCGGAGATCCCCAATGATGCGCTGTAGTCGTACGTGCCGTAGTGCAGGGCGCTGATCCGGCCGGGAACCACGTGGGGGAGCTGGGCCACCGGGGAAGTTCCGTCGGCGCCGAGGATGAGCTGCGGGGTTTCCACCTGCACCTCAAAGCGAAGCCGTCCCGCCGGGAGTCCGTGAACTTCTTCAAGCCGCGAGACGGCGTAATCCATGGCCTGCACCTGTGCCACCGTGGTGACCTTCGGCAGGGTAAGGATCAGCCCGGCCGGGAGTTCCCCGGAAGCAGCGAGCGTGGAGACGAACAAATCCAACGTGCGAAGACCGCGTGCCCGGGTGGGGGCCTCAAAGCACTTGAAGCGGATGCCGATGAAGGGCGGAGCCGTTCCGGCAGCCACCGCAGCAGACACGGCCTTGGCGGCAGCAACGACGTCGGCATCTTCTGCCTCATCGCCGCGGTCGCCGTAGCCGTCTTCGAAGTCCAGGCGGAGGTCCTCGATGGGCTCGGACTGCAATTTGGCAGCAACCCGGGCCGCGACAGCGGCAGCAAGATCGGGCTCCTGGCCCAAAAGCTGACCGAGCTTCTCGAGACCACCGTGCGCCTCCGCCGTCGCGAGCGCCTGGGCTCCCCACTCGGCCGCAAAGGAAGCAGTGAAGCGGTCGGCCGGGACATACACGGTGTGGATCGGCTGGCGTGAGCCGTCGTCGCCGGGGTAGTTGCGGTCAAGCAACTGGTCCGTGGCGGCGAGCTGTGACTCGATGTGGGCCAGATCGGAAGACGAAAGTGAACCCATCTCAGCCCACCAGCTCATACGCGGGCGTGGTGAGGAAGTCCGTGTAGTCGTCGGAGAGGCAGATGTCTTCGATGAGTTTGGAGGCCGGTTCGTAGTACTTGGTGAAGTTCTCGTCGCCGAATTCGATGCGGAGGCGTTCGGTTTCTTCGCCGAGGATGCGGCTGACCAGTTCGCGGGTCACCGTGTTGCCGGTGTCCGCGAGGATCGACTTGTTGCGCAGCTGCTGCCAGACCTGGGAGCGGGAGATTTCCGCGGTTGCGGCGTCTTCCATGAGGTTGTGGATGGCAACCGCACCGCTGCCGGAGATCCAGACGCCGGTGTAGGCGACGGCGACGTAGAGGTTCAGGCGCAGTCCGGCTTCGGTGACGGTGCCGCCGGCGGAGGCGACGTCGATGAGCTGCTCGGCGGTGACGTTCACCTCGGGGCGCTGCTTGTCGATCTGGTTCGGGCGGTCCCCGAGCACGGAGTCGAACACTTCGCGGCAGGTGGAGACCAGGTCCGGGTGGGCAACCCAGGAACCGTCGAAGCCGTCGTTTGCTTCGCGGGTCTTGTCGGCGCGGACCTTGTCGAAGGCTGCGGCGGTGACGTCGGGCTGCTTGCGGTTGGGGATCACGGCGGCCATGCCACCCATGGCGAAAGCACCGCGCTTGTGGCAGGTCTTGACCAGGAGTTCGGTATAGGCGCGCATGAACGGAGCCGTCATGGCAACGGTGGCGCGGTCCGGGAGGACGAACTCTTCGCCGGCATCGCGGAAGTACTTGATGATGCTGAAGAGGTAGTCCCAGCGGCCGGCGTTCAGGCCGGAGGCGTGGTTGCGGAGTTCGTAGAGGATCTCGTCCATCTCGAAGGCAGCCGGGATGGTCTCGATCAGCACGGTGGCGCGGATGCTGCCCTGCGGGATGCCGAGGTAGTCCTGGGCGAAGACGAACACGTCGTTCCACAGACGGGCCTCAAGGTGGCTTTCCATCTTGGGCAGGTAGTAGTACGGGCCGTGGCCGTTGAGCAGCAGCTGCTTGGCGATGTGGAAGAAGTGCAGTCCGAAGTCAACCAGGCCGCCCACGGTGGGTTCGCCGTCGATCAGGAGGTGGCTTTCCTCCATGTGCCAGCCGCGGGGGCGGGCCACGACGACGGCCAGGGGAGCGTCCGTGCGGAGGCGGTATTCCTTGCCTTCGGGGGAGGTGTAGGCCAGGGTGCCCTGTGCTGCGTCGCGGAGGTTGAGGATCGCGTCGATGACGTTGGGCCACGTGGGAGTGGAGGCGTCTTCGAGGTCGGCGAGCCACACCTTGGCGCCGGAGTTCAGGGCGTTGATGGCCATCTTGGCCGGGGTGGCCGGGCCGGTCATTTCAACGCGGCGGTCCTGCAGGGCGGTCGGTGCTTCGGCAACCTTCCAGTCGCCGTCGCGGATTTCCTGGGTTTCCGGAAGGAAGTCCAGGCGGCTGGTCTGCGCTACGGTATCCCGCTTGGCCTTGCGGGCCTGGAGCAGTTCGTTGCGGGTGCCGGCGAAGCGCTTGTGCAGTTCCTCGATAAAGGCCAGGGCTTTCGGGGTGAGGATTTCCTCGGCGCGTTCGATCGGCCGGGGATCAGTGACTGTAATAGCCATGGGAGCGGATTCCTTTGTCTATAGTGCGCTGGTGCTAGCTGGCTGCGTTTGCGTGGGCTGCAGCTGCAACAGCGGCGGCCACATCTCCGGCAACGTGGGGATCGAAGACGCTGGGGATAATGTAGCTCGCGTTGAGCTCGTCGTCAGCCACCCGGTTGGCAATAGCCTCGGCTGCGGCCACCAGCATGTTCGGCGTGATGTCCGAGGCTCCGGCGTCCAGCAGGCCCCGGAAGAAGCCCGGGAAAGCCAACACGTTGTTGATCTGGTTCGGGAAGTCGCTGCGTCCGGTGGCCACAACCGCTGCGTGCTTGGAAGCGATGGCGGGGTCGATCTCCGGAGTCGGGTTGGCCATGGCGAACACAATCGCGTTCTCGGCCATGGAAGCAACCTGCTCTTCGCCGATCACGTGCGGGGCGCTGACGCCGATGAACACGTCGGCTCCCTTGAGGGCGTCGTGGAGGCTGCCGGAGAAGCCTTCCTCGTTGGTGTTCGCGGCGATCCAGCTGCGGTGCTCGTCGTCGTACTTTTCACCCGAGTGGATGGCGCCGGAACGTCCGGCGGCGACGATGTGCTGCGCGCCCTGTGCCTTGAGGAGCTGGATGATGGCGGAGCCGGCAGCGCCGACGCCGGAGACCACGATCTTGACCTCGGAGAGCTTCTTGTCCACGACGCGGAGGGCGTTGACCAGGGCCGCGAGCGTGACGATCGCGGTGCCGTGCTGGTCGTCGTGGAAGACCGGGATGTCGAGTTCTTCGCGGAGGCGGTTCTCGATCTCGAAGCAGCGCGGAGCCGCGATGTCTTCGAGGTTGATGCCGCCGTAGACGGGTGCCATGGCCTTGGCGATCTTGATGATCTCTTCGGTGTCCTGGGTGTCCAGGCAGACCGGCCAGGCGTCCACGTTGGCGAACTGCTTGAACAGTGCGGCCTTGCCTTCCATGACGGGAAGCGCTGCGGCGGGACCAATGTTGCCAAGGCCCAGGACAGCGGAACCGTCGGTGAGCACGGCGATGGTGTTGCGCTTGACCGTCAGGTTGCGGGCAGCGGCCGGGTCTTCTGCGATGGCAAGGCAAACACGCGCGACGCCGGGAGTGTAGGCGCGGGACAGATCGTCGCGGTTGCGCAGGGCTACTTTCGGGACGACCTCGAGCTTGCCGCCCAAGTGCATCAGGAAGGTGCGGTCGGAGACGTGCTGGACCTTGACGCCGTCGAGGGCGTTCAGGGCGTCCTTGACGCGTGCGGCGTGGTCATCGTCCGTGGTGTTGCAGGTGACGTCCACGACGATGGTCTCGTGGTGGGATTCCGTGACGTCCAGGGCGGTGATTGCTGCACCGGCTGCGCCTACCGCGGCTGCCAGTTCGCTGGTCGCGGTGAAGCTCGACGGCGCGGAGACGCGCAGGGTGATCGAGTTACCGGGGCTCGGATTCGCCATTGAAATTCCTCCTGTTAGGCCCGCTTCCGGGCCGCCGTTCCAAACTGAATGTTTTCGTATTATGGATATTATTATCTACAAAGTGGAAACACAACCCCTTGATCGGTCATGTTCGGTGTCGTCGCACACTGCTGCCACGTGCTGTATCTTGGGTGTTCTAAGCAATTCTTTTCACGATGCGGATAAGAGTTGTCGGAATCTGAGTCATTGGAGACAAGGGAATGGCTGAAAAAGCCTCCGGAGGCGTGCAGTCCGTTGAGCGCGTCTTTGAACTGCTGGAACTGATCACGGATGCAGGCGGGGACGTCACGCTCAGCGAGCTGTCGTCCTCCACCGACCTGCCCTTGCCTACCATCCATCGCCTTCTGCGTACCCTCGTGGCGCTCGGCTACATCCGCCAGCTGCCCAACCGCCGCTACGCCCTGGGCCCACGGCTCATCCGGCTCGGCGAGGGTGCCAGCAAGCAACTCGGTGCCGTGGCCCGCCCGCAGCTGAAGACCCTCGTGGAGCGGCTCGGCGAAACGTCCAACATGGCCGTCCTCGATTCCGACATGGTGATCTACGTAGCGCAGGTCCCGTCCATGCACTCCATGCGCATGTTCACCGAGGTAGGCCGCCGCGCCCACACGCACGACACCGGCGTGGGCAAGGCTATCCTGGCGCAGCTCGACGACGAGGTGGTCCGCGGCATCGTGGCCCGCACCGGCATGCCCACCCCGACGGCCAAGAGCATCGGGGACATCGACTCGCTCCTGGCCGACCTGAAGCTCATCCGTGAGCGTGGCTACTCCATTGACGAGGAAGAGCAGGAGCTCGGCGTACGCTGCTTCGCCATGGCCGTGCCGAACGCTCCCACCCCCACAGCGATCTCCGTTTCCGGCCCGATCACGCGTGTGGACCAGACCTTCGCCGACCGCGCAGTTCCCATGCTGCGGGAGGCGGCCCTGGCCATCTCCGCGGAGCTCAACCAGAACTAGCGCCTGCTTCCAGCAAGCGAACAGCCCCCATGCTTCCCGCAAGCATGGGGGTTCTCCTTTGCCCGCGTGCCCCGTGCTGGTGACGCTGGCACCTCGGCGCGTGCCGCCGTCGTACGTTCTATCGAAAGCCCGTTAACCCGGCGAAAGACGGCAGTGCCCCCAAGGAAACACTGCCGTCTTGCCGGTTAGCCCTGAACTAGTGCTCTGACGACGAGGTGCTCTTGAGCGGGACCTCATTGCCTTCGGCATCGATCAGCTTGCCGTTCTCGAAGCGGTCGCCATGTTCCAGGCACTTGATGTCCTCGGGAGTGACCACCCGCTCCGTGCCTGCCACAAACACCGACTGGTTGTCCGAGTTGCCGGCCTTGAAGTGGTTGAACAGGATGTTCAGGATGATCGCCATGACCGCTGCCGAACTGATGCCGGAGTGGAAGATCGTGGAGAACCAGGACGGGAACTGGTCGTAGAACTTCGGGGCGGCGATCGGGATCATGCCGAAGCCGATCGAGGCAGCCACGATGATCAGGTTCATGTTGTTCTTGTATTCGACCTTCGCGAGGGTGCGGATACCGCTGGCGGCAACCGTACCGAAGAGCACGACGCCGGCACCGCCCAGGACGGGCGTCGGAACCGCTGCGACCACTCGGCCGAGGATCGGCAGGAGGCCCAGGACAACCAGGATGAGGCCGCCGGCGCTGACCACGAAGCGGCTCTTGATGCCCGTGATGGCCACCAGGCCCACGTTCTGGGCGAAGGCGCTCTGGGTGAAGGAGTTGAACAGGGGGGAGATGGCGCTGGAGAGCATGTCGGCGCGCAGGCCGTTGCCGATCCGGCGGGAGTCCACCTTGGTGTCCACGATCTCACCTACTGCGATGATGTCCGCCGAGGTTTCCGTCAGGGTCACCAGGATGACGATGAGCATGGAGATGATCGCGGCAACCTCGAACGTGGGCGCGCCGAAAGCGAACGGAGTGGGGAAAGCCACGATGTCGCCCTGGCCAACCTTCGAGAAGTCGGCCATGCCGGTGACGGTTGCGATGACCGTGCCAATGACCATGGCGAGCAGGATCGAAAGGCGGGAGATTGCGGCATTGCCGATCTTGCTCAGCAGCAGGACAACACCCATGGTCAGTGCTGCGAGGCCGATGTTGGCCATGCTGCCATAGTTGTCAGCCTTGGCGTTGCCACCCATGGCCCAGTTGGCGGCGACCGGCATGAGGGTCAAGCCAATGGTGGTGATGACCGTGCCGGTGACCACCGGTGGGAAGAACTTGATGATCTTGGAGAAGAGGGGAGTGATGGCCAGGCCGATCAGCGAGGCCACAATGACCGAGCCGAAGACCGCCTGGATTCCGCCGCCGCCCTGCACGATCGCCACCATGGTGGAAACGCCGGCGAAGGACACGCCCTGGACCAGTGGCAATTGCGAGCCGAACCACGGAATGCCGACCGTCTGGAGAATGGTGGCCAGGCCGCCGACGAAGAGGCAGGCGGCGATCAGGAGGCCGATGTCCTGCGAGGACATGCCCGCGGCCGCGCCGATGATCAGTGGCGGAGCGATGATGCCGCCGTACATGGTGAGAACGTGCTGGAAGCCGTAAGCGAAGGTGCTTCCGATCGAGAGCCGCTGGTCCTCGGGACGCGCGGCGGTGGTATTGGCGGGGCGGGACTTCTTCTTGGTGTTCATGGCAGACTTTCTGGGTTCATGGCAGACGCCTTCGTCTGGCTAACTGTGTCTGGCTAACAAAAGTGTGGGTGTTTTTGGGGTCGGGTTTGGGTGCAGGTTCCGCCGTTGCGGGGGCGTCCCTCGGGCGGAACCTGCACACGAACTCCGGGTGGCCGAGCCTGCGGTTGAGTCGCGGACCCAGGCCGGGTGGTGCTTAGCAGAAGCCGGCGATGCCGCTCCAGGCAACGGGCGCGGCCGTGGTGTTGTCGCGCTGGACGGTTGCTTCGATGAGGCCGTACGGGCGGTCCGCGGCGTAGAAGACCTCGTTGGGGTTGTCCAGGCCGAACGGGCCCAGGTCAACCAGGAAGTGGTGCTTGTTCGGCATGGAGAACTTGATCTCGGCAACTTCGCTGTGTGCCTCGAGCACCTTCTTGCCCATGTCAAAGAGGGTCTGCTGCAGTGCGTGCGAGTAGTTCTCCGTGAAGCCCTCAAGCAGGAGGGCCTTGATGTCCTCGTAGCTCTTGTTGAAGTCCGTGGCCGAGGCGTCCAGGTTGGTGTTGTAGCGCCAGCGGGCGGATACGTCCGTGGCGAGGATGCGGTCCGTGGTCTCGGGGAGGGTGGTGTACTTGTCGCGCGGGTAGCCGACAAAACCGGACTGCGTGGTCTTCAGGACGGTCAGGTCCTTGAGGCCGGAAACAATGTGGGTGGTTGCGCCATCGCGGACGACGACGGCGGTGCGTACCTCTTGTCCGTTGCGGACGAAGCTGTGGTCGTGGCTTTCGCCGTGGGCCTGGATGCGGTCCCAGCTGTAGGACTCAGCTTCCCAGCGTCCACCCGTAACCCAGGAGAACTCGCCGGTGAAGTGGTTGGCGAGGCGCAGCAGGAAAGCCTCTGGGGAGCCCACACCTTCACGTGCGAAGGCGTAAACGGTGTTCTTCTGGGTGTCGGTGGCAACGACGTGGCCGTTGTCGCCCTCGAGGTGGGCTGCCTCAAAGTCACCGCGGAGCTGCGAGGTGACGTTCAGGTCTTCGATCTGGTGGCGGTCCGTATCCCGGGTGACCTTGACGACGCGGACTTCTGCTTTGCCGTACTGGTTTTCGCCGAGGACGATGTTGTTGCTCATGGTCATATCCCAACTTCTGTGCGGTGGAAACTACGTTCCATCAATGAAATTAAGCGCGTGTTTCCACTGCGTTTCTGGTGGAGCCGACCCCAACAAAAAAGAGCCGGCATCCATGGATGCCAGCTCATTACGACCCTGCCTGCTGCTCTCAGGTTACGTGACCTACGCCACGAACTTATTCGAGGGTAGCTTACGAAATCGGCTTGTGTATACGGGTTCCGGAAGATCGTTATGAAACAGCCAAATGTGACCGGGGCAACTTCTTCGGGGTGAAAAGTGGGTCTTGACGCTTGCTTTCGGCTTCTCCTAGACTTTTCACATAACAATAAAAAGTTTCCAAGATATGGAACTTCTTAGGCTAGCGAGCACTGGAAAGAGGAGGAACAGATGGACTCGAAGGATACGAACAACGTCGTGGAATTCCCGGCGCCGGGCCAGGAACTGTACCTGCCCTTCGGTGCTACCGATCCGGACTTTTACATTCCGGCCGACTGCGACCGCAAAGCGAGCGGATTCTCCCGCTGGCTGCGCGCACTCCCGGTCTTCGGCCGGCAGCGCCCCTGATTCCTGCATTGACGGGGCGCGGACTCTGCGCAACAGAGCCAACGAGGCGGGCGGCACCTGGGGAGGTGCCGCCCGCTTTGTTGTCCCCTGCCCCGTGCCCACCCCACCCCGCCCCCGCGCCTACCTCGCGCCCGTGCCCACCCCGCGCCCGCGCCTACCCCGCCCCCGCGTCCACCACGCCCAGCCAGCCCACCGTCGGCCGTTTCGATGCTTGGCTGCCCATTAGACGGCAGGAGTCGTCTATGGCGCAGGGAGCCATCGATGTGGTGTTGCCTGGGCGGCGTGTTCTTCGTGGCAGGTCGTGCCGTGCGGCTGCCTTTCTCCACATAGCGAGAGTAGAGTCTTTGCGCGCTCGGGACGGTCGACGAGGCTTGTTGCATGGCGAGCAAGACGCTTCACGAACTCCCGGTCGGCATGAACCTTTGGCGTACGGCTGAACTCGAAGACTCCGGGTTCAATTCACGAAAGATTGCAGCACTGGTTCGGGGCGGTGAGCTCGTAAGACTGAGGCGAGGCTGCTACGTCAGGGGGACGGTGTGGTCAGCGCAAAAGCCGTGGGTTCAGAGTCGCCAACTCATCGCCGCACATGCCCATGGGACGCTCTCGACGTCTGGTGGTTGGCTGGTCTATAGCCACACCTCAGCTGCCCGCCTCCATCGTTTGTTCCTCTGGGACGTTGACGATCGGATCCACATCACCCAAAAGACACCTCCATCGCCGGTATCGCATGGCAAGGATGTTGTCCCGCATACGCGGGCTCTGAAGCCGGGAGAGATCAGGATGGTCGATGGACTTCCATGTACATCTCTGGCGCGCACCGTGGTGGACTGTTGCCGCCTGCTCGACTATCGGCAGGCATTGATCTTGATGGACCATGCGCTGCGCAAGGGCGTAAATCGCAATGAATTGTGGGATGTGTGCCGTGCGCTCGCTGGGCGGAGTGGAGTACTCACCTTGCGGCGCGCACTTAAGTACGCGGATCCTCGTTCAGAGTCTCCCGGCGAGACCTTGACCAGGGAGTTGATCGTCAGGCTTCGCATTGAGCTGCCCGATTTGCAGGTGAAGGTCCGGACGAATGAAGGAAATCATCGGATCGACTTGGCTTGGCGGGCAAAGAGGGTGGCCTTGGAGTTTGACGGGAAGATCAAGTATTTCGACTTTGCGCCCACTGACGAGGTCATATTCCAGGAGAGGCAACGGGAGAAGGCCCTGATTGAACAGGGCTGGACGTTCATTCGGCTCACATGGCGGGATCTGTTCCGGGAACAAGAGTTGAAGGCGCGGATTGTGACGGCTCTTCAGCGGGCCGCTTAGACGACCCGCTGCGCATTAGACGCCCCCTGCCGTCTAGCACGCAGGAAGCCGTCTAAGGGGATACGGCCCTGTCGAAATGGGGCGAATGTGATCCACGTAACAATCGGCAGCTTGCTGAGGGCTTCGCGTAAGCTGGGCAAACGGCCACCCTTCGGGTCTTAAAGGTCGCCGTGGCCCCTTTGTTTGGGCCGCACTTGCTGGCTCGATGGCGCCGGACAGTCGTCCGCACGTGTCGTACTGCAGCAGGTCGAGCAATGACTGACGCTCGTCATCGGGCTGTGCCGGAACCTGGGATTCCGGCTGACAACCCCTGCCTGGCAGGTGGAAACAAAGAGCCGGACTGGGGGTCTGGCGCCGCCCAGCAGCAGCATGAACGCTGCTTCCCCAAAGGAAAACAATGTCATTGAAACCCACCCTCGTTACGCTGGGGGCGGTGATCGCGTTGGCTCTTGCAGGATGCACGGACCCCGGCACGCCACCGCCCACCGAAAGCCCGACCGCAACATCGACGGCGGAACCTACGTCAGAGCCGACGTCGAGTCCCACGGACCCTACGACGGAACCGACCGGCTCGCCGTCTCCGACCAGTGAACCCACCTCCACCTCGTCGCCGACTCCAACGGAGGAACCGACGGCGACTTCCTCGCCTACTCCGACGGCGAGCCCGACGTCGACAGCGTCACCAACGGCCACGCCGACGCCAACGCCGACACCCACAACCACGCCAACGCCGACGGCAAGCCCGACGTCGACAGCGTCACCAACGGCCACGCCGACAGCGACGTCTACGCCGACGGTCACGCCAACCCCCACGGCTACGCCGACTCCAACGGCCACGCCGACGGTCACGCCAACCCCCACGGCTACGCCGACTCCGACGGCCACGCCGACGGTCACGCCAACCCCCACGGCTACGCCGACTCCAACGGCCACGCCGACCGCGACACCCACGCCGACCCCAACCCCCACCACGCCCCCATCCGGCGGCAGCCTGGCCAACCTGGCCCGCATTCCGTGGGACGGCGGACCTGGATACTGGGCCAAGTTCCCGGGTGCGGCGAAGCTTAACAATCCGAATCTGTTCCCGATCGGTGTTTGGTACGGCAAGCCCGGCCACGCAGCACAGCTCAAGGACATCGGCGTGAACGTCTATCACAACGCCGAACACGATGGATCAACCATGAAGTCCATCACTGACACTGGCATGTTGGTCATTCCCGGCGGGGAGTGGAAGCAGTCCGAGGTTGGTACGGACCCCGGAGTGGTCGGCTGGGACACGGATGACGAATGCGAGATGGTGGGCCTGGGCTGCGGCAGTGTGTCGGCCGAGCAGAACCTGCAAATCATGAAGCAGCTTGTCGCCAACATCCGGGCCAAGAATGATGGCCGTCCGGCCTTCGCAAACTACAGCAAGGGCATCTTTGGAACGTACTGGGCGCCGGGCCTGATGGATGACTTCATGGCCGCGGTGGATGCGAGCAGCAACGACCAGTATTTCTATACCCGGGCCGACCTGCAGTTCGAGGCGGATCGGACGCCGTCGTGGCCCGATGGGGCCAAGGCCGCGAGCAGCGCTGCGTATGGCTGGGTCGCGGACCGGATGAGGGTCTACCAGTCAAGCCCGGGAATCCAGCCGAACTGGGTGTTCGTGGAATCGGCCCGACCGTTCCTGGAGAGCAACAATGACCGGACCATCACGCCTGAGCAGATGGAAGGCGCCATGTGGTCTGCCATCATTCATGAGGCGAGAGGCATCAACATCTTCCAGCACAACAACGATCCCCAGTTCGGGACGTACAGCCTGGTGGACATCCCCGCTGACCGTAAGGCAAAGATCAAGGCTGCGCTGGCCGGTATCCAGTCCTTGGCGCCTGTTCTGAACACACAGAGCTACGTCTGGAATGCCGGAGCTTCGGGTACGGACACCATGCTGAAGGCCAAGGATGGCAGTGCCTACCTGTTCGCCGGCATCGGTCTCAATGGCAGCACGGGTTCCAAGACCTTCACCCTCCCGTCAGGTATCACGGGAACCCAGGTTGAGGTTGTTGGGGAAAACCGTACGATTACCGTGCAAAACGGCAAGTTCACGGATTCGTTCGCGAACGAGTACACGCACCACATCTACAAGATCGCGATCTAGCGAAGCCGCGTCGATGCTGGAGATCGACGCGACCTAAACAACCCGCGAAAGCGCCGGAAAGGTGCGAAAACGCCGGAACGTTCCCTACGAAAGGGAAGCGTTCCGGCGTTCTCGCGCCTACGGGCAGCAAGACAAACCTACCCCGCCACCAACTTCCGTGCCGCGGCCGAGTGCTCCGCGATCAGCCCGGCTACATCAAGATCGGGAATCGCCCCGTCCACCACGCGCCATGAACCACCCACCATCACGCGATCAGCCCGGTCCGCGCCGCACAGCAAGAGTGCGGCTACGGGATCGTGGCTTCCGGAAAAGCGCAGCGAATCCAGCTTGAACAGGGCCAGGTCAGCCTGCATACCCGGAGCCAGCTGCCCAATATCCGAACGCCCAAGAACGGCGGCGGACCCACGGGTGGCCCATCCCAGGGCCCGGGATACGGGAACAGAGGCGCCGTAGCGGAGCCGCTGCAGGTACAGGGCTTGCCGTGCCTCGAGAATCATGTTGGACGCATCGTTGGAGGCCGAGCCGTCCACGCCCAGGCCCACGGGTACGCCGGCATCCTCGAGTTCCAGGACGCGGGCGGTACCGGAGGCCAACCGCATGTTGGAGGTGGGGCAATGCGCGACGGCGGTGCCCGCGGCTCCCAGCCTGGCGATCTCCTCGTCGTTGAAGTGGATGCCGTGTCCCAGCCAGGTACGGGATCCGAGCCAGCCAACGGATTCCAGGTAATCGACGGTCCGGAGGCCGAACATGGACCGGCAGAAGTCTTCCTCGTCGATGGTTTCCGCGAGGTGCGTGTGCAGCCGGACGTCGTAGCGCTCGGCCATGGCGGCGGATTCGGCCATGATTTCCTTCGTCACCGAGAAGGGCGAGCAAGGTGCCAGCGCGATCTGTACAGAGGCCCCGGGACCGGCTTCGTGATAGGTACGGATGAGTCGTTCGCTGTCCGCGAGGATCGCCTCGGGTGACTGGACCGTGGTCCTGGGCGGCAGCCCGCCGTCGTCCTCTCCCAACGTCATGGAGCCGCGCGTCAAGGTGGCCCGCATGCCCATGGAACGCACGGCGGCCACCTCAATGTCGATCGCGTCGTCCATGCCGTCGGGAAAGAGGTAGTGGTGATCGGCGGCCGTGGTGCAGCCGGACAGCAGGAGCTCGGCCAACGCCACCTGCACAGCGAGTTCCAGGCTCCTCGGAGTGAGCCGCGCCCAGACGGGGTAGAGGTTCTGCAGCCACGGGAACAGGGGCACGTTGGCCACGGGACCCCAGGCACGGGTAAGGGTTTGGTAGAAGTGGTGGTGCGTGTTGATCAGGCCCGGCAGCACCACGTGGCCTGATGCATCGAATTCGGTGCAAGGCATGGACGGGCGGGCGCCGGACGGCACCAGTTCAACGATCGTTCCGGAGTCGGAAACCACCAGGCCGTTGCCGGCGTCGAGGTTGTTTGCGGTGAAGATACCCAGGGGGTTTTTGATCCAAAGCACGGAGGGCTCCTTGTCTGGTCGGCATGAATGCGTTCCAGCTCAGTTCGGCCCTGTCTGCTGATCCAGGAACCGGCCACCTGGAAAGGCGCCGGTCCACCAAGCGTAAAAGCGCCCGACGGCGGCCGTCAACGCCCGCAGCAAAGGTTGCCGGTCACATTGGCGCGCCAGCGACGAGTCAGGCACGCTGGATTCGTAATTTCGCATGACGAAATAAAGTTTTCAAAAAACTATGGCGCGGCTCACAAATCTGGTGCTACGCTCTTACTGCCAAAGGCGGGCACCCGGACCTCGGGAAGCTATCTACCAGGCGCAACTTAACCTTCATCGCACATGCTGAAGCCTGGTAACCAAGCTAACTGGAGCTGTTTTTTGCAGCGCCCCCGAACAGGTCACCCGGCTTCCACAGCACTAAGGAAGTCGCAACATGAGTACAACCGTCACGGCCGAGCAATTCCTGGCCACATCCATTGAGCTGGCAACAGCCAATGTCCTGAACAGTGGGGGCCCCTTTGGCGCCGTCATTGTTACCGCGGATGGACGAGCCTTCGAAGGCGTCAACCGCGTAACCGCCACGAACGATCCCACCGCCCACGCAGAAGTTACGGCCATCCGCAACGCCTGCCGCGAACTGGGAACCTTCGATCTGAGCGGTGCAACCCTCTACACCAGCTGCGAGCCTTGCCCCATGTGCCTGGCCTCCGCACTCTGGGCACGCGTGGACCGCGTGTTCTTCGCCGCAGACCGTCACGACGCCGCATCCGTGGGCTTCGATGACGCAGTCTTCTACGAGTACTTCGAGAACCACAACCGGGACGCGCTGATGCCGGTAGCCAAGCTGGAACTGGGCGACCCCCAGGCTCCGGCGGCCCTCCAGCCGTTCAACACCTGGAACACGCTTGATTCCAGGATTGATTACTAGGGCCCGGCGGCTGACATGGAAATCCTGGAAAACGCAGAAATGCAGACAGCAGCTGAAAAGCAGGCTGCGCTCTTCCCCAACGGGGACAAGAACGCAGAGCCCACAGCGGCACCAGCAAAGCACACGGCTACGGCCCTCGCCAACGGAGGCGGCAAGAAGCCGCCGAACTTCCTGGATAAGTTCTTCCAGATCACCAAGCGCGGCTCCACGTTGGCCCGCGAATTCCGCGGCGGCTTGGTCACGTTCTTCACCATGGCGTACATCGTGATCCTCAACCCGCTCATCCTGGGTGGCTTCTCTGCCGAGAACGCCCCAACGGATGTAGCCGGGGGCTGGCTCTCCGCAGCCCAGGTGGGTGCAGTTACCGGCCTGACGGCGGGCGTCATGACCATTGTCTTCGGCCTCGTGGCCAATCTTCCCTTCGGACTCGCGGCAGGCTTGGGCATCAACTCGTTCCTTGCCGTCGCAGTGATCCAGGAGGTCACGTGGCCCGAAGCCATGGGCCTGGTGGTCATCAACGGCGTCCTGATTGTCCTCTTCGGCGCCACGGGCGCCCGGACCGCGATCTTCAAGGCAGTACCCAAGGAACTCAAGGCCGCCATCACCGTGGGCATTGGCCTGTTCATTGCCTTCATTGGCTTCGTCGATTCCGGCTTTGTCCGTCCCACGGCTGGCGGCCCACCGGTCCAGCTCGGCAATGACGGATCCATCACCTCAATCCCCACCCTCGTCTTCATCGTGGGACTGCTGACCATGGGTATCCTCGTGGCCCGCAAGATCCAGGGCGGCCTGCTGATCGGCATCGTCGCTACCACTGTCCTCGCCGCTGTTGCCGAGGCTGTGTTCCACATCGGTCCAGGCACCGCCGACAACCCCGGCGGCTGGCACCTCAACGTCCCCATCCTGTCCAGCCAGCTGGTGTCCGTTCCGGACCTGAGCCTGGTGGGCCAGTTCGACCTCTTCGGTTCGTTTGCCCGGATCGGTGGACTGGCCGCCACCATGCTGGTCTTCACCTTGGTGTTCACCAACTTCTTCGACGCCATGGGCACCATGACCGGCCTGGCCAAGAGCGCCGGAGTGGCCCACAAGGACGGAACGTTCCCCAAGCTGAAGTCCGCCTTCATTGTCGAAGGCATGGGCGCGGTAGTGGGCGGCGCAACCTCCGGTTCGTCCAACACCGTGTACATCGACTCGGCAGCGGGCATCGGCGAAGGAGCCCGTACCGGCTTGGCCTCAGTGGTCACGGGCTTGCTCTTCCTGGGCTCGATGTTCTTCACTCCGCTCACCTCGGTGGTCCCGCTGGAAGTTGCAGCGGCAGCCCTGGTGGTGGTTGGCGCGATGATGATGGCGCAGATCCGCGAAATCAAGTTCACCAAGTTCGCCATCGCACTCCCGGCGTTCCTGACCATCGTGACCATGCCGCTGACGTACTCCATCGCCAACGGCATCGGCGTCGGGTTCATCTCCTTCGCCGTCGTCAACGCGGCATCGGGCAAGGCCAAGAAGGTCCATCCGCTCATGTGGGTGGTCACGGCAGGCTTCGTGATCTACTTCGCCCGCGGCCCGATCAACGCCCTGATGGGCATTTAGCGGCCGCGCGAAACCCCGGGCCGGCGGGCAAACCGGCACCATGATCGGCGGTCCGTTGGATCCCACCGCACGAATAGGCGCCCGCCGTCGTCGTCCCGCTCCATACGGGAACGACGGCGGGCGGCGGCTGGGTTCCGATGCTCCGCTATGGAGCGGGGGCAGGGAGATGAAGCCCTTGCCCCCGCACCTATGACTTCTTACTGATTAATCGCGACTACCCCTCAACAACCTTCGGGAATGAGAACATGGGGCAAGATCGCGCACTGCTCCGGCCGGGCCACCTGGCCGGGACACCTGGAAAAAGGACGTGTAGCCATGCTGGATCTGATGCCTTCACTGGGCAGCTGGCGGCCTGCGGTCTCCGGCCAGCTCTGCGCCGTGGCCACGATCGTGGGGACCGGTGGTTCCGTGCCGCGGCCCATGGGGACCTCCATGATGGTCTCGGAGAACGGCGAAATCCTGGGCAGCCTGTCCGGCGGCTGCGTGGAAGGCGCCGTGGTTGAAGCGGCCCTGGAAGCAATGCGCGACGGCGGCCCGCGGCTTGAGTCGTTCGGCTACAGTTCCGAGGACGCGTTCGCCGTCGGACTCACCTGTGGAGGGGAACTGGAAGTCCACATCCAGCCCCTCAAAGCCGGAATGCCGGAGCTCTCCGCGTTCACAGGCCCCACGGCCAACGATGATCACAACCCACCTCCCTTGGCACTGATCCGCAGGCTCGACGCCCAAGGAGGCGCCGTCGTCGTGCATGATCCGGTCCGGTTCCGGGCCATGGAGTCCGAGGACCTCGCCAGGCTGCTGGGGGACCATCCGGCCACGCTCTTCGCTGCCGCTGCCCAGATTGAGCCGCTGCTCCAGGGCGGCCGCGCCGGCTTGGTCCGGCTCGCTCCACCCGAAGGCTGCATTGACGGCTGGGTCACGCTGGACCGATGGGACAACCCCCGTGAAGAACCCGAGCCGCAACCCATCACGTTGTTCGTGGAGAGCCGCCTCCCCGCTGCCCGGATGCTGGTCTTCGGTGCCAACGACTTCGGGGCAGCGCTGCTCCCCGCCGGCCAATTGCTCGGCTACAACGTCACCCTCTGCGATGCCCGACCCGCGTTTGCCCAGCAAAACCGCTTCGCGGGCGCGGACCAGGTAGTGACGGACTGGCCGCACCGCTACCTCGAAGGCGAGGCCGCGGCCGGACGCATCGATGCCCGCACGGTGGTGTGCGTCCTGACCCACGACCCCAAATTCGATATCCCTTTGCTGCAAACGGCGTTGAACCTGAAGCTCGCCTACGTTGGCGCGATGGGTTCGCGGCGAAGCCACCGGCAACGCATCGATGCCTTGCTGGACAAGGGGACCCCGGCCGAGGCCCTGGAGCGTTTGCATTCCCCGATTGGCCTGGAGCTCGGTGCCGTCACACCGGCGGAAGTCGCGGTTTCCATCACGGCGGAGATCGTGACCTCACGCGGGAGCCGGCCCAGAACAGGCGCGTTCCGTTCCCTCAAAGACAGCTCGGGGCCCATCCACTCGAGCGCTAACACAGACCCTGAAACCCAGGAGGACCCATGGACATGAACACCATCGAGGCCGTGGTGCCCACCACGGACCCTTCCGAGTGGCGTGAAGGTGACGCCTGGCTGGCTGGCGGGACCGTCCTCTTCTCCTACGGAAGCACCGTCCTGCAGCGGCTCCTTGACCTGGGGAATGCGGGCTGGCCGGCCATCACGGTGAGCGATGAAGGCATCGAACTCGCCGCGACCTGCACTGTCGCGGAGCTCTACGCTCTCCCGGAAGCGGTGGAAACCGCCCACCGCGAGTGGCCCGGTCTCGCCCTGATCCGTCCGAGCTGCGACTCCTTTGTGGCGTCGTTCAAGATCTGGAATATGTCCACGGTGGGCGGCAATATCTGCACGTCCCTTCCGGCGGGCCCCATGATCTCGCTGTGCGCCGGACTCGACGGTGTCGCCACGATCCTCAGCCCTGATGGCTCCAGCCGCACGGTGACTGTCGCGGACTTCGTCACGGGCGAACTGCAAAACGTCCTGGCCCCCGGCGAACTCCTCCGGAGCATCCACCTTTCCGCAGAAGCACTCTCCGCCCGCGTAGCTTTCCGGCGTCTGTCCCTGAGCAACCTTGGACGCTCCGGCGTGCTGCTGATCGGCCGGCTTGATCCCGTCTTCGGACTGGTCATCACCGTGACGGCTTCCACCAAACGGCCCGTACAGCTGCGGTTCCCCGCGGACAAGGTTCCCGACGCGCGGACTCTGGCCGCCGCCGTCGAACATTCAATTCCCGCTGACCTGTACCACGACGACATCCACGGCCTGCCCGAGTGGCGGCATGACATGACGTTGCGGCTTGCCGAGGAAATCCGGGCAGAGCTGCTGGACGAATCGATGACCGTGTCCGGCGACTTCTGGCCGCCCCACGCCACGTCGCCGCAGCCGTCCGCGCAACCCGAACTCCCAGGCACCTCGAAGGAGGCCTCCCATGGCAATTGAGATCAACGGCGCTGCCTCGCAGGCCACACCCCGTCCCGGCCAGTGCCTGCGCACCTTCCTGCGCGAGCAAGGCAATTTCGGGGTCAAGAAGGGCTGCGACGGCGGTGACTGCGGAGCGTGCACAGTGCACGTGGACGGCACGCCCGTGCACAGCTGCATCTACCCGGCCGTCCGTGCCGAGGGCAAAGCCGTCACCACCATCGAAGGCCTTGCCACTGCCGAGGGACTCCACCCTGTGCAGGAGCAGTTCATGGAGGGCCAGGGCTTCCAATGCGGTTTCTGCACCGCTGGCATGATGATGACCGCCGCGACGTTCGACGACGAGCAGCGCGCCAATTTGCCGCGGAACCTCAAAGGAAACCTGTGCCGCTGCACCGGCTACCGCTCCATCGCGGACGCGGTGTGCGGGCATTCAACCGACGCTCACAAGCACGACGCCGGTAGTGACGTTTCCGGGGCACCGGCACCAGCCGCCGTGGAAGCCAAAGCGGGACAGCTCGGCGACAACGTCCCCGCACCCGCCAGCCAGGCCGTGGTCACCGGCACCGCCCGCTACACCCTGGATGTCCCGGCGGAGCAACTCCCGGGCTTGCTGCACCTCAAGCTCCTGCGTTCCCCGCATGCCCACGCCCGGATTGTGTCCATCAACAAGGCACCCGCCCTGGCTGTGCCTGGAGTGGTTGCCGTCTTCACGCATGAGGACGCGCCCCAACAGCTGTTCTCGACCGCACAACACGAGATCTACACCGACGATCCGGACGATACCCGGGTGCTGGACACCGTAGTCCGCTTCATTGGCCAGCGCGTTGCCGCCGTCGTAGCCGAATCCGTGGGAGCTGCCGAGGCCGGTGCCCGTGCCCTGGAAGTGGAGTATGAACTCCTGGAGCCCGTCTTCACGCCGCAGGAAGCCATCCTCCCGGGTGCTCCCGCGATCCACGGGGAGAAGGATGCAGTCCAGTCCCGGATTGCCCGGCCGCTGGACAATGTGGTGGCCGAGGTCCACGCGGAACTCGGCAGTGTGGAGGAAGGGTTCGCGGCCGCTGACTTCATCCATGAACACACGTACCAGACCCAGCGCGTGCAGCACGTGGCGATGGAAACCCACGCGTCCATTGCTTGGCTGGACGAGGAAGGCCGGCTCATGGTCCGTTCCTCCAGCCAGGTTCCGTTCCTGGTGAAACGCACCCTGGTCCGGCTCTTCGAGCTCCAGCCAGAGAACGTTCGCGTGGTCGCGGGCCGCGTGGGCGGTGGTTTCGGTGGCAAGCAGGAAGTGTTGACGGAAGACCTCGTGGCGTTGGCGGCCCTGGCCCTTCGCAGGCCAGTCCAGCTTGAGTTCACCCGTACCGAGCAGTTCACTGCCACCACCACGCGCCACCCGTTCACCATCAAGCTCAAGGCGGGAGCCAACCGGGACGGCTACCTCACCGCGCTGCAACTCGACGTGGTCACCAACACCGGCGCCTACGGCAATCACGCGCCGGGCGTCATGTTCCACGGCTGCGGGGAATCCCTGGCTGTGTACAAGTGCGCCAACAAGAAGGTGGATGCCCAGTCCGTGTATACCAACACGGTCCCGGCGGGAGCCTTCCGTGGATACGGCTTGAGCCAGATGATCTTCGCCATCGAATCCGCCATCGACGAGCTCGCCGTCGGGATCGGCATGGACCCCCTGGAGTTCAGGCTCAAGAACATGGTCCGCTCCGGCGACCACATGCTCTCCACCACGCCCGAGCCGGAAGAGGACGTGCACTACGGAAGCTACGGGCTGGACCAGTGCGTGGACTTGGTGCGCGATGCGTTGGACCGGGGCAAGGAACGCTACCGTGCCGCGGGCCTCGACGACCTCGGCCCGGAGTGGGTTACCGGTGAAGGCGCGGCACTGTCCATGATCGATACCGTTCCGCCGCGCGGCCACTTCGCCCACACCCGGGTGAGCCTGGAAGCGGACGGAAGGTTCGCCGTCGACGTCGGAACGGCGGAGTTCGGGAACGGCACCACTACGGTCCACGCGCAATTGGCTGCCACGGCGCTGGCTTCCTCGGCGTACAAGATTCAGGTGCGGCAATCGGACACGGACCTCGTTGAGCACGATACGGGTGCATTTGGTTCGGCCGGAACGGTGGTGGCCGGAAAGGCAACGCTTGCCGCGGCATTGGAGCTCGCCACCCGCATCCAAACCGTGGCGGCCTCGTTGACCGGTGTTCCGTTGGCGGGCTGCCGTTTGGTTGAGGGGGCCGTGGAATGCGGCGACCGTTCGGTGCCGCTGAAGGAGATTTACGACGCCGGCACTCTCCAGGGCGTCCGGCTCGCCGCCGACGGCAACTGGGGTGGGACGCCGCGCTCGGTGGCCTTCAACGTCCATGGCTTCCGGGTCGCCGTCAACACGGGAACGGGGGAGTTGCGGATCCTGCAGAGCGTCCAGGCGGCTGACGCCGGCGTGGTGGTCAACCCGCGGCAATGCCGGGGGCAGATCGAGGGCGGCATCGCACAGGCACTGGGCGCCACGTTGTACGAGGAAGTGAAGGTGGATGACCACGGCCAGGTCACCACGGACATCCTGCGCCAGTACCACATTCCGTCCTTCGCGGACGTACCCCGGAGCGAGGTGTACTTTGCCACTACCAACGACTCCACCGGCCCACTCGGCGCCAAGTCCATGAGCGAAAGCCCGTTCAACCCCGTGGCTCCAGCGCTGGCCAACGCCATCCGGAACGCCACAGGGATCCGCTTCGGCCATCTGCCCATCGCCCGGGACAAGATCTACCTGGCCCTCCGCGACCGCAGCACCGCCTCCGTCTGACCCAACCACCCCGCTTACCCAACTGGGGGACAGTAAACGTCGCAATGGACACCCATAGCGACGTTTGCTGTCCCCTACTTGGGTTAAAGGGGGAGTTCCATGAACACGCTGTTTGGATCCAGGGTGTAGTCGGCAAAAGGAGCGCACTCCGTGAACCCGTGCTTGGCATACAAACGCCGCGCGGGAGCGAAGTACTCCTCGGTCCCCGTTTCCAGGGCAACCCGGTCATAGCCGCGGTTCCGTGCCTCGGCCACAATGTGGTTCAGCATCAACGTGGCTACGCCGCGACCCCTGGCCCCGGAAGTGGTCCGCATCGACTTGATCTCCGCTTCGCCCGGAACACCCAACACCTTCAACGCCCCGCAACCCAGGAGCACACCGTCTTCCCTGGCAGTCCAGAACGTGATGGACTCGTGCTGCAACGCCGAATGATCCAGGGCATGGACGCTCTCCGCGGGCGACGTGGCGAACATATCGGCCAGGTGTTCGCTCAAGAGGGCATGGACGTCGGGGCGTGCGGGATCGTCGTTTTCGATGCGGATCATGCCCCCAAATTTACCCCTCCAGCAGGTGCAGCTGGTCCTTGGTATCCAGGTCCTCGCCGGAGCAGAGATCGCTGCAATCTACCAGGTCCACCAGCCCCGGGTGCGCCTTCAGGAACGATCGCGCACCGGTATCACCGCTCGCTGCCGCAGCGGCTTCGGCGCGGAGTCCGACGTCGATAATCACCGGGTGCCGGCGCTTCAGCTGGCCCGACTCATCAGGGTAGGCGGCCGCAGTGATCCGGCCGGGACGGTGGCTGCCCAGCAACCTGCTCACCGCCGTCGGGGTTAATCCGGGCTGGTCCACCAGCGCAACCATGATGCTGTTGCCCTGCGATGCCGCCTCGATTCCCGTGCGGAATGAGCCAGCCATTCCCTTTGCCCATGCAGCGTTTTCCACCACGGTGTACCGCTCCAGGTCGGTGCTGTTCCTGATGCGTTCGGCTTCGGCGCCGAGTACCACCACCACCTCGCGGCAGCCGCCGTCGAACAGGGTATCGGCCACTACTTCAACCAGAGTGCGCCCGCGGAAAGGCAGAAGGGCTTTGGGGCCGCGGCCCAAGCGGGTGCCGGCCCCGGCAGCGAGCAGGACGCCGGTGATGGGCGCCGTGCCGGATTGAGTCATAAACACACCATACGCGCGGGCTTCCATGCGGTCTCTAGCTCCTTCAAGGCTTTCCGGGACATCTACCAAAATCGGTTGCAAACTACTCATGGGTAGGGCTGTTGGCGGCGTCCGACGGCGATTACTGTCTGAAGGGACACGTTCAAATCAGCTCTGGTGCAATGACGCGTGGAGGTCAGCAAGATGGCGGGCAGTTTCGAAATTCTCAAGGCAGGAACCAACACCTTCCGTTTCCGGCTCACGGCCGACGATGGAACCGTTGTGGCAGTGTCGCCACAGTTCCCGAGCCTGGCAGCCGTGGTTGCCGGAATCAATGCCGTCCGGGAGAACGCAGCCACCGGATTCGTCGTGGACCGGAGGAATCTGGGGACGTAGCTTGTCCGGTTGAACGCAAAGGTGGCGGCAGTGTTCGTTGGGAACACTGCCGCCACCTTTTTCATGCGGTCTTTTGGGTCGACTTGTCAGGTGTCGCCTTATTGCGCGTCGGCTTGTTACGCGTCGCCGCCGGCGCCACCCGTGGTGCCCGCGTTGACGTCGAGCAGCTTGTACCGGTCAATCGCGTACGACGGCGCGCCCTCCTCAACCTCGCCCCTCGCCGCCAGCATCTGCAGGGTTTTGGTGACGATGGAGTGGGTGTCGTTTTTGAAGTAGCGGCGTGCGGCTTGGCGGGTGTCGGAGAAGCCGAAGCCGTCTGCTCCGAG